>CACFYB010000001.1 GCA_902570425.1 uncultured Pelagibacteraceae bacterium
ATATCCATCAATTTTGCCAACAACACATGCTACTTTTTTATTTAAGTTTGAAATTGATAAAGCACAGATAAATCTAGCTTTAACTTTTTTTAACTTCCAATTTTTATTTTTTTTATCAAGTTCATTATAAACTTTTTTAATCGCTTTATTAAAATTGCCATACTTTCCACCCCATCGAGCTGAATAAATACCTGGTTTTTTATTTATTAAATCTATCTCCAAACCAGAGTCATCTGCTAAACACATTAAGCCTGTTTTTTTAGAAAAATACCTAGATTTAATTAATGAATTTTCTCTAAAAGTTGAGCCATTTTCCTTTGGACTTTTAAGATTGAATTGAGACGTAGAATAAATTTCAATATATTTAGGTAATAAATTCCTAATTTCTTTTAATTTACCCTTATTATTGGTACCAATAAGCAATTTTCTAATTTTTACCATAAACATCTAGAAATTTATAAAATCCTTACCATATATGTTCTTATGGAAAAAGAGGAAAACTTAGATAAAAAAGTCAATTCAGAAAATAATGAAGAAAACATTGATGCAGATAAGTCTTTTAAGTCTGAAGTAGATGCTCAAAAAAAAGAAGTTAAAGAAATTACACCTGAGGAAAAAATTATTGAGTTAGAAGATAAATTAGCAAGAACATTTGCTGAAATGGAAAATCAAAGAAGAAGATTTGAAAAAGAAAAAGAAGATGCTTTTGAATATGGTGGATTTAATTTCGCGAGAGAAGCTTTAAATTTAATTGACAACTTAGAACGTTCAAAACAAGTTCTAGAAAATGATGAAAAACTAAAAGGTACAGAGGCTTTAAAAAAAGCATTAGAACATTTAGAAATTATCAAAAAGGATTTAATATCTATATTCGAAAAAAATAATATTAAACCTATTGAAAGCTTAAATAAAAAATTAGATCCCAATTTTCATCAAGCGATGATGGAGATTATAGATGAAACAAAAGAAACTGGAACAATTGTTCAAGAAATTCAAAAGGGTTTTACAATTAAGGATAGACTACTTAGACCATCATTAGTTGGAGTCTCAAAAAAAAACACAAAAAATGAGGAAAAAACCCAAGAAAATAAGGATAATTTTAAGGATAAATAATAATGAGGCCAGCTTGTAGATTTAAATTTAAACCCTATATGACGAGTAGAGGAATTCAAATATGAGTAAAATAATTGGAATAGATTTAGGTACAACAAATTCTTGTGTTGCCATTATGGAAGGAACGCAAGCTAAAGTTTTGGAGAATGCTGAGGGTGCAAGAACGACACCATCAGTTGTAGCATTTAATGATGAAAATGAAAAATTAATTGGGCAACCAGCAAAAAGACAAGCAGTTACAAACCCTGAAAATACAATCTTTGCAGTAAAAAGATTAATTGGTAGAAATTTTGAAGATCCGACAGTTAAAAAAGATATTGAAGCTGCTCCATTTAAAATTGTAAACTCTGAAAAGGGTGATGCCTGGATCGAGGCTAAGGGACAAAAATATTCTCCTTCTCAAATTTCTGCTTTTATACTTCAAAAAATGAAAGAAACTGCGGAAAAATATTTAGGTCAAGCTGTCACAAAGGCAGTTATTACAGTCCCAGCATATTTCAATGATGCACAAAGACAGGCTACAAAAGATGCTGGTAAAATTGCAGGACTTGAAGTTTTAAGAATTATAAATGAACCTACAGCTGCTTCTTTAGCATATGGTTTAGATAAAAAACAAAATAAAAAAATTGCTGTTTATGATTTGGGAGGTGGAACTTTTGATGTTTCAATTCTAGAACTAGGTGATGGAGTTTTTGAAGTAAAATCAACGAATGGTGACACATTTTTAGGTGGTGAAGATTTTGACAACGCAGTCGTCGAATATTTAATTTCAGAATTTAAAAAAGATAATGGAATTGATCTTAAATCTGATAAGCTTGCTCTACAAAGATTAAAAGAAGCTGCTGAAAAAGCTAAAATTGAACTATCAGCTGCTGAACAAACAGATATCAATTTACCATTTATTACAGCAGATAAAACAGGGCCAAAACACATAAACTTAAAAATGACTAGAGCAAAACTTGAGGCTCTTGTTGAAGATTTAATTGCTAAAACTATGCCACCTTGCAAAACTGCTATGGCGGATGCAGGAATTAGTGCTAGTGAAATTGATGAAGTAGTTATGGTTGGTGGTATGACTAGAATGCCAAAAGTAATCGAAGAAGTTAAAAATTTCTTTGGAAAAGACCCAAACAAAAGCGTAAATCCAGATGAAGTTGTGGCAATGGGAGCCGCTATTCAGGCCGGTGTTTTACAGGGAGATGTAAAAGATGTTCTTTTATTAGACGTTACACCTTTGTCATTAGGAATAGAAACTTTGGGTGGAGTATCTACTAAATTAATTGAAAAAAATACAACTATACCAACAAAAAAAAGCCAAGTTTTTTCTACTGCTGAAGATAATCAGCCTGCTGTTTCAATTAGAGTCTTACAAGGCGAAAGAGAGATGGCAACTGACAATAAACTTTTAGGTAACTTCGAATTAGTAGGTATTGCACCTGCTCCAAGAGGAGTTCCACAAATTGAAGTAACATTTGATATTGACGCAAATGGGATAGTAAATGTTTCCGCAAAAGATAAAGGAACAGGAAAAGAGCAAAAAATTCAAATTCAAGCATCTGGAGGTTTAAGTGAAGACGAAATACAAAAAATGGTCAAGGATGCAGAGGCAAATAAAGAAGCTGATAAGAAAAAAAGAGAAGCTGTAGATGTAAGAAATCAAGCAGATACTTTAATTCATTCAACTGAAAAAAACTTAAAAGAACATGGTTCAAAAATTTCAGATGCAGAAAAAAAAGCTATTGAGGATTGTTCGAATGCAGTTAAAGAAGCTTTAAAAGGTGATAATATTGAAGATATTAAGAAGAAAACTGAGGCTTTAGTCCAAGCATCAATGAAACTTGGAGAGGCAATTTATAAATCCCAACAAAGTAATAAACCAGATTCTAACAAAGATGATGGTAAAGATGACAAAGGAAAAAAAGACGATAATGTTGTTGATGCGGATTTTGAGGAAGTAAAAGACGAGAATAAAGAAAAAAGCGCTTAACTGAACATCTATTTGTCCAAGTTAATAAATGGCTAAAAGAGATTATTATGATGTCCTCGGCGTAAATAAAAACGCAACTCCTGATCAATTAAAATCTGCTTACAGAAAACTTGCTGTAAAATATCATCCAGATAAAAATCCTGGTGACAAAATAGCTGAGGATAAATTTAAGGAAGCAAGTGAAGCTTATGGAGTTTTATCTGATAAATCTAAAAAAGAAAACTACGATAATTTTGGTCATGCAGCATTTGAAAATGGTGGTGGTGGACGAGGAGGCTTCGGAGGTTTTGGAGGTTTTAACACCACAGATTTTTCAGATATATTTGAAGATTTTTTTGGTGAATTTAGCGGTAGCAGAAGAAGTTCAAAAAAAGAATCTTATAATAGAGGATCAGATTTAAGATATGATTTGTCAATTTCTCTAGAAGAAGCTTACACAGGCAAAAAACAAAATATACAATTTTCTACAACTGAAAAATGTAATACATGTAAAGGTAATGGTTCTAAACCAGGTCACTCACCTGAGAGATGCACATATTGTGGCGGAAATGGAAAGGTAAGATCAAATCAAGGTTTTTTTACTGTTCAACAAACCTGCCCTCAATGTGCGGGTGTGGGTGAGGAAATTACAAATCCATGTAATGATTGCAATGGACAGGGAAATATACAGGCTTCAAAAAAAGTATCAGTAACAATACCAAAGGGTGTAGATGACGGGACTAGAATTAGACTCGCGGGTAAAGGTGAGGCGGGTACAAGAGGTGGTACAAGTGGTGATTTATATTTATTTATAAACGTGGACTCTCACAAACTTTTTAAGAGATCAGATGTAAATTTATTTTTTGAGTTCCCAATTTCTGTTGCGGATGCTGCATTGGGATCAACAATTGAAATACCTACTATTGATGGGGGTAAAGCTAAGATAAAGATTCCTGAAGGAACACAAAATGGTAAACAATTTAGACTAAAAGGGAAGGGTATGCCATTTATGAGAAGGGGAGATTTTGGAGATTTATACATACAAGTTAAAACAGAAATTCCTATATCATTAAACAAAGAACAAAAAGAATTACTAGAAAAATTTAGAAAAATAGAAAATGAAAGATCTAACCCTAGTATTAAAAAATTTTTTCAAAGAGCGAAAGACTTTTGGAAAAACTAGTTAATGACATTAGATCAAATTATTCCTGCTTTAGCTTTAATTTCAATTTTAATATTAATCCTTCCAAGTTTTATAAAGTCTAACATTAACAATAAATTATTTCTAAAGAATTTAAGTATTTGGGGTATTATTGTTTTAGTACTTATGATACTTTTATTTTTAATCTTCTAATGAAAAAAATTAACATAGGAATTACTGGATGTTTGGGGCGGATGGGTAAAGAAATAATTAGATCTATAAAATCTGATAAAGGATTTAAATTAGTTGCATTAACTGAAGTAAAAAAAACAAATAAAAAAATACATGGGATTAAAATATCTCAAAATAACATCACAGTTTTCAAAAAAACAAATTTAATAATAGATTTTACTATTCCAAAATGTACGTTTGAAGTTTTGAAAATTGCTTCAAAATTGAATAAAAGAGTAGTTATTGGCACAACTGGATTCACAAAAAAAGAAGAGAATTTAATAAAAAAATATTCAAAAAAAATTCCGATTTTAAAAGCAGGTAACATGAGTTTGGGAATAAATCTTCTAATGTATCTAACTGAAATAGCTTCTAACTCCCTTGATAAAAGTTTTTTAAGTAAAGTGTCTGAAACACATCATAAATACAAAAAAGATTATCCATCGGGCACTGCTTTAATGCTTGGAAAAGGAATTGCAGTGGGCAAAAAAAAAGATTTTTATAAATTAATAGGTAAAAAATATCTTAATAAGAAAACATTTCCTTATGGAAATAAAATAAACTTTAACTCAATCAGAAAAGGTGAAGTAATTGGAGAACATGAGATAAAATTTTCAAGTGGTAAAGAAATAATAACGCTTAACCATGAGGCGTTTGATAGAGCATTGTATTCAGAAGGAGCTTTATCAGCAGCTAAATGGTTGATGAAAAAAAAATCTGGTCTTTATTCAATGAGAGATCTTATGAATTTCAAATAATGAATGAAGCTCAAAGAGCAAAAATAGTATTACATTATTTAAACAAAATTTATCCAAAAATAAAAGTACCTCTTAAGAGTCGAAACGTTTTTACTTTATTAATATCAGTTTTATTGTCTGCTCAATGTACAGATGTAAATGTAAATAATGTTACAAAAAATATATATCCTAAATATTATAAACCTAATCATTTTTTAAAATTAGGTAGAAAAAGGATAGAAAAACTTATTAAAAAAATTGGTATCTTTAGAATAAAAGCAAAAAGTATTTATAATCTCTCAAAAATAATAATGGAAAAACATGGAGGTAAAGTTCCAAAAACTTTTGAGGAATTAGAAAAATTACCTGGGGTGGGTCATAAAACAGCGAGTGTTGTGATGTCACAAGGCTTTGGCCATGCTGCTTTTCCAATAGATACTCATATTCATAGGTTGGCTCAAAGATGGGGTTTAACGAATGGTAAAAATGTAACTCAGACCGAGAGGGATCTTAAAAGACTTTTTCCAAAAAAAAGATGGAATAAACTTCATCTTCAAATTATTTATTATGGAAGAGAGTATTGTAAAGCTAGAGATTGTTATGGAATTGCTTGTAAAATTTGCACTAGTTGTTATCCTAAAAGAAAAAAACCTATTTTAACCAAAAAAGCTTAATGAAAATTTTAGGAATTGGAAATGCAATTGTTGATGTCATTTGTAAAGTAACTGATGAATATTTAATCAAAAATTCATTAACCAAAAGTACCATGAAACTGATTGACGAGTCAGAATTAAATAATTTATTATCATCTCTAAAAATTGAAAGAACCATTTCTGGTGGTTCTGTGGCAAACTCAATTGTTGGTTTGTCTCAACTTAATAATAATGTTGGTTTTATTGGAAAAGTAAGCGACGATAAATTTGGTCAAATGTATGAAGATGGTCTTAAAAAAGAAAATGTTAAATTTATTTATTCAAAAAAAAAAGAGCAAATTCCAACAGGAACATGTTTGATATTAGTCACACCAGACTCTGAAAGAACTATGTGCACTTACTTGGGTACAGCAGGTAAAATAAATGAGAAAGATATAGATACCCAAAAAATAACAGAAAGTGAGATTACATTTCTTGAAGGATATTTATGGGACAAAGGAGAACCAAAAAAAGCTTTTGATAAAGCAATTCAAAATTCAAAATGTATTGCGATGACATTATCAGATCTTTTTTGTGTTGAAAGACACAAAGAGAATTTTCTAGAACTAGTAAAAAATCAACTTGATATTGTTTTTGCTAATGAACAAGAAATAATGTCATTAATTGATACCAATAATTTTGATAATGTTATTTCTTTTGCAAAAGAATTAAACAAAGTTATAATCATAACTAGAGGTTCTAAAGGTTCTATGGCTATTGATAAAAAAAATGTTTTTGAGTGTCCTGCTCAACAGAATCTAAAAATTCTTGATTTAACTGGAGCTGGTGATTTATTTGCTGCTGGATTTTTGAATGGGTATATTAAAAACTTAACTATAAGTAATTGTTTAAATGAAGGAACCAAAATGTCATCTAAAGTAATTCAAATTATAGGTGCGAGAATTTAATGTCTAATAAAAAAATACATAAACTATTTCCAACGCCCATTTTTGAGACAAAGGTGGATGATTATGAGAAACTAAACTTGGATTTAGAAAAATATATTTACAAGCTTAGAGAAAAGGATAAGAACGGTTTAAAACTATCAAATGCTGGTGGTGGATGGCATTCACCATATTTTGAAATCGCTAAAAGTGATGAAGTCAAAAAATTTTTAAACGCTATTTCTCCAACTTTATTTGAGATTATAACAAAAGATTTTGGTTGGAAATGCACTACGCAGCAAATTAGATTTGAAGGTATGTGGTCTGTGATTAATACAAAAAATTCTTATAACACAAGACATTTTCATCCAAACTGTCATTTAAGCGCTGCTTATTACGTCAAAGCAAAAAAAAACTGTGGTAAAATAAAATTTTTTGACCCTCTTGATCAAAGAATTATGAAATCTCCATCAAAAACAAAACAAACAGAACTTTCTGCAGAAGCATTAAGCTTCACCCCAGATGAAGGAGATTTATTAATTTTTCCTTCATATCTACATCACTCGGTTGAAGAAAACCTATCTAATGAAGATAGAATTGTTATCAGCTTTAATGTTGATATACAAAAATAATTAGAGGTAATAGCCTTCTTTACTACTTAATATAAAATTATCATCATTAAAAACTTTTTTTATTTTTTTTCTTAATCTATATATGTGTGTTTCAACAGTATGTGTTTCTAATTCATCACTATATTTCCAAATTTCATTCTGAAGTTCTAAAATTGTTTTTGGTTTTTTTTTATTTGATAAGTATAAAATGATTTCTAATTCTTTTTCAGTTAATTTAGTATTTTTTTTTTGCTTACTGATTGATCTTTCATTTAAATCCAAAAAATAATTTTTTATTTGAACTTCAGATTTAGATTGAAAATTTATTTTCAGAAAAAGCAGATTTATTTTTTCAATTAATTTTGTAAATGAAATTGGTAAAGAATTTAACTCTAGTACTCTATTATCATTTAAAAAATCAATTTTTGAAATATCATCAGTAATAAAAATGCAATTTTTTTCATTTTGAATTAATTTTTTATCAATTTGATCTATTTTAATTTGGAAAATCTTAAAGCTTAATAAGTTTTTAACTTCATCAAAAATATCATACAATGATTTAAAATTGATGATATATATTTTTTGTTCAGACATATAGATTATGATTATTTCACTTAAAAAAAAATATACACTTAAAGTAGATGAGTTTCAATTTAGATGTAGTATTGGAAAAAACGGTATAAAAAAAAATAAAAAAGAGGGTGATAAATGCACACCTAAAGGAATTTTTAAATTAAATAAAATTTTCTTTAGACATGATAAAGTCAATTTTTTTAAAACTAAATTAAAAAAAGTCAAAATTATGAAATATATGGGTTGGTGTAATGACTCAAAAAATCAAAATTATAATAAATTAATTAAAGTGAATAAAAAGATTAAACATGAAAAATTATATAGAAAGGATTATAAATACGATTATCTTATTGAGTTAAGTTATAATACAAAAAAGGTAATTCCTTATAAAGGAAGTGCGATTTTTTTACATTTAACTAAAGACTATAAACCTACATTAGGATGTGTGGCTATAAATAAAAATGATATGCAAATTTTACTTCGTATAATACAAAAAAATACTTTTATTAAAATTTATTAACTTCTCTGTCCAAAAATTTTCGATCCAATTCTCAAAAAAGTAGAGCCATTTTTTGATGCAATTTCATAATCATTGGACATCCCCATACTTAACTCACTAATACCCAGTTTTGTTGCAAGATTTTTTAATTCCATGAAAAATTTTTCTGGTGGAATATTTTGTGGTGGTAAACACATAAGTCCAACTATATTCAAATCTAAATTAAATGAACATTCATAATAAAAGTTATCTAATTGTTTTAAATCAATTCCACTTTTTTGTCTTTCTTCACCTAAATTTACTTGAATAAAAATTTTGATCTTTTTGTTTTGTTTAATTTGCTCATTCGAGATCTTCTCAGCTAATTTAAGACTATCTAAAGAGTGTAAATAATCAAATAATGGTATTAAAAACTTTACTTTATTTGTTTGCATTTTTCCAAGCATGTGTAATTCCACATCATAAAATTTTTTTTTCATTTCTGACCATTTTTCAACAGCTTCTTGTATCTTATTCTCTCCGAAGTTTTTGTGACCATACTCCAATAAAGGTATGATATCTTTATTAGAGAAAGTTTTGCTAACAGCAATTATTTTAGGAATTTTGTTTTTATTTAAAAATTTTAATTTGTTTTGGATATCGATT
The DNA here is from genome assembly GCA_902570425.1 of uncultured Pelagibacteraceae bacterium. Lineage (GTDB taxonomy): Bacteria > Pseudomonadota > Alphaproteobacteria > Pelagibacterales > Pelagibacteraceae > Pelagibacter. The sequence goes on from CACFYB010000001.1 coordinate 9,093, forward strand.
AAGTTATTAACTGACTTATGCATAAAAATTCATTAGAATTATTTTGTTATATCGACACTTTTGAAAATACATTAATTAATAAATTATCAAAAGCAACGTCTGTAATATATAGGAATTATAAGAAAGATTTAAATATTAATGAAATTATTAAGATCAAAAAAGCCTGTAATATACGAGGCATAAAATTTTATCTTAGCAATAACATTAAACTTGCTATTAAGTTAAACCTAGATGGAGCATATATTCCATCATTTAATAAAGAATTAAATCTTAATTGTTATAATTTTAAGCAAAAATTTAAGTTACTAGGATCTGCACATAATATAAAAGAAATAAGATTAAAAGAACTGCAAAATGTTGATTGTATTTTTTTATCCCCTTTATTTTCTTCACAAAAAAACAAAAGAGGTTTAGGTATATATAAATTTTTAAATTTAATGAAAAAAACCAAAAAAAAAGTGGTTTGTTTAGGTGGTATTAAAAACAAAAATCTTAAAATAATCAAACTATTAAAATGTCATGGTATGGCTTCAATTTCTTTTTTTAAATAATGATAAAAAAAATAGATATATCACACATAAAAAATGAGTATAAAAAGATTCAAAATTTTTTTTTAGTGGGTAACTATGAAAAAGTAATAGAAAAAACCAAAGTTCTTCTCAAAAAGGATCCATCACAAACTACTTTTTATAACTTAATTGGTCTCTCATATAAACAATTGAAGAATTTTGAATTGGCAGAAAAAACTTTTAATTCTGGGCTTAAAGTAAATTCAAGATCAATAAGTATTCTATGTAATTTAGGAGCACTTTATAGAAATTGGGAAAGATTTGAAATGGCTGAAGAAATTTTCAAAAGGGCATTAGAGATCAATCCAAAAGATCTTAATGTTTTAGTTAATTATGCAAATTTAAAAAGAGACTTAAATCAAATGGAAGAGTCACTAAAATTCTATGAAGCAGGATATAATTTAAATCAAAATCATGAAACTTTATTAATTAATTATGCTGGAGCTTTTCAAGTAATTGGTGATTTCGAAAAATCTAAAGAAATTTTAAGAATTCTTCATGAAAAATATCCAAATAATATTGTGGCTCACAAAATGTACAGTGGATCAAATTTTTATTCAGAAAATGACCCTCACCAAAAATTAATGATTGAAAAAACAAAAGATACAAATTTATCAGATGAAAATAAATCAACCTTATTTTTTGCAATAGCAAAATCGTTTTCAGACCAAAAGAATTATGAAAAATCTGCAGAGTATTTTATTAAAGCTAATGAAGAAAAATTTAAGACAATTAAAAATTACACAATAGATGATGAAATAAAATTATTTAAAAAAATTAAAAATATATTTAAAGAATATGAATTTGATAAACATATATCTAAAAATAAACCAGAGCTAATATTTATCGTCGGCCTACCAAGGTCAGGAACTACATTAACACATCAAATAATTTCATCTCATTCTGGAGTGTTTGGAGCAGGTGAATTATCTATACTTAGATCCTCTTTTTTAGATCAGATTAATAAGACAAAGTTTGTTGAGGAAATACTTCAAAAAAAAAATGATTTTCCAAAAAAGTTAGCTGAAAATATCTTAAGCAAATATCAATATTATAATAAAAAATCAATAATTCTTGATAAAGCGCCCCTCAACTTTCTGTGGACAGGTTTTATTAAAATTCTTTTTCCTAATGCAAAAATAATTCATTGTAAAAGAAACTTAAAAGATACAGCTTTATCGATTTATAAAAATGTTTTTGATGCTTCCTCTTTATCATGGACTTATGATCAGAATACTCTTTTACAATTTATTGATATGTACAAAGATATGATGAATTTTTGGAGTGAGAAAATTCCAAATTATATTTATGAATGCAATTATGAAACTTTAGTTAGTGATAAAAACAGTGAAACAAAAAAATTAATAGATTTTTGTAATTTAGAATGGGAAGAAAATTGTATAGATCACACGAAAAATAAAACTGGAATTAAAACTGTCAGTCTTGCCCAAGCGAGAAAACCTGTTTATAAAACGTCAGTAGACTTGAACAAGAATTATAATCAATATTTAAAATTTTTAGAAAAATTTTGAATAAAAAAAGGCCCTATAAAAAATATAGGGCCTTTTTGAATTTAAGCTTCAGCTTCTATGCAATTAAAATGCAAAAGAAACAGAAATTTCTGTATGTTCTGAAACGTTATCAGTTTGGTTAGCAATGTTTGTAGCTTCGTTGCTGTGAGCAGCAATTGAAATTCCACCCATTGAGTAACCTACTGACATACCTTCAACTTCTTGGTCATTAGCTGAACCTTCAGCTTCTGTATCTCTTTCACCATATGAAATTGATAAGTTGTCATTTACTGCAAATACGATACCGAATGCATCAGTTTCTAAATCGTTAGAACCTGTTGCTGCGAAATCGATTTCAGAATGTTGGTAACCAAAAGTTAATGGTCCGAATGCATATGTGAAACCATATGTATCATGATCATCTTCTTGAGTTGCAGTTCCTTTATCACCTGTTCCAACGAATACTGATAAGCCGTCCATTGGAGTAGCTTGTACAGCTATTGAAGTAGAACTTTTACTTCCACCAGCACCTGAGTTAGCACCATCATCATTGTTACTTCCAAAAGTGTTTGGTGAATAACCAACGTTTACTGTAGCCATATCCATAGAGTACGTGTAGTTAAAACCACTTGTACCACTATCAACTATACCTACTAACGCTTCGTTAGATGCAGCTTCAGTGTCGATACCATTAGTTACTTCTTCTTCAGCTGTTGGCATTAAGTCATCGATTTTACCGATACCTACATCACCAGAGTCTTCTTGGTAAGTTAATTTACCCATATCACCCATATCATAAGTCAATACAGTTGATGTAAGTGAACCAGTAGTTGCTATCACTTGTGCCCAAGAAACTGTGTGACCATTATCTAGTTCACCGCTTCCTTTCATTGATACTGATTTTTGTAAACCAAATCTTGTACCATCGTGTGCAACGTCTTCATTTCCTGTGTCTGCTGTGTATGTCATTTTCGCACCACCAGAAACTGATAGTTCACCAGCTTGTGCTGAAAATGCTACAAGAGAACCAGCTAGAGCTGAAAGCCCTACTTTTTTTAAGTTATCCATATTTTCTCCTTGTATTTATTATTAATATTAATAACTCCGCATAATTAGCATAATTTAATTTTCTTTGACTGGAATCCCTATTTTTATTATCATTTAATTGAAATTTGTTGCATAAATGTCACACAATTAATTCTTTTTTTCAGGCTATTTAGTGGTAATTAAGCTTAATTTTAATAATGTCACCTACTAATGATATTTGATAAGAAATACTCTAAAAAACTGCAAATTTTACTTACAAGTCTCTTAATTTTTTTAATTTCAGGGTGTGGAATTTACAAACCAGTTGATGCTAGAAAAGTTGACCCAAATGTAAAAAAAAGAGTTGAAAAAAATATCCAAGAAGGAAGAGGTTATAGATTATTTGGTGGTAAGCAAAAAGGTGGTGGTACATTTGAGTTTGCAACATCGAACGAAATGTGGAGAGCCTCTTTAAGCCTTTTAGATTTTACTCCTTTAAGCAATGTTGATTATTCAGGCGGAATCATTATTACAGACTGGTTTTCAGACAATAATTCTACAATTGACGAACATTTGAAAATACAAATAAAGTTTCTATCAAATGAAATAAGATCTGATGGAATTGATGTGGCTGTTTTTAAGAAAAAATGCGATAACTCAAATAAATGCCAAACATCGAAAATTCAATCTACTTTAGCTAGAGAAATTAAATTAGAAATCCTTAAAGAAGCCGCAAGATTAAAAGCAGAGGCTCCTTTAGTTGATCCAGATTTTGAGATGCCTAAAATCGATGAACAATAATTTATTTGCTTATTTAAGCAACATAAAATGGAAAAATATAATTTTAAAATCATAGAAAAAAAGTGGCAAGAACATTGGGAAAAAAATAAAGTCTTTAAAACCAAGAGAGAAAAAAATAAAAAAAAGTTTTATTGCCTTGAGATGTTTCCCTACCCGTCGGGTAGAATCCACATGGGTCATGTAAGAAACTACACGATAGGTGATGTTTTGGCTAGGTTTAAATCCTTACAAGGTTTCAATGTACTTCATCCAATGGGATGGGACTCATTTGGTATGCCCGCGGAAAACGCTGCAAGACAAAATGATCTTGACCCAAAAACATGGACAGAAAAAAATATTGCAATAATGAAATCTCAATTAAAAAAATTGGGACTTTCAATTGATTGGGACAGAGAAATTTCTACTTGTTCCCCTGAATACTATAAACACCAACAGGCATTCTTTTTAGAAATGTTTGATAAAGGACTTGTTTACCGAAAAGAAAATTACGTAAATTGGGACCCTATTGATCAAACTGTTCTTGCAAATGAACAAGTTATTGATGGTAAGGGGTGGCGATCTGGTGCTGTGGTTGAAAGAAAAAAACTTAATCAATGGTTTTTTAATATTACAAAATTTTCAGAGGAATTATTAAATAATTTAGACAAGCTTAATGAATGGCCAAATAAAGTTAAAATTATGCAAAAAAACTGGATAGGGAAATCCTTTGGCTGTGAAATAAAATTTAAAATTGAAGGTAATGAAAAAATTAAAAATGTAGAATGTTACACAACTAGGCCTGATACTCTTTTTGGAATGTCTTTTCTTGCACTATCAATTGATCATCACATTGCAAAGTTTTATGAAAATGATGAAAAGTTTAAAAAATTTAGAAAGGAATGCTCTAAAACTGGTACCACTGAAGAGTCATTAGCTGGTGCTGAAAAAATAGGTTTTAAAACCGATCTTTTAGCTATTAATCCTCTAAACAAAGAAATTAAGGTCCCTGTTTATTTCGCAAACTTTGTATTGATGGATTATGGGTTAGGTGCTGTATTTGGTTGTCCAGCTCATGATCAAAGAGACCTAGATTTTGCCAAAAAATATAATTTATCAGTAACGACTGTCGTTTCCCCAAATAAAGAAGATAAAGGCTTTAAAGTAAACCAAAAAGCTTATGTCGATAACGGCTACATGATTAATTCATCATTTTTAAACGGAGTAAAATCACCTGATAAGTCAATCCCTATGGCAATTGAACATTTAGAAAAAAATAATTATGGTAAGAAAAAAATTAACTTTAGACTTAAGGATTGGGGAGTATCTAGACAAAGATACTGGGGTTGCCCGATTCCGATTATTTACGATAATAATAATCAACCGAAAAAAATACCAATAGATATGCTTCCTGTTGAACTTCCATCAATTGAGAAATTTAAGACCTCTGGTAATCCCCTAGATTTAAATGAAGAATGGAAAAAAGTAATAATTGATGGAAGATCTTATACTCGTGAAACTGATACACTAGATACATTCGTTGACTCATCATGGTATTTTTTAAGATTTTGTTCACCACAAAATAAAGATTATGGATTTAGTGAAGAAGATATCAATTACTGGATGCCGGTAGACCAATATATTGGTGGTGTTGAACATGCAATTCTACATTTATTATATTCAAGATTTTTTATGAATGCTTTGGCTTATAAAAGTGGCAAAATAAATATTAAGGAACCCTTTAAGGGTTTATTTACACAAGGCATGGTGTGTCATGAAACTTATCAAGATAAATCAGGCAATTGGATAAGTCCAGACGAGTTAGTCACAATTAATGGAAAGAAATTTTTAGAAAAAGATAATAATCAAGAAGTAAAAGTAGGTCCCTCTGAGTCTATGTCCAAATCTAAAAAAAACATTATTGACCCTGAAAAAATTATTGAGAATTATGGTGCTGATGCTGCGAGACTTTTTATTTTATCAGACAGCCCACCAGAAAAAGATGTGCAGTGGTCAGACGAGGGCATAGCGGCATCTTACAAGTTTGTACAAAAATTATGGAATCTCAACATGAAAATTTTAGAAAAAATAAAACAAAATAACCATAATAATGATGACATTGAACTTGATAAATTAACCAATCAATTTGTCAATAATGTAACTAATAATTTGAATGACTTTGGATATAACAAAATTATAGCAAATTTTTATGAAATTTTTTCACAATTAACAAAAAAAATTGAGAATAATTATTCCAAAAGTTCTTTAATAAAAAATTATGAAAAAATTTTAATTGTTATGATGCCTGTAATTCCTCATTTTGCATCAGAAAGTTTAAAATTATTGGGAGTGGAGAAAAAATATGAATGGCCTATAATAGAAAAAAAACTACTAGTAAATGACACAATAAATTATGTGATCCAAATCAATGGAAGGAAAAGAAGTCTGATTAAAACAAATCCTAATATAACTGAGGAAAATCTATTAAAATTAGTTAAAAAAGATGAAAATATTAATAAATATTTAAATAATAAAAATATCAAAAAAAAGATATTTGTACCTAATAAACTGATAAATATCATAATATAAGTTTCAGATGTTAAAAAAAAAAATCACATTACTTTTTTTAATCTTTTTTTTAAATAATTGTGGATATACACCGATGTATTCCGTTAACAATAAATCTAATTTTAATTTTACAGAGATAAATATTGAGGGAGATAATGAATTAGGAAATTTTTTAGAATCAAACTTAGAGAGGTATAATAGCAATGAAAGTAATAAAGAAATAATTCTAGATATAAATATCAATTACGAAAAATTATCACAAACAAAAGATTTGACTGGAACAACGACTGATTATTTATTAGTAGCGGAAGTTACATTTAATGTATTTCAAAACAATAAAGAGAGTGAAATTACGATTAAAAAAGATTTTATAATGAAGGATATAGATAAAGAGTTCGAAGAAAGAAACTATGAAAGAACGATTAAACAAAATTTTGCATATTCGATTATTAATAAACTTATTTTGAAACTATCTAAAAATAGATGATATTAAAATCTTTTGAAATTAATAAAATCAATCTAATAACAAATAAAATCATACTTTTTTATGGGAAAAATGAGGGATACAAAAATGAGGAAATTAATAAAATAAAAAAAAGATTTGAAACTATTGAAAAATATGATGAAAAAAAAATCTTAGATAATATACAATCTTTTTATGAGCAACTAACAAATGAATCGCTTTTTGAAAAAGAAAAATTAATAATCATAGATCAGACATCAGATAGAATAATTAATATAATCAAAGATTTATTGGAAATGACGCTTAAAGACGTTTGGCTTATCTTAAATTCAGGAATTTTAGAAAAAAAATCTAAACTAAGAAATTTATTTGAAAAGGATAAAAAATTGATCTGTGTCCCATTTTATCCTGACACTAATGAGATCTTATTTAAAATAACACAAAACTTTTTTAAAAAAAATAAAATATTAATCTCAAATGAAAATATTAATTTTATTATAAACAAATGCTCGGGAGATAGAGGTTATTTAATTAATGAATTAGAAAAAATCGAACTTTTTTCTTTATCAAAAAGAAATGTTTCAAACGATGAAATTTTTAAATTGATAAACCTCACAGAAAATTTTGATATTAATGAATTAATAGATAACTGCTTAGCAAAAAATCATAAAAAAACGCTAAATATTCTTAACGAAAGCAATTTTTCTAATGAAGAATGTATTATGATTATTAGAATTTTTCTTAATAAATTAAAAAGGATATTAGAATTAACAAAACAATATCAAATCAACCAAGACTTAAATCTCACAATTAATAACGCAAAACCTCCAATATTTTGGAAAGATAAAGAAATTACCAAAAAACAGATTTGCAGATGGAAATCAAAAGAAATTGAAAAGTTAATCATAGATATAAATACTATAGAATTACAAATTAAAAAAAACTCATTCAATCCAATTAATTTAGTTTCTGACTTTATTATGGAAAAATCTCTTTAATAATTATTTTTTATTACATCTATAAGTTTATTTAATTGGTCTAAATCTAGATATTCAAAAATAATTTTACCTTTATTATTTTTTTTATTTTGAATTAATACATTTAAACCAATTTTTTGTGATAACATTGTTTCTAAATCATTAATGTTTGAGTCTTTATCATTTTTAAAAAAAGGCTTATTTTTCTTAAAAATTTTTACCAGTCGCTCTGTTTGTCTTACAGAAAGTTTTTTATCTAGTATCTTATTAGCGACAAACGATGCATTATCTAAACCAACTAAAATTTTTGCATGTCCAGATGAAATTTTCTCAGAGGAAATCAATTTTAGGACATCCTCAGGCAAATTAAGTAATCTCAAGGAGTTTGTAATATAACTTCTACTTTTACCCACAAATTTTGAAACCTTATCTTGGTCATATGAAAATTCATCAATCAATCGTTGATAACCTTTTGCTTCTTCAATGGGATTTAAGTCTTTTCTTTGTATATTTTCAATTATCGCAAACTCTAAAGATTTAAGATCATCCGCATCTGTAATAACAACGGGTACCTCGTGTAATCCTACCTTTTGTGCTGCTAACCATCTTCTTTCTCCGGCGATAATCTCAAATTTGTTTTCGATATTATCTGATTTTCTAACTATTATAGGTTGGATTATTCCTCTTTCTTTTATTGAGCTAGTTAAATCATTCAGCCCTTCTTCATCAAAAACTTTTCTTGGTTGAAACTTATTTGGTGAAAGATCAGAAATTGGTAATTTATTAGTGTTTTTTTCTACTTTCGTTTCACCAATTAAAGAAGATAAACCTCTTCCAAGACCTTTCTTTATTTTATTCATTAGGCAGCACTCCCAATTTTACCTTCCTGAATTATAAATTCATCAGTAAAATTATAATATGATTTACTTCCAGGACAATTCTTATCATAAATCAATACTGGGACTCCATGCGAAGGTGCCTCTGATAGCCTAACATTTCTTGGAATGACTGTTTGATAAACTTTATCCTTAAAATAATTTCTTGCCTCTTGTTCTACTTGAGAAGATAACTTATTTCTTCGATCATACATTGTTAAAAGTATTCCCTGAATTTCTAAATCTGGGTTCAAATTATCTTTTATTCGTTCAATGGTTTTCATTAACTGAGTTAATCCTTCTAACGCAAAAAATTCAGTTTGTAATGGCACTAATAATGAGTTCGAAGAAACCAGTGCCATCACAGTTAATAAACTTAAGGAGGGCGGACAATCTATAAGGATATAATCATATAATGCTCCAGAATCCTTTAAATAAGAGGTTAATTTAGCCTTCAAAATAAAAGCTCTATCACTATCTCCAGCAGTTTCTACCTCCAGCCCTGATAAATCAACATTTGAAGTAATTAAATCTAAATTTTCAAACTTTGTTTTCTTAATCACATTTGAAACGGACATTGTTCCATTTAAAATTCCATAAATTGTTTGATCTGACTTTTCAGTATTTGATAAACCCAATCCTGTAGTAGCATTTCCTTGAGGATCCAAATCAATTACTAAAATTTTTTTGCTCTGTTGAGACAAAGCTGAAGCTAAATTAATTATTGTTGTTGTTTTACCAACCCCCCCTTTTTGATTTATCACTGAAATAATCTTCATATTTTTTTTTTTCGAATTTTCTTTATATTAAGTATAAATGAGTCATCACTTGTTATACTCTTTTTTTGATCATATTCTAAATCCCATTCCTTCAGAGTGTTTTTAAGAATTCTTTTTCCACTGACGCCCATAAATAAAACTATATTTTTATACTTTTTAAAATTTTCATTAACCAAATTTAAAATTACTGGCATGGGTTTAAAAGCTCTAGACATAATTGTTCCGGTTTCTATATTTTTAACCTCAAAAATATCTTTTTGAATTATCTCTGTGTTCAAATTTAATTTTTTTGAAACTTCTTTTAAGAAAACGCACTTATGATAACTTTTTTCATAAAGATTAACTTTCATACTTTTTTTTATCCGTTTCATAACGATAGCTATAATTAATCCAGGCATACCACCTCCTGTTCCTAAATCTGTGGTTGTATTACCATTTAAATCAATAAAATCAATAATTTGCGCAGAATCTATTAAATGTCTGTTTCTTATAACCTCTTTTTTGCTTGTTTTTTTGCTTATAATATTAATTTCCTGATTTTTTTCCAAAATCATAGAAATTAACCCTTCAAGCTCATTACAAGTTTCACGTGAAACATTTAAATCAGAAATTTTTGAGTAAGAATTTAAAATTACATTATCCATTAAGCTATATGCTTAATAGACTTTCTTTTGACGTGTGACAACAAAATATATACTGCTGCTGGAGTAATTCCATCTATTCTTAGTGCCTGGCCCATAGTTTTAGGCCTTATTTCCTTAAATTTAGCTTTAACCTCGTTTGAAAGACCTGAAAATTGATCGTAATCAATGTTATCTGGTATTGTTAAATTCTCATCTCTTTTAAAAGCAAGAATATCAGCCTTTTGTTTTTTCAAATAACCCCTGTAATGAGAGTTAATTTCGATCTGCTCATCAATTTCGCTTCCATAATATCGAATTTCAGGCCAAATTCTTCTAATTTTTTTCATATTTACACTTTTTTGGGTTAAAAGTTCTTCAGCAAATCTAAAAACACCATCTTTTGCAATTTTTATGCCAAATTTAGCAGCTTTAGATGGAGAAATGTTATAATTTGTCATTTGCATCGAAATTTCACTCAATTTAGCAAATTTATCCTCAAAAAACTCTTTTCTTAGCTCTGAGATTAATCCAATCTGTATTCCTTTATGAGTAAGCCTCAAGTCAGCATTATCAGATCTAAGACTTAATCTGTACTCTGCTCTTGAAGTGAACATCCTATATGGTTCTGCAACTCCCTTGGTCACTAAATCATCAATCATCACTCCAATATACGCATCTGATCGATCTAAAATAAAAGGCTCCATATTTTTTATAGAGAGGGCAGCATTAATCCCAGCTATAAGACCTTGAGCTGCTGCCTCTTCATAACCTGTAGTTCCATTAATTTGACCTGCAAGGTACAAGTTTTTTATTTTTTTTGTCTCCAGTGTTAAAAAAAGCTCTCTAGGATCAATATAATCGTATTCTATCGCATATCCTGGTCTAATTACTTTAACATTTTCTAAACCATTGATATTGTTGAGTATTTCATTTTGTACAACTTCAGGTAGAGATGTTGATATACCATTTGGATAAATTGTATAATCATTAAGGCCTTCAGGCTCTAAAAATATTTGATGCCTGGTCTTATCTGCAAATTTTACTATTTTATCCTCTATTGAGGGACAATATCTAGGACCAACACCCTGGATACTTCCAGAGTACATTGCACTTTTAGATAAATTCTTTTCAATAATCTTATGAACCTTTTCGTTCGTATAAGTCATCGAGCATGACACTTGCTTGTTTAAATTTTTTTTTGTTAAAAAAGAAAAAAAATAGGGATCATCATCAGCGAATTGTTTTTCTAAATCTTCAAAATTAATAGTCCTAGAATCTAACCTGGGAGGTGTTCCTGTTTTTAATCGACCAATTTTAAATTTATATTTCTCTAACTGTTCACTTAAACCTGTGCTTGGTTTTTCATTAAATCGACCCGCAGGTGTTCTCTCATCTCCAATATGTATCAAACCATTTAAAAATGTGCCAGTTGTTAAGATTAACTTGTTACAACTTACATAGTTTTCTTTTTGTGTTATAAATCCACTTATTACATTATTTGTAAAAATAAATTTAACTACAGGATCAGAAAAAATGCTTAAATTACAATAGTTTACAAGTTTTTCTTGCATATATTTACGATATAATGATCTATCAGATTGAGTTCTAGGTCCTCTTACTGCTGGTCCTCTACTTCTGTTTAGTAATCTAAATTGTATTCCGGACTTATCAGCTACTTCGCCCATAACTCCGTCTAAAGCATCAATTTCTCTCACCAAATGACCTTTACCTAAGCCACCGATAGCAGGATTACATGACATTTCCCCTATGGTGTTTTTATTATGAGTAAATAAAGCAGTGTTAATTCCAAGTCGTGAAGAGGCGGCTGCTGCCTCGCAACCTGCATGTCCTCCACCAATTACTACTACATCAAATGATAAATCTTTTTTCATACTGTAAATTTATATTTGATTTAAATATTTACAAGATTTGAGTTTTTTTTCTTAAATAAGCTATATTTATCAACGAAAATTGTAAAAAACGACCTAAAAACCAAGAAAAATCGTTATTATTTTCCAATACAAAAATCATTGAAAATACTACCTAATATCTCCTCTACATCAACTTTTCCAACAATCATGCCCAATTGTCTAATTGCTAACCTCAAATCTTCAGCTGCTTTATCAAAATCTTTTTTGTCATTTTTATCTAGAAAATTTTTCAAATGATCTGCACACTGCTCTAAATGTTGTCTGTGTCTTTCACGAGTAATTAAAATGTCGTCTTCGGTAATAAATTTATTTTCTAAACCTTTTTTAATTTTTGAAATTAATAAATCAACATTAAGATTATCTTTTAGTGAAATCAAAACGTGGTTAAGTTTAAGAATTTGTGGATCTAATTTTTCTTTTAAAAGATCTGATTTGTTAACAACTAAAATAGCATCATTTTTAAGTAAATCATTCAAAAAACCGCTTAAATCAGGGTTTTTAGCATCGACTACTACTAACTTTAAGTCCGCATTTTCAGCTTTTTTAAGTGATAACTTTATTCCTTTCTTTTCTATTTCATCCTTTGAGTCTCGAATTCCAGCTGTATCTGACATGATTACAGGGTATCCATCTATATTTAAATGTGCTTCAACAACATCTCTTGTGGTGCCAGCAATTTCAGAAACTATAGCAACTTCTCTTTTAGATAAATAATTTAGTAGACTTGATTTACCGGCATTAGTTGGTCCTACGATTGCGATTTTAAAACCTTCACGGATAATCTCTCCAATTTTTCTATCATTCAAAATTTTATTAATTTCGTTTAATGTTTCTGAAGAATCTTGTTTAATTTTTTTTAAATTTTCTTCTGGTATATCTTCCTCAGGAAAATCGATTTTTGCTTCAACAAATGATATAATTTTCAATAATTTTTCTCTTAACTCACCAAATTTGTCTGAAGATTTTCCATTCATGATTTTAATCGCTTGTAATCTTTGAATTTCAGTTTCAGATGAGATAAGATCAGCTATACTTTCTGCTTTTAACAAATTTATTTTTCCATTTTGAAAAGCAAGTTTTGTGAATTCTCCTGGCTCTGCCAATCTACAATTTTTCACTTTTGAAATCTCGTTTTGAAGTGACAAAACTACAGCTTTGCTTCCATGCACATGAATTTCAGCCATATCCTCTCCTGTGTAGCTCTGAGGACCAGGAAACCATATAATTATCCCTTCATCTATAAGCTCAGAAGTGTTGATATTGTTTAATTTTCGAAGGGTAGCCATTCTAGGCTTTGGAATTTCCTTATTTGTTAGCAATTTAATGACTTTTGAAGACTCGGGCCCTGAAATTCTAATAATTGCTACACCTGAAACACCTGGGCCAGAGGATAGAGCATATATAGTCATTGATTTATTATATCCTGAATTTTTATATTGGATATAATTAAAATTATCATGATTATATGGTTGGCATCATATCCTAAAAGTGGAAATACATGGCTAAGGTCAATCATAGCCTCTTTATTGTATACAAATGATGGTGTTTTCAATTTTAATTTAATAAAAAGAATAAGACAATTTCCTAGTAGAAAAACTTTTAAAGATTTTACCGAAAATTTTAATGATATTAACCAGATAAGTAAATTTTGGATAATTGCACAAGAAAAAATAAATCTCTCAAATGAAATAAAGTTTTTCAAAACTCATAATTTAAATTGTAAAATAAAAAATTATTCTTTTACCGATAAATATAACACATTAGGTACCATTTATATAGTAAGAGATCCACGAAATGTGATTAGTTCAATATCAAATTTTTACCAAAAAAATTTTGAGGAATCAAAAAATTTTTTAATTTCAAAACAAATTTTATCAGCACATTCTAAAGACTCCAAAGACAATGATATTGCTACATTGATAGGATCATGGTCAGACCACTATAATTTTTGGACAAAGAAAAATGATAATTTATTATTAATTAAATATGAAAATTTGATATTTGATACCGAGAAGGAAATAAGCAGAATTATTATTTATCTTAAACAATTTATGGAAATAGAAACAAATCCAAAAAAAATTCAGAATATTATAAGTACAACATCTTTTAATAATTTACAGAAAATGGAAAATGAGGGACAATTCGAGGAAAATATGCTTGGAAAAAATAATGAAAAAATTAAGTTTTTTAACAGAGGACCAGCTAATGATTGGAAAAAAGAATTAGATAAAAAAACTCAACAAGATATTGAAAAAATATTTAACAAGGAAATGACTGAGCTGGGTTATTTAAGATAATCTACGATTTTAGGTAGGTTTATTCATTGAGTTAAAAAATTCAGAATTATTTTTTGTGTCTTTTAATTTTGAACTTATAAATTCTATTGCATCCATCGTACCCATTGGGGCTATAATTCGTCTTAAAACATTCATTTTTTGTAGATCATTTTTATCAAATAATAATTCCTCTCTTCTTGTGCCTGATTTTGTAATATCTATCGCCGGATAGATTCTTTTATCTGCAATTTTTCTATCTAAAACTGTCTCACTGTTACCCGTGCCTTTAAATTCCTCAAAAATAACTTCATCCATTCTACTTCCGGTGTCTATAAGTGCAGTAGAGATAATTGTTAAAGATCCACCCTCTTCAATATTTCTTGCTGCTCCAAAAAATCTTTTTGGTCTTTGAAGAGCATTTGCATCGACACCTCCCGTCAAAACTTTACCAGAACTCGGAATGACTGCATTATAGGCTCTTCCCAGTCTTGTTATTGAGTCTAATAAAATTACTACATCTTTTTTGTGTTCAGTTAACCTTTTAGCTTTTTCAATAACCATTTCTGCAACTGCGACATGTCTTTGAGCAGGTTCATCAAAAGTCGAACTTATCACTTCCCCTTTAACAGTCCTTTGCATGTCCGTAACTTCCTCAGGTCTCTCGTCAATTAGTAAGACAATCAAATAACATTCTGGATAATTTTTTGCGATAGAGTTTGCTATGCTCTGTAAGATCATTGTTTTACCAGCTTTAGGTGGAGAAATAATTATAGATCTCTGTCCTTTGCCAATAGGGCTAACTAAATCAATTAGTCTTGGAGTTAAGTCTTGTTTTTTATCAGGTTTAGAAGCTTCAATTTCCATTACAAGCTGTTTATTGGGATAAAGTGGAGTTAAATTATCAAAAGCAATTTTGTGTCTTGATTTATCTGGTTCTTCGAAATTTATTTTACTAACTTGTAACAAGGCAAAATATCTCTCGCCCTCTTTTGGTGCTCTCACAGGGCCTTCCACAGTATCGCCAGTTCTTAATCCAAATTTTCTAATTTGACTTGGACTAACATAAATATCATCAGGTCCTGGAAGATAATTTGACTCCATGGCTCTTAAAAAACCAAAACCATCCTGTAAAAGTTGTAAAACTCCTGCTCCTGTTATTTCCTCTTTTTCAGCAACTTTCTTTAAAATTGCGAATAGAATTTCTTGTTTCCTAAGGGTGCTGGCATTTTCGATGCCAAGTTCTTCTGCCTGTGTTATAAGCTGTTCAGATGATTTAAGTTTTAATTCTTGTATATTCATGATTAGAAATTATTAAGGACTTAATAATAAATACAATATATATATAATTTAATAATATTCAACCCTAGATTGGCTTAAAAATAACGACGAAAATAATAAAAATTAACAATAAAGTAGGTATTTCATTAATATAACGATAAAATTTTGATGATTTTTGATTTTGATCAAACTTAAATTTGTTTAACAAGTGTCCAAGATAAAAATGATAAATGGTTAATATCACAACTAAAATTAACTTCAATTGAAGCCATAAATTTGAAAGTTGACCAAAACCTATTTCATGGATTAATAATAAACCAAATAACCAACTTAATGTCATCGCTGGTGTCATTATAAAAAAATACAATTTCCACTCCATAGTTTTAAAAACTTTAACTATGATTTCATTGGTATTTTCTGAGTGGTATACAAATATCCTTGGTAAATATAAAAGACCTGCCATCCATGAGATAACTGCAATAAGGTGAAGGCTTTTAAAAAGTAAATAAGTATTCATTTTATAAGCAAGGGCATTTTGAAAATTGATTAGGACATTGTATTTTGGGTGGATATAAATTTTCTGAAAATTTATTTTCATCTTTCTTGATAATCAGAGATGATAAAGAACCAATAAAATCAGTATTAGTGCCCAGTGCTGGAACTCTCATATAGTCTATACAGCCATTTTTTTTTGCTAATTCCTTATACTCAATATCAAGTTCAACTAATGTTTCTGAGTGTTCAGACACAAATGCAATTGGAACCAAAACTATTTTTTTTTTTAATTTCGAATTTTCTATTATTATATCCTCTGTAGAGGGCCCTATCCATTTTAAAGGACCAACCCTACTTTGATAACTCAAAATCCAATCCAAATTACTTAAATTTAAACTTTCAACTATTTTACTTACAGATTGTTCAACCTGCCATTGATAAGGATCGCCTTTTTTAATATTTTTTTCAGGCAAACCATGTGCAGAAAAAACCAATTTATAATTATCTAGATTATTTATTATTTTTTTTATTTCTTGAACATGACTCTTAATGAATAATTCTTCGGTAGGATAACAGCAAATAGTCGACGTTTTAACCGAATATTTATTTTTTTTACAAATATCATTCCATTCTTTTATTGATGACCCCGATGTTGCTGCGGAATACTGAGGGTATAAAGGTAATAAAATTACTTCTTCCGGTTTATAAGCTTTAACATCTGAGATAACTTTTGATGCTCTAGGATTCCAACATCTCATGACTATGAAACATTTATACTGATTTTTTTTATCTTGATGATTTAACATTTTTTCTAGTAAGTTAGATTGATCATTGGTTAACTTTAAAATCGGTGAGGAACCGCCTAATTCTTGATAAATTTTTTTTGCTATAGGAGCTCTACGCTTTGATATTAATTTAGCTAATGGATATCTTAAAAATTTTGGTAAATTCAAAATAGCAGGATCATAAAAAAGATTAAATAAAAAGGGTTCAACATTTTCTAATCTATCAGGTCCTCCAAGGTTAAATAAGATTACAGCTTTTTTCATTTAAAATCTTTTACAATATTAATTAAATAATTAACTTTTTCAGGATCTGTTTCCGGTAAAATACCATGACCTAAATTAAATATATAAGGATGATTTTTGAATATATCTAAATACTTTATTGTCTCTCTTTTGATTATTTCTTTATCAGACAATAATATTTTAGGATCTAGACCACCTTGTACAGGAATTTTTATATCTCTACAAATTTTAATAGGATCAATATTATAATCAATATTAATTGCATCTGGTTTAACTACTTCACAATAGGTCTTATAATTTTTGATATTTCTTGGAAAACAAATAACGGGTATATTTAGATTTTTTACATATTCCACTAAATTTAGAGTGGGTATATATACATAATTTGGCAGATCTTTTTCTTCCAATAAACCTGCCCAACTATCAAAAATCTGGATAACATTTGCTCCATTATCAATTTGATTTTTTATATGAAGCTTTAAATATTTCTCTAGAATAATCAAAATTCTATTAATTAAAAAATCATCTTTAAAAAAATTATCTTTTAATTTTAGTTTTGGTGAATGTTTATTAAGCATATAAACTAATAAAGTCCATGGAGCTCCAACAAAACCTATCGTATTTTTATTTTCTGTAAATTTATTATTACTTACAAGATTTATGGCTTTATAAACTGGATAAATTTTTTTAACAAAATCTATTTCATCTAATTTGGAAATAGTATCTAAATTAAGATTACCTAACTGAGGTCCAAAATTTTTTTTAAATTTAACTTCTTGATTTAGCCCATAAGGGAGCATCAAAATATCTGAAAAAATTATTGCTGCATCTAATTCAAACCTTTTTAATGGTTGCAAAGTAATTTCAGCTGCTAACTTTTCATTTAAACATAATTTTATAAAATCAGGATTTAATTTTCTTATTTCCCTAAATTCTGGAAGATATCTGCCAGCTTGCCTCATTATCCATATAGGATTAATTGAAACATCTTTATTTTTTAAAACTTTATAAATTGGTGTCATTAAATAATTATATATTATTAAGTTGTTTTATTTGTAGGCCATGTGAATTATGGTAATTAAATTTTATTAACACTTTATCAACTATTTATTTATTTATTATTGCTAAATTTTTGTATTTTATTAACTTATTAATACTTCTGTATATTTGTTTTCCTCATATTTGAAAATGTTAATAAAACCCTTATTTTACAATAAAATTAAATAAAAAATAAATTTGTTTAATTTAATTAAAATATTACAAAGATATTAACAATATATACATGACTAATACTTATCAAATATACTTAATTTCAGACTCAACTGGTGAAACATTAGACAGAATTTTTTTAGCTATAAAAGCACAATTTAAAAATATTAATTACAAAATTTTTACTTATTCATTTACTAGAACAGAAAATCAAATAGCTAAAATATTATCTAAAGCTGAAAAAAACGAAAATTCAATTATATTATATTCCATAGTGGACAATGGTTTAGCCAAGTATCTTGCTAACAATAGTAACGAAAAAAAAATACCATGTTTTGGAATATTAGGAGAATTAATTTTAAATTTTTCAAAACTTTTAAATCAAAAGGCTTCACATATTCCAAGCGGACAGTATATTTTAAATGAGGAATATTATGAAAAAATCGCAGCCATCCAATTTACAATGAATCATGATGATGGTAATTCATTAAAAGATATTAATAAATCTGATATTGTATTATTAGGGGTCAGCAGAACAAGCAAAACACCAACCTCAATTTACTTAGCGAACAAAGGTTATAAAACAGCAAATATTCCACTGGTAAATAAAAAATCTATACCAGATATTTTACAGAAAAACCCTGAAGCTTGTTGTGTAATAGGATTAAGTACAGAGGCAGAAAGGCTAGTTGATATCAGAAAAAATAGAATGAACACCCTTAAAGAAAACCAAAACAAGGACTATGTTAATTTTGAAAAGATTAAGATGGAAGTCGAAGATGCCAAAAATACTTTTAAGAAGTATAAATGGCCAATGATTGATGTCACTCGAAAATCTGTTGAGGAAACAGCAGCATCGATAATTAAAATTTATGAAATATTTTTGAATAAATCTAATGATAAATAAAATAATTTTAGCGTCTAAAAGTAAAGTTAGAAAAAAAATCTTAGATCAAAATGATATAATTTGTCAAATAATACCATCTAATGTTGATGAAGAAATGGTTAAACAAAGTTTAGGTAAAGAAAAAGTAACTTCAGAATATATTTCTAAAAATCTTGCTGAATTGAAAGCAAATAAAGTGAGTCAAAAATATTTAGATAGTTTGGTTATAGGAGCAGACAGTGTTATTGATTTAAATGGGAAAATTATTTCTAAACCAACAAATAGAAAAGAAGCTCTCGAAATTTTAAAAAATTTAAATGGACAGACTCACCAACTAATAAGCTCCGTGTGTATCTCACGAAATGGTAAAATGATTTGGAATTATACTGACAAAGCAAAACTCACAATGAGAAAAATGACTGATGAAGAATTAATTAATTACCTATCAAAATTAAGCGATGAGGCATTATACTCTTATAATGTTTATCAAATAGAGGGTCTTGGGAGATCTTTATTTTCAAAAATTGATGGAAACAAAAATTCAATAATGGGCATCCCTGTCGAAAAAATTAAAACTTATTTAAGTAATTATGATAGCTAAAAAATTTTTAATTATTGGAGATCCTATAAATCACTCATTGTCTCCTAAAATTCATAATTATTGGTTCAGACAAAATAATATTGACGCTAATTATTATAAAAAATTAACACAGGATAAAGACTTAAAAGAAATTATTAAAAAAATTCGAAATAATGAATTAAAAGGAATAAATATTACTGTTCCATATAAACAAAAAATAATTCCTCTATTGGATAAACTTTCAGATTTATCAAATAAAACTCAATCAGTAAATACAATTTATAAAAAAAACGATTTAATTATTGGAGATAACACAGATGTGTTTGGTTTTGAACAATCTTTAAAAGAAAAAAAATTCAATTACAAAAACAAATCTGCATTTATTTTTGGTGCCGGAGGTGTGGTTCCATCAATAATTAATGCTCTTCAAAATTTAGGTTTTGATCATATTATGATTGTAAATAGAAATAAAAATAAACTTGAAAATTTGAAAAAACTTTTTCCTAAAATACAGCTACTAAGCTGGGGTGAATTTGAGGAGTCTGACCTAGTTATTAATGCAACAAGCCTTGGTCTAAAAGATCGGGATAGATTGTATTTAGATTTTAATTCTATTTCAAAAATACCTTTATTTTATGATGTAATTTACAACCCTCCCATGACTAATTTTTTGAAAGATGCCAAAAAAAATGGAAACCAGTATCTAAATGGTAAAATGATGTTTGTTTATCAAGCACAAAAAGCTTTTCATTTATGGACAGGTATACTTCCAAAAATTGATGATAAATTATTAACTTTTTTATACAATGATTAGAATTGCAATAGTAGGAGAAATAGGGTCTGGAAAAACTTACATTGCAAATAAATTTAATTATCCTATTTTTGATGCTGATAAAATAGTTACAAAAATATATGAAAAAGATAGAAATTGTTTTAATAAAATAAAAAAAGTTACAAAAAATTCTTATTTAACTTTTCCAATAAAAAAAAAAGATTTAGTTAAATGTATTCTAGATAATAGAAATAATTTAAAAAAAATTTCAAATATAGTCCACCCTATAGTAAGAAAAAAATTAAGAAATTTTTTAAATAAAAACAGATTTAATAAGATAGTAGTTTTAGATATACCTTTATTTTTGGAAAATAAATTAAACAAAAAAAGAGATATAATTATATTTATCCAAGCTAAAAAAAAAGATATTAAAAAAAGATTGATTAGTAGAAATGGATATAATTCTAAGATTATTAAAGAACTAAAAAAAATACAACTCCCGCTTTCTTTTAAAAAAAAAAAATCAAATTTTATAATTAAAAATGATTTTAAAAGTAAAACTTTTAAGTCAGAAATAGTGTATATTCTAAGAAATTTAAAAAAATGATTGAAGTTGTTTTAGATACAGAAACTACTGGGTTAAAAGTTGAGGAAGGACATAGAATTGTAGAAATAGGTTGCATTGAATTAGAAAACTTAATTCCAACAGGAAAGAAATTTCATTATTATATTAATCCAGAGAGAAAAGTCTCAGAAAAGGCTCTTGCAGTTCATGGTTATACCGATTCATTTTTATCTGATCAAAAGAAATTTAAAGAAATCGTAGAAGAGTTTTTAAATTTTATAAAATACAAAACACTTATAATTCATAATGCAGAATTTGATTTGTCACACTTAAATAATGAATTAAAAATTTTGGGAAAAGATAAGGTAGATAATGAAGTTATTGATACTTTAAATTTAGCAAGAAACAAATTTCCAGGGTCATCAAATAGTTTAGATGCACTATGTAAAAGATATAGAATTGATAATTCAAAAAGATCTAAACATACTGCATTGATAGATTGTGATTTATTGGCGAAAGTTTATATAAATTTAATAGACCAAAGAGAACCAACATTAGATTTTCAGCCTGAAGATTATCAAGCAAGTAAAGAAAACACTGAGAAAATTTTATATTATAAAAAAACAGTTATTCCAAGCAAAGAAGAATTAAAACAGCATAATGAATTTTTGAAACTTAACTTAAAAAAAAATTTTTTTAATTAAATTTCTCATTGTAAAGTTTCTGAAAGTCAAATTTTTTGTCTAATTTTATTTCTGGATGTCCTGAGTTATGAACTAAATTTAAAAAAGTTTTTTCTAATTCTGTTGAAATTTTAGTTGGAACTTCACATAAGATTATTTTTTCTAAATCTTTTTTGTCTTTAATTTCATCATTTATTCTAACAATTACTGCATAAACTATTTCAAAATATGATTTTTTTTCATTTGCATTTTTATCCTCAAATTTTAGAGTTACGTTTACCTCTATGAGTTTATTCTTTAATGCCTTAGAAGTAATGTCGATGTTTAAAAGATATTTTGAAATGTTCTCTTTAACAAATAGATAAGTTTCTACATTTGGTGTTTCACTTGAGATATCTTTTACATATTGTGCAAGAATTTTGAAATTATCTTTCATTGTCTTCCTCTATATCTTCAAATTCTCCTTCAATAAAATTCTTTTTTTGATCTTTTTGTTTTTTAAAATTTTTCGAAATTTTTCCAAAAATTAATTTTCGTGTAAAAGGTAAAATTAATAAAAATCCCATTAAATCAGTTGCAAAACCTGGAATAATTAATAATAAAGCGGCAAAAGCTATTGCCGCTCCCGAAATTATTTCGTAAGCAGGCAGCTCATTTTTTATGACTTGAGAGAAACCTGATCTTAAAGTATTAATGCCTTCATATCTTGCGTATATTATTCCAATAATTGCAGTAATGAAAATCAATGAAATCGTGTTAAAAGCTCCAATTTGAGATCCTATTTTAATAAATAAGTAAATCTCAATTATTGGAATTAAGATAAAAGCTAAAATAAGTGAGTTCATTTGTCTTTAATTTAATTGCTAGTTGAAATTAATCAACAGAGTAATTACTATCAGTAAATATTATGAATTATAGCTTTGAATATATTGATATCATTTTGCTTGCAATGATCGCAGGCTTCATCTTTCTGAGGTTAAGAGGTATTTTAGGTAAAAGAACGGGTTTTGAGGGAAAACCAGTTCCTCAATTTGAGAAAATTTTAAAAAATTCTAGACCTAATAAGGAAGATTCCAATCAAGTTTTTGATGAAACTGCTCAAAAGGATTTTTTGAAAGGAGCTAAAATTGCTTACGAGACTATAATAACTGATTTTAGTGATAATGATAACAAACTTACAACCAGCAAACCATTGTTAAGTAAAAAAATCTATGACCAGTTTAATGAAGCTCTTTCAGAAAGAAGTAAAAGAGGACATTTTGCTGAAATTACTTTTATCGGTGTGAACTCTGCAGATATAAAAGAACACAAAAATATAAATAAAGCATTACAAGTAACTGTGGATTTTGTGGCCGAAGTTATCACATGTATTCGGGATAAAGATAAAAAAATTGTTTCTGGATCTCCAGATAAGATTAAAAAAATTTATGACACTTGGGTTTTTTCAAGAGACACAAGATCAAATAATCCAAATTGGCAATTAATAGAAACTTTAACTTAATTGGCTAAAAAAATTTCAGAAAAAGACAAAAAAGACTGGGAAGATTTTTTATCAAAAAAAGATCCTTTACCAGTAAAAGATAATGTAAATATAAAAAAAAAAATTAATAAAACATTTACTTTTGACCTACATGGTTACAGTCTATCTGATGCTAATAACAAAATTGAAGATTTAATCCACCAATCTTATAACAATGGCATTCATAAATTGTTAATTGTTACAGGAAAAGGTCTTCATTCAAATAATGAGATGGATCCTTATGTTTCCAAAGAATTAGGTATTCTAAAAAATTCTGTCCCAGCGTTTATCAGAAATAATAAAAAACTTATGAGTTTGATAAATGATATTAAAGATGCAGATATAGAAGATGGTGGAAGTGGTTCTTTTTATATTTTTTTAAAAAAAAAATTATAGAATAAATTTCGATAAATCAGTGTCTTTTACTAAGTTGTTTAAATTTTTGTTAATATATTCTTTATCAATCAATATTTTTTCTCCAGATCTGTCTGTGGCTGTAAAACTAATTTCGTCAAGTATTTTTTCAATTATTGTATGTAATCTTCTTGCTCCAATATTTTCTACTGTTGAATTAACTTCAGAGGCTATATTTGCTATAGCATCAATTCCATCATCTGAAAATTCTAAATCAACATTTTCAGTTTTTAATAAAGCAACATATTGCTTAATCAAACTATAATCTGGCTCTTTCAATATCCGTTTAAAATCCTCACTTGTTAAAGCCTCTAATTCTACTCTTATAGGCAATCTTCCTTGTAATTCTGGTAGTAGATCAGATGGTTTGGCAAGTTGAAATGCTCCTGAGGCAATAAATAAAATATGGTCTGTTTTGATTGGTCCATATTTTGTATTAACAGTTGTTCCTTCAATCAAAGGAAGTAAGTCCCTTTGGACACCCTCTCTAGAAACATCACCACCAACTCTATCAGTTCTTCCTGAAATTTTGTCTATCTCATCTAAAAAGACTATACCATTATTTTCAGTTGAAATTTTTGCAGCTTTTATGATTTTATCTTGTTCAATTAATTTGTCAGACTCATCATTGATTAAAATTTCATGAGACTCTTTTACAGTCATTTTTTTCTTTTTTTCTTTTGTACCCATTGATTTTCCAAGCATTTCACCAATGTTTATCATCCCCACGTTTGCACCAGGCATTCCAGGAATTTCAAAAGATGTATTATTACTTCCTGTATCACTTACTGCGATTTCTATTTCATTATCATCTAAATCACCATTTCTTAATCTTTGTCTAAAACTTTCTCTTGTAGCAGCACTTGCTTTTTTACCAACCAAAGCATCCAATACCTTATCTTCTGCTAGTTTTTGAGCTTTCGCTTTAACCTCTTTTCTTTTTTTTACTTTCTCCATTGAAATCGCAATTTCAACTAAATCTCTTACTATCTGTTCTACATCTCTTCCAACATATCCGACTTCAGTAAATCTAGTTGCTTCAACTTTTACAAAAGGGGCCTCGGCTAACTTTGATAATCTTCTAGATATTTCAGTTTTACCAACACCTGTTGGTCCAATCATTAATATGTTTTTTGGTAAAACTTCATTTTTCATTTCACCTTCGAGTGCCTGTCGTCTCCATCTATTTCTTAGCGCAACAGCTACAGCTCTTTTTGCTTTATTTTGACCGACTACAAATCTATCTAATTCTGATACAATTTCTCTTGGAGATAATGAACTTCCTAAAAAACCTTCTTTAGACTTATTTTTGTCCTTAGGATGTAATTGGGTTACGTTAGATTTATCCATTATATTTTTTCAATTTTTACGTTCTTATTTGTAAATACACAAATTTCAGCCGCAACTTCAATTGCTTTTTTTGCAAGTTGTTCGGCATTCATTTCAGTTCCTATTAAAACTTTTCCTGCTGCTAAAGCGTAATTGCCACCAGATCCTATACCGATTACATCTCCTTCAGGTTCTAGAACATCCCCAGTACCCGAAATTATATAGCTATTTTGTTTATCCCCTACAGCCATTAAAGCCTCTAGTCTTCTTAAATATTTGTCAGTTCGCCAATCCTTTGCTAGCTCTACAGCGGCTCTTGATAAATTACCCGCATGTTTTTCTAATTTTGCCTCTAATCTCTCAAAAAGAGTAAGTGCATCAGCAGTGGAACCTGCAAAACCTGCAACAACACCTCTTTTTTCAATTTTTCTCACCTTAGAGGCAGTGCTTTTAACGACAGTATTTCCCATACTAACTTGGCCATCTCCAGCCACTACTACTTCATTGTTTTTCCTCACAAGAACTATTGTTGTCATATCCTTTAAATGGATACTAATTTTGATAGTTCAAGCCCAGGTTTAGTATTATTGCCATAATTGAATAATATATGTATACCTGTTTTTAAATATGAAGCGTAAAGGTAAAATCAGCAGAAAAACTAAAGAGACAAGTATCAGTGTTGATGTGAATATAGATGGTAATGGAAAATACAAAATTGACACTGGAATTGGTTTTCTAAACCACATGCTAGAACAGCTTTCAAAGCATTCTTCAATTGATATGAATATTAAAGCAAAAGGAGATACTCATATTGATCTACATCACACAACTGAGGATACCGGTATTGCAATTGGTGAGGCTTTAAAAAAGGCATCAAAAAAATTTGTTGGAATTAGAAGATATGCACATGCGATGATACCAATGGATGAAACTTTGACTAGAGTAGCAATTGATGTTTCAAATAGGCCTTATCTTATTTGGAAAGTAAAACTTAAAGTAGAAAAGCTTGGAGAAATGGATACTGAATTATTTAAAGAATGGTTTCAAGCATTTTCACAAGCTGCTGGAATTACTTTGCATGTAGAAAATATTTACGGTGATAACAGTCACCATATTATTGAGTCTTGTTTTAAAGGCCTAGCAAGATCATTAAGAGCTGCATTGGAAATGGACCCTAGGAATAGGAAATCAATTCCTTCTACTAAAGGCTCATTATAAAATTAATGAAAGTTACAATTGTTGATTACAACTCGGGCAATATAAGCTCGGTAATAAACTCTTTTAAAGAAGTTGCCAAAAACAAAGTAAATATCGAAGTAACTTCAGATCCAAATAAGATTAAATTAAGTGATAAAGTAGTTTTACCAGGGCAAGGTTCCTTTAAAAGCTGTGTAGAAGCTTTGAACAATATTTATGGTCTTTCAGATGTACTTAATGAATTTGCAATAATTAACAAAAAACCTCTTCTTGGAATTTGTGTTGGATTACAAATGTTCGCAGACGTTGGTTTCGAAGAAACTGAAACTAAGGGGTTAGGATGGATCTCTGGAAAAGTTTCAAAAATAGATAATCAAGACGGAAAATTTAAACTTCCTCATATAGGCTGGAACCAAATCAATATCGTCAAAGATAGTAAAATTTTTAAACATATAGATAATAATTCTCACATGTATTTTGTTCATAGTTATGAATTTGTACCAAATGATAAAAACGTGATTTCAGCAACAACAGATTATTCATCAAACATTGTTTGCTCTGTTGAAAAAGAAAATATATTTGGTACCCAATTTCACCCTGAGAAAAGCGATAAAATTGGACTTAAAATAATTTATAATTTTATTAACCTATAAATGAAAATTTTCCCAGCAATAGATATTAAAGATAAAAAGTGTGTGAGATTAGTTAAGGGAGATTTCGACAACAAAACTGAATATGAAATGTCTCCAGTTGAACAAGCTTGTAAATATAAAGATTTTGGTTTTAAAAACTTACATATAGTTGATTTGGACGGGGCTTTAACTGGTGAAACAGTTAATTTGGATATTATTCAAGAAATAGTCACAAAATTTGATCTTAGAATTGAAATTGGTGGAGGTATCAGAAATTTTGAAAGTATTCAGAAATATACTGATGCCGGCGTTGAAAAAGTTATTTTAGGAAGTGCTGCTATAAAAGATAAAAATTTTCTAAAAGAGGCATGTGAAAAATTTTCAAATAAAATTGCCTTAGGGTTAGATGCTAAAGATGGATATTTATCAGTTTCAGGTTGGAAGGAAAATTCCAATAAATTGACTTTAGATTATTTGAAAGAAGTGAATGATTTTGGCGCAAGTAGATTGATTTATACGGATATAAACAGAGATGGAATGAAGCAAAGTCCAAATTTTGATGAAACAATAAAAGTTGCTGAGATATCAAATTGTCCTGTAATTATATCAGGTGGTGTTTCATCAATAGATGATATTAAAAAAGCAAAGAATTTAAAAAACGTTGAGGGTATAATAGTCGGTAAAGCCATCTATGATGGTGAAATTAAATTAGAGGAGCTAGTAAAAGAGGATGCTTAAGAATAGAATCATTCCTTGCCTGGATGTTAAAAATGGCCGAGTTGTAAAGGGGATTAACTTTGTTGATCTTAAAGATGCAGGAGATCCTGTGGAACAAGCAAAAATTTATAGTGATGGTGGAGCTGATGAGATTTGTTTTTTAGATATAACTGCTTCTAATGAAAACAGAGACATTATTTATGATGTTGTAGAAAAAACTTCGAGGAAGTGTTTTGTTCCTTTAACTGTAGGTGGTGGAATTAGAAGTATAGAGGATATTAATAAATTACTTAATTGTGGTGCCGACAAAGTTTCAATAAATACTGCAGCAGTTGAAAATTCAAAAGTTGTTATTGATAGTTCGAAAAAGTTTGGAGCTCAATGTATTGTAGTTGCAATAGATGCTAAAAAAAAAGGAGATAAGTGGGAAGTGTTTACTCACGGAGGAAGAAATAACAGTGGTATCGACGCTTTAGAGTATGCAAAACAGATGGAGCAAAATGGTGCAGGGGAATTGTTAGTTACTTCAATGGATAGAGATGGAACTCAACTTGGTTATGATATTAAACTAATGTCTAAAATTTCATCTAAAGTTAATATTCCAGTAATTGCATCGGGAGGCGTTGGTAATTTAGATCATTTAGTTGATGGAATTAAGTTTGGAAATGCTAGTGCAGTTTTAGCAGCCTCAATATTTCACTATGGTAAACATTCAGTTCAAGAGGCTAAGGAATATTTAGACTCTAAGGGAATACCTGTTAGAATTTAATTTTATCTAAATTTAGGTCCATTCATCCAAATAGCCAGCGTTGCTCTTGATCCAGAAATTATTTTTTCTACTTTGTGACTTATAAATGAGGGAAAAACAACAGCTGACCCTGGGCCAAAATTTTCAACTTTTACATCTTTATCTCTAAATAAAAATAGGTCTCCACCTTCATAATCATTATCTGAACAATTTAAAAGACATGTTAATTTTATGTCTCTTACTGGTGATCGAACGGTTGCATCTATATGCCATGTATATTCTTCATCTTTTTGATATGTATTATAATTTAATTTTTTACTTCCAGTTAATTGGAAAATATCAAATCCGTAATAATAAGTATTTGAATGAATAATAAAATCTAAGAATGGTGATATTAAATGTTGAATCGCACCTAAATTTACAAATTTTACTTGTGATGTTTTTATAGCATTGGTATTAAGTTTATCACTACCTGGCACAAAATGCTCACTTATCGTTTTGTTAAGTTTTTTGATATTATCAATATTAAATAATGGAGCAGTATTATAAAGAGTATCTCGCATATCTTTTTTTATATTAATATTCTTTTCTTATCAATGACATAAAGTTATAATTATTTTATTATTATTTATGTTAAAAACTTTAGAAGATTTAATCTTGTTAGCAAGAGAGAGAAAAAATAATCCAGTCGATGGATCTTATACAAATACATTGTTGAGGGATAAACAACTATCGAAAAGTAAAATATTAGAGGAAATTAATGAGTTAATAGAGGCAGTAAATAATAATTCCAATAAAATTCACGAAGCTGCAGATGTTTTTTACCATTTGATTATGTATTTAGAGGCCAATAATATTAAGATCGAGGACGTAATAGAAGAACTCAATAAAAGAAAAAAATGAGTTACGATAAAAATAATATTTTCGCAAAAATTTTGAGAGGTGAAATTCCTTGTAAAAAAATTTATGAAGATGAGTTTATTTTATCCTTCCACGACATCAATCCTCAGAAGAAAGTACATGCATTAGTTATTCCAAAAGGAAGCTACATTGATCTAGATGATTTTAGCACAAAAGCATCACCAGAGGAGATAGTGGGCCTTATTAAAGGAATCAATATTGTTGCCAAAAAATTAGGCATTTCAGTTGATACAGGTAAGGGTTATAGAGCCCTAGCAAATATAAATGAGCATGGAGGCCAAGAAGTGCCTCATCTTCACTTTCATTTATTTGGAGGTGAAAGAGTTGGGAAAATGGTAGAGTGAATAAAAAAGTTGAAAGAAACTATTTAGAAATAAATTTTTTAAAGGAATTAAAAGATAGTTCTAATTATTCAGAATATCATTCAATTACATTGGTTAACCCAGTTGATTTTCAACTAAACAAATTTTTTTATAAGAATATTGGGAAAAATCATCATTGGATTGACAGATTGATTTGGACAGACAAACAATGGATAGATTACGTAACTGATAAAAAAGTTAAAACTTTTATTTTAAAAGATAAAGAAGATTTAGCCGGATACTTTGAGCTTATATTTCATCCAGATAAGAATGAAGTTGAAATAGCTTATTTAGGATTATTAGAAGAATATCAGAACAAAAAATTAGGTTCATATCTTTTGTCAACAGCAATTAAAAATTCTTTTTTGAGTAAACCAAAAAGAGTTTGGGTTCATACTTGCTCATTAGATCACAAGAATGCTTTAAAAAATTACATTTCTAGAGGAATGAAAATATTCAAAACAGAAACTGTTTTTTTGTAATTTAATTATTTTTAGGAAGTAAGAATAATTTTTTGTCTATTTTTTGATTTCTTTTAATTGATGAGAGATATGTAATGTTTATATTTTGAAAAATATCAGTAGTTTGCCACCCAATAAGATTGAAAGTCTTTCTATCAAAAAAGAGATTAATTTCTATATCATTTTCAGTAAAATTAAAATTTACAAAATTGTCATCAATATTTCTTTCATTAAGATCTTTTATTTTTTTTAATAAAAATTTTTTATTAAGTATGAAATTTAATGGTGTTTTTTCAATTGGATAAAGATAATAACTGCTTAAAGTTTTTACGACTAAAGATTTACCATTAGAAACTAAAATTTTTTTATTATTTAGATTATATTTACAATAAATCTTTTTTGGATATTCAACTATACAATTTCCTTTTTCAATTTTTCCATTTATATTCTGTTCAAAATTAAAAGATATATTTTCAATAATTTCTAATTTGTTAATTATCTCATTTTTAATTGAAGCAGATGCATTATTTATAATCAATAATAATAACGTAGTTAAAAATAATTTCTTTTTCAAAGAACATCCCTTTTACCAACATGATTTGCTTTACTTACAATTCCGTCTGCTTCCATCATATCAATTATTCTTGCAGCACGATTATATCCAATTTGAAGTTTTCTTTGTAAAAAGGATGTTGAAGCTTTTCCTTCAGACTTAATTATTTCAACTGCCATTTGATATAATTCATCTTTATCTCCTTGTTTATTAAGATTTTCGTTTATTTCCTTTTCGTCAGCAAACTTTAAGATTTCGTCAATATAATCTGGTTCTGCTTGAGACCTCAAATAATTATTAATTTCCTCTATTTCGTTTTCAGATACAAAAGGTGCGTGAATTCTTATAATTTTATTTGCAGACGACATATAAAGCATATCACCTTTACCGAGTAATTGTTCAGCACCCTGTTCACCTAAAATTGTTCTACTATCAATTTTTGAGGTAACTTGAAATGAAATTCTTGTAGGAAAGTTTGCTTTTATAGTTCCAGTAATGACATCAACACTTGGTCTTTGAGTTGCCATTATTATATGAATACCTGCAGCTCTAGCCATTTGAGATAGTTTTTGGATATAATTTTCAATTTCTTTACCAGCAACTAACATTAAGTCAGACATTTCATCAACTACCACCACAATGTAAGGCATTGGCAGTTTATGTTTAGAATTATAACCATCAATATTTCTGACTCCTTCTTTAGTCATTAATCGATATCTACTTTCCATTTCTTTTACTACCCAACCCAAAACAGAGGCAGCTTTTTTAGCTTCAGTAATTACAGGACACAGAAGATGTGGTACACCTTCATAAGTGGATAGTTCCAGCATTTTAGGATCAATTAGGATAAATTTACATCTATCTGGTGAATGTCGGTACAGTAATGATAGAATTATTGTGTTTATACAAACCGATTTACCCGAACCCGTAGTTCCTGCAATTAATAAATGAGGCATTGATGCTAAGTCTCCAATAATAGGATCACCAGAAATATTTTTGCCTAATGCTATTGGTAATTTTATATCTTTTTTTTTAAAATCTGAATTATTTAAAATTTCACTCAAGTATACATTTTCTCTATTAAGATTTGGTAACTCAATACCTATAGTATTGCTTCCTGGAATGATTGATATTCTTGCAGACTCAGAACTAGTATTTCTAGCTATATCATCTGATAAATTGATAATTTTAGATACCTTTATACCAGCTGCAGGTTCAAATTCATTTAAAGTTACAACTGGACCATGGCT
This sequence comes from uncultured Pelagibacteraceae bacterium, assembly GCA_902570425.1. Lineage (GTDB taxonomy): Bacteria > Pseudomonadota > Alphaproteobacteria > Pelagibacterales > Pelagibacteraceae > Pelagibacter. The sequence goes on from CACFYB010000001.1 coordinate 41,067, forward strand.
TACTTTCTTTATACTTCCGTCAACTCCAAAATCTAAAAGAATTTTTTCAAGAAATTTGGGATCATTATTCTCATTTTTACTTAAATTATTTTTTTCTTTTTTTGATGGTATTTTAAGCAAGTTAATAGAGGGAAGATTAAATTTAATTTTTTTTGTAGAAACATTATTATCAGCTTTTATAAATGGAAGATCCTCTTGAATAAGATTCTTAATTTCATCTTGTGGTAAAAATTGTTCAATAATTTCATTTTTATTAGTATAGTTTTTTTTATCTTTGCGCAAAAATATATTTATCAATTTTTTTATACCATGAAAAAAATTTTTTATTTTAAAGTTAATACTTATTAAAAAAAATATTGAAATAATAAGAATTAAAATATAAAAACAAACAGTCTCATATGAACCTACCAAAGTATTTATAAATGATTGATTAAGATATTCACCAATGAAACCACCATTTCCATTAATATAAATACTAAAATTATTTGAGTAAAAATGATTAAAAAATAGAGATCCAAATAGTGAGTAAATAATTATAAAAAATAAACTCTCAATAAATATAAAAATTTCCTTTTGTCTAAAAATATTTATACCAGTGAATATCAATGTTAGAGGTATTAAGAGAGCAATTAAACCAATAGACTGAAAAAAAATATCAGAAGTGTAACTACCCTGAAACCCTAAAAAATTTTCTATTTTAACATTTTCTTGAAATATAAAATTTGGGTCAGAAGGTGAATATGTAATTAAAGCTACAAAAAGTAAAATTCCAAGAAAAAAAACCAATATACCAAATATTTCAATAAACCTTTTAATTAAGAAAATTGATATTGAATTAGCTATTTTTTTTATATTCATGTTTGCAGAATCAAATATATCACTTTGTATCATCTAATTTTTATTGTTAAAATTAAAATAATTATGAAAGTATGTATAATAGGCAATGGATTAACAAGTTTGACTTTGGCCAAAGTATTAGTCAATCAAAATATTATTGTAGAATTATTCTTTAAAAAGAGATTTAAAAAATTCAGTAAAAATAGAACATTAAGTATTTCTAAATCAAATTTGGATTTTTTTAATAAAAATATTTTAGATATTAAAAATTTAGGTTGGAAAATTAATAGAATTGAAATTTATTCAGAGAATTTGAATAACGAAAGTCTACTTAATTTTGAAAATAAAAATAAGCAGCTTTTTTACATGATAAAGAATAATCAGATTTACGATTTATTAAAATCAAATCTTATTAAAAATAAAAATTTTAAATTTAAAAAGGTTAAAAAGTATGAAAATTTAATGAGAAAAAATTATGACTTAATCTTTAATTGTGAAACTGATAATTTTTTTACGAGAAAATTTTTTTTTAAAAAGATAAACAAAGATTATAAGAGTTTTGCTCATACAACAATTATAGAACATAAAAAAATTAGGAATAATGATAAAGCTGTTCAAGTTTTTACTAAAGAAGGCCCTTTAGCTTTTTTACCTATATCAGAGAAAGAGACTTCTGTAGTTTATTCAATCAGAGGAAAAAAAAATATTAATATTGATAATCTTATAAAAAAATTTAACAAAGATTATTTGATTAATAAAATTCAAAAACCATCAACTTTTAGTCTTAAGTTATCTAATTTGAGAACTTATCATTATAAGAACATTTTAGCTTTTGGTGACATTCTTCATAAAATTCATCCTCTAGCTGGACAGGGTTTTAACATGACAATAAGAGATATTAGAGAACTTTTAATTCTAATAAAATATAAAATTGATAATGGTCTTGAATTAGACATTTCAATCTGTTCAAATTTTGAAAAGAAAACAAAACATAAGAATTTTCTATTTGTAAGTGGCATAGATTTTATTTATGAATATTTTAATCTTGAGAGTAAATCTAATAACAAAATTATGAGTAGGACAGTTAAGTTTTTTGGTAATAATAAATTCTTGAATAATAAGTTTATTCAATATGCCAATGAAGGGATAATTTTTTAATTATTATTGAATAGTAGTGTTGTTGTAACTATCGTAACTATAGGTAGTTAATATTTCTGAAATTTTTGTTTTTCTAATTTTTAGATTTTGTGCCTCTAATAAAATTTGTTTTTCTTCCAAAGTGAATGGCGAAGCCATAGCCAAAGCATTTATAATTTCATTAAGACTTTGTTCTTTTAGAGCTTGCCAATTAATTATAAATCCCTTTTTTTCAAAAAGTGATTTGATATCCTTAAAAATTAATTCTAAATCAGAAAACTCTAAGTCCTCTTTTTTATTTGTTAAATCTTCAAAATAGTTATCAAAACTAATCTCAAATTCTCTATATTTTTTATTAGTGGAAAATTCATTTTCTATTTTAAATCTTATTATTCCTTTAAGTTCTATTATATACCTACCATCATTAGTTTTTTTGAAATTTGTTATTTTTCCCAAACATCCGACATTATGTAGTTCTGGATTAATATAATTTTCATTTTGATTGTTTCTTGGTTGGATAATTCCTATTAGTTTATTTGTTTCCATGCTATCATTGATCATATCAATATATCTCGGTTCAAATATATTTAATGGTACAGTAGTTTGTGGAAATATTATAAAATTACTTAATGGAAAAACTGCAACTTTTTTTGGTAAATCATTTTTTTTCATAATTTTTTAAAATATATCATATTTAATATTGCTTGAATTAAAAAAAACCGCTAACTATAATGTCTCACTTGCGGGCATAGCTCAGTGGTAGAGCGTCTCGTTGCCAACGAGAAGGTCGAGGGTTCGACCCCCTTTGCCCGCTCCATTTTATGCGTAAATTGTTAACAAAATTATTTCAAAAATTTATCGAATTAAAAGATATTAGAGGTTTCAAAAAAAATATTTTCTATTACATTTTTTTTAGAATTATCAGATCAATATTAGATAAAAAGATAAAAGTAAAGATTTACAATTTTCTAATAATGGCAAATTATAAAAAAACTGCTATGTCTTTTTCTATCTTAAGAAAATGTGATTTTGATGATCATAGAGAACTTAAATTATTAGATAAAATTTGTAATCATAATAAAATTTTTTTATTTGATTGTGGATCAAATTTTGGTTTTTATTCATTATATGTTGCATCAAAAAAAAAAGAAAATAAAGTTATTGCTTTTGAAGCTTCTCCAGCAACATTTAATGAATTTTTAGAAAATATTAATCTTAATAATATTAATTCTATTGAAGCTAAAAATTTGGCAATTTCTAATAAAGATAAAAGTGAATTAAAATTTTATGAAAGTGATAAAAATTGGGAAAGTTCTTTAGATCACTCGAATTTTAAAAAAAAGTCTGAATTAAGTATCAGTTCCACTACTCTGGATAAGGTATCGGAAAATCAAAATTTAGCAAATTATTTCGTTGTGATTAAACTTGATGTAGAGGGTCATGAAATGAAAGTTATAGATGGAGGTTTGAATTTAATTAAAGAATATTCACCCTTGATAATTATTGAATTCTCAAAATTCATCGGTCAAAATGAGGAATTTAATTATTATTATTTAGAAAATTTTTTAAAAGAGTTTGATTATGATATATACAATGTAGATTATAAAAAAACTGAACTTAAATTGTTAATTGAGCAGATGAACAAATTGTCAAAAAACATGTATGGAATAGGTAATAGCTTCTTAGTTAAAAAAAATTCAAATTTTGAAAAAATAATGAAAGAATGTCAGATTTAACCAAAAAAAAATGTGTTCCCTGTGAAGGTGGAGTAATTCCATTTGATATTTCTGAAATTCATAAATACCAAAAAAAAATTGATGGTTGGAACATTACTAAAAATAAAGAAAATATTTTTTTTCTTGAAAAAAAATTTTCTTTTAAAAATTTTTTAGAAAGTCAAAAGTTTGTTAACAAAGTAGGACAAATATCAGAAGAAGAAGGACATCATCCAGAAATTTTATTTGGTTGGGGTTATGCAAAAATTAATATAACAACACATGCTATAAAAGGTTTATCTGAAAATGACTTTATATTAGCTGCCAAGATTGATAAGATTTAATGTCTAAAATGTCTTGTTTTAGAAAAGACTAATATTGTATTTGTTTCATTAGCAAATTTTATAATTTCTTTATCCCTAATTGATCCAGATGGTTGAATTACTGCTGAGACACCTGCCTGGACTAAATTTTCAATACCATCTAAAAAAGGAAAAAAAGCATCTGATGCTGCAACTATCTCTCTTTCATTGTTATTAAATTTAGACATTTTATTAATGGCAATTTGACAACTATCGAGCCTGCTAGGCTGACCCGATCCGATACCAATAGTACTTTTATTAGAGGCAAGTACGATTGCATTCGATTTTACATATCGACAAATATTAAATGCAAATATTAAATCATTTAATTGAGTTCGAGTTGGCTTTTTCTTTGAAACAATTTTAAAATCTTTTTTTGTGAATTTTTTTTTATCATCAAATTGTATTAAAAAAGACTCATCCTGTGAGTTTATTTTAAGAATTTCACTCATTTGAAAATTTGATGCATCAATAATTCTTAAATTCTTTTTCAACTTTAATAATTGAAGTGCATCATTGTTAAAACCATCAGCAATAATTACTTCAAAAAAAACCTTATTCAGCTCTATAGCGAGAGTTTTATCTATTTTGAAATTACAAGAAACAATACCACCAAAAGCACTCACTGGGTCACAAGCTAGAGCAGATTTATAACTTTTTATTTTATTTTTAAGAATTGAAACACCACACGGATTGGCATGTTTTACTATCACTGTTCCTATGCCGTTTGGAAGATTTTTAGAGATTGTTAAGGCTGAGAATATATCATTATAATTGTTATAACTTAATTCTTTTCCATGAATTTTATTTATTTTTAAATTTTCTTTAATTGAATAAATTGCACTTTCTTGATGAGGATTTTCTCCATATCTAAGTTTTTCTATTAAATTGGCATGAATAACTTTTTTTTTAGGAAAATAATCAGAGGACATTAAATTAAAATAATTTGAAATCACTGAGTCGTAATATGCGGTTTCGCTAAAAGCTAATCTTGACATTTTTTCTCTAAATTTTAATGATGTTGCTCCTTTATTTCTGTTTATTTGTTCGATAAGTTCTTGATATTGGTTTACTGATGTAATTACAGTAACGTCATTATAATTTTTTGCAGCACTCCTCACTAAAGTTGGCCCACCAATATCTATTTTTTCAATAATTTTATTTTGGTTTTTTGTATTTTTCAAAGTTTTTTCAAACGGATAAAAGTTTACAATTACTAAATCAATATTTTGAAAATTATTTTTTTTTAATTGCTTTAAATGTAATCTATTATTTCTTTTACTTAAAATTCCAGCATGAATTTTTGGATGTAAAGTTTTGACTCTACCATCGAGAATTTCATCAAACCCTGTAAACTCTGATACCTCAATGCATTTAAATTTAAGTTTTTTTATAGTCTTAAAAGTACCACCTGAGCTTATCAACTCTATTTTATTTTTAGTCAAAGCCTTTAGTAAAGGTTTTAAATTTGATTTATCTGACACAGAAATTAAAGCTGATTTAATTTTTTTCATTATATCTTTTTTATTTCCCATCTTATATTCTCATTTAGGTTATTCGAAATACCTGAAATAAAAATATTTTGATTACTAGTATAGAAATTTTTATTACCGAAATATAAACCATTATCAATATTAATATCATGCTTTTCACAAGTAAATTTCCATCCTTGATCATCAAGTTGAATTAATATTGTTTTATTATCTTGAGTTTTCATTAGTTTAATATTTGGCTCTAAATGAAATCGTATATCAAATTTATAACTATTATTTATTTTTTTTATGATTTTATCTACTCCTACAAAAGTATTTTCTTCTGGATAAAATTCAATCTCTCTTTCGTGAATTATATTATACTTTTTTTGATACCCGTCATGAGAAGCATCTATCTTCCAATAATTTTTTTCAAATATTGCTTTTTTCTTTAAAATTTTTAAACCTCTATTAATTAAAAAAGAATCATTAACTCTAATAAATCTACATGAAGAATTATCATCAATTATTAAAGTATTTTGAGTAGCAGTTGATTTTGATAGTAAGTTAAGTTTATGATCTTTTTTTTTATAATAACCGCAATTGCTAATTAATTTTTTTCCATCAGATATGATTTCAAAAGATAAAGCTCCGGCCTGATAATCACTCGAAAAACTTGAATTTGGGGATGGACCAACATCCATTGTTAAACAAATCTTTTTATTTTTCAGAACAATGTAACCCCCAAAATCTTTATTTTCATTTTTGAATTTATAACCTAATCTTTTAAGGTAATTATCAAAATTTTTGTTATCCGAATAATTATTCCCGTTGAATAGAATATCAGAATTTATATTCTGCCAAACAAAAGCATAACCTTGTCCAAGGTGGTAAATTGTTTCATCTATATGTTCAGGAACACTAATTTGAGACTCTTTGAACCATTCTCTAATCAAGATAAAATATTTTAAATAAAAAATTAATTGTTTGATACTCCTTGATTTAGGAAAACCAAAATTATCCAATGTATGTTTGGAAATTTTTTTTAGTAAATTTGATCCATAAGGTAAGTATTTCTTATGATCTTGATAACATAATCCGACTAATATAATTGATGCACAGCCAATTAGTTTATCGTCAATTATTTTTGATCTATTAACTTCGTTTATTAAATGATTTGTTTGTTTTTGAATTAATATATCAAATTTATTTTTAAATTCTTCATTGCTATCTTCATAAGTGAGATTATGACAAGATAACCAAGCAATAATTCTCTTAGCTGTTAAATTAAAATTCCAGCTTTTGTCATTATATTTATAATTCAGGTTAATCCAACTTTCTATTATCGATTGAGCATTTTTTTTAGAAGATTTAAGATCTAAACTAAAGAACCAAAAAAAATTATTTAAATTTTTAAACTCTTTTTGATTAATATTTTTATTATTCCAAATTTTGTCTAAGGAAAAATCTTCAATTTTAAATTTTTTTTTTTGATATTTAATTAAAGATGAAAGAAGATATGGACTTGGTTTATATATAAAACTATTTTTATCTAATTTGGAAATTTTTTTGTCATAGATGTTTGAGTTTAAGTATATTTTTCTTATTTGATTGAAAGTCTTTAAAAAAAATTGATTTATATAAATCATGAAATTATTTTGATCTTAATAATTCAATATTTTTTTTTATATCTCCATTATTACTTTTAAAAATTGTAGTGCCTGAAACAAGAATATTTGCGCCAGCTTCTATTGCTTGCTTAGAATTTTCAAAATTGATCCCTCCATCAATTTCTATATCAAAAATATATTTCTTTTCTTCTTGAATTTTTTTTAATTTTCTAATTTTTTCTAAAACTTCTGGCATAAATTTTTGGCCTCCAAATCCAGGATTGACACTCATAATTAGAACTAAATCTATATTTTTTAAATGATCTACAATAGTATTAATATCAGTTTCAGGATTAAGCGACAAACCAGCTTTTTTGTTTAAATCTTTAATTTTGAGAATTGAAGATTCTAAATTTTCTGTAGCTTCAGGGTGAATTGTGATGATATCTGCACCTGCATTTGAATAGGCTTCAATATATTTATGAACAGGTGAAATCATTAAGTGTACGTCAAACATTATTGAAGAATATTTTCTTAGTGTTTTAATTACAGGTGGACCAATAGTTAAGTTTGGGACAAAGTGGCCATCCATTACATCGACATGTATCATGTCTGCCCCAGCTTCTTCTAATCTTTTTATTTCATTGCCTAATTGACTAAAATCAGCTGATAAAATCGATGGAGAAATTTTTATTTTTTTCATTAATGATCTTATTTACTAGTATCAAATTTTAAAATTTAATTTAATTAAAAAATTGATAAATTTGTCTTGAAATTTCACTTTCCAATGGAAACGACAACATACCCATTACCGAATATCCCAAAATCCATGGCATTAAGTAAAATCTAATCATAAAAAAAAACCATGCAACATATAAAGGAACCAAAGGACCAATGATAAATGACGGTGTAATTGGTTTGAAAATAACTATTAATGGATTTGTAAATTTTACAAAAACTCTCATAAAAAAAAATTGTGAGTCCTCACGTTGAAAAATATTCATCGCCACTCTACCTATTAGTGTCCACATAATTACTCCAAGAATATAATCAATTATATAAACTATAGGATGAAAATTAGCAGACATTCAAAATTTATATTGGAAAAGTTATTAAAAGAAAAGGGGCGAAATTAATCGCCCCTTTATGAATTATTTAGTGTTGTTTTCCAAGGATCGATTTACCAGATGGTACACGAACCTCATCAACCATTTTTTGCGTTGCAGCATTAGGTTCTGCAGTAATCAAACTTACCACAACCATAGCTACTAAGCTGACAGCTGAACCAAAGATACCAAACGTTAACTGAGTAATACCTAAGAATCCACTTCCACCGCTTCTTACCCAAATTAAGTAACCAGCACCAGAAATTAATCCCAAAGCCATACCAGCTATAGCACCTTCTTTGTTAGCCCTCTTCCACCATACACCAAGTACAAGTGGGAAGAATAAACCAGACATCGCAAAGTCAAAAGCCCAAATAACCGAACCTAAGATACCTTGGATCTCCATCGCCGCAATAGTTGCTCCAGCAAAACCAATTACTACAAGTAATACCCTTGCAACAACTAGTCGTTTTGCAGTTTCAGCTTTTGGATCAATGATCTTATAATATAAGTCATGAGATAAAGCGTTTGCAATCGCTAGAATTAAACCATCAGCTGTTGACATGGCAGCAGCCATACCTCCAGCAGCAACCAGACCTGAAATTACGTATGGTAATCCAGCTATTTCTGGAGTTGCTAATACAACGGCCTTACCACCCATGAAGAACTCATTTAATTCAACAGTTCCATTTCCGTTAAAGTCGCTGATAAACATTAGGTTTGCTTGATTCCAGTTTTGGTACCAATCTATCGCTTGAACTTCTGCTACTGATTTACCAATAATACCTGTTGATAATGTTGGGTCCATCAATGACAACTTAGACAGTGTCGCTAACATTGGAGCAGAAGAATAAAGTAGGAAGATAAAGAATAAAGACCAACCTACTGATTTTCTAGCTGCTTTTACACTTGGAGTAGTGAAATACCTCATCATCACGTGCGGTAACGAAGCTGTTCCCATCATCATCGCTAGTGCTAATGAAATAAATGCCCAAGGTGTAGCGTTTACCGCTGAGTGAGCTTTAGTTATTCCAGCTAAGCCTTTAGGTACTTCCTTTAGATTTTCAGCTGAGTTTTTTACAAAACCAAACTGAGCTTCTAATTCAGCAATTCTAGAAACTTCATCAGCTAACATAAAGTGTGGGAAGAAACCCGCACCAATTTTGTTACTGATCCAGAATACTGGAAGTAAATAAGCTATAATTAGAACGATATATTGTGCTACCTGTGTCCAAGTTACTCCTCTCATACCACCTAACATTGAACATAATAAAATACTTATTAGTCCAACATAAACTGCGTATTGGAATGGAATATCAAGAGCAACAGATGCAATAGTTCCTGTAGCGTTAATCTGTGCAGTCACATAAGTAAATGAAGCAACAGTTAAAACTATTACTGCCATTAACCTAGATAAATTACCACCGTATCTTGTACCAATAAAATCTGGAACTGTGTAACAACCAAATTTTCTTAAGTATGGTGCTAATAAAGATGCAACTAATACATATCCACCAGTCCAACCTACAAGTAGTGCCATATAACCGTAACCTTTAAAGTAAATACCACCTGCCATCGCAACAAACGACGCACCAGACATCCAGTCTGCTGCAGTCGCCATTCCGTTGAACACGGTAGGTACTTGTCTTCCAGCTACGTAATACGCATCTGCTTGAGCTGTACGTGATAGATATCCAATTATCGCGTAGATGGCTACTGTAAAGGCTACGAAACAAATTCCGATAGCTTTAGCTGACATACCCATCTGCTCAGCAATTGCCATAATAATTATGAAAGCTAAAAATCCACCAGTATAGATTCCATAAACTTTAGGCAAATTGTCTATAAAATTACCTTTTATCATTAATCGTCTCCTCTCTCACTGAAGCCGAACTCTTCGTCAATTTTTTCTTGTCTATTCGCAAACCAGAAAATTAAGATTACGAAAATTCCAAGAGAACCTTGACAAGTGAACCAATAAGTTAACGGGTAACCAAATGGACCTGTTACTTCGTTCATTTCTGCTCCAAAAAGGAAGATGCCAATTGAGAATACAAACCAAATTGCCAATGTTACCATTAACAATCCCCTGGTTTTTTCCCAGTGTTGTGCTTGTTTTGACATTATATACCTCTCTCTTTTAGTTATAACTGGGCAAAACCATAACCATTATGAAATAGATTTAAAGTGTTAAAATTGTTCATATTAAGCGATTTTTTGGGGTATAAATAGTGAAAATACCATATTTTATGGCAAAATATAAATTATCGTGGAAAGACCTAACTTGGAACGATTTCAAGATTTATCTTTTTGCTTTGTTTAAAGCATTTCTTCCTAAGAAGAAAATTAAAAATTTAGACGATCTAGAATATTTTATTCAAGCAAGATCAGCTTGGGTTTCTCAAGTAACCTTATATGGATATTTGAAAACTAGAATGGGCACAAGATATGTTCTTCATTTTGAAAATGATGAATTTATGTCCTCAGTCAATTTGGCTAAATGGAATATTTACGCAGTAGCTTTGCAAGACCTTACTTTTTTTACGTTTTCGTATTTAAAAGCAAATTTTAATTTTGATAAAGTTGATTCTGCAAATGAAATCTTTTTAAAAATTCTTGATGATGAAATTTCAAATAAAATGCCTTTAGATATTATTCAGGAGGCTAAAAAAAATTTCGCAGAAAGATTTCAAAATATAAATTGGGACAATTATTATAATGATTTGCCATTTAATCCAAGTGCACTTGCTCTTTACAAATGGGCACCAATAGCTGAAGATTTAAAAAACCTTGATCGTAAAATAGTTCTTAACTCAGTGATTTTAAAATGGGACATTGTTAGAAAAGAATTTAGAGAAAGAATTAATTTCTAATTATTTTTCCTATTATCAACTAAACTTTTTACCACACTTGGATCTGCTAAGGTAGTTGTGTCTCCTAATTGATTATGTTCATTGGCTGCAATTTTTCTTAAGATTCTTCTCATAATTTTTCCTGATCTTGTTTTTGGTAAGCCAGGTGTAAAATGAATTAAATCTGGTGTAGCCAAAGGACCGATTTGTTTTCTTACCCATAGTTTTAACTCTCTCTCAAGATCTCCTGTTTCTGACTCTCCGGCATTGAGTGTCACATAACAATATAATCCATTACCTTTAATATCGTGTGGATATCCAACAACTGCTGCCTCAGCTACTTTTGGATGTGCAACAAATGCACTTTCAATTTCAGCTGTACCTAGGTTGTGTCCTGAAACGATTATTACATCGTCAACTCTTCCTGTAATCCAATAATAACCATCTTTATCCCGTCTACATCCATCACCAGTAAAATATTTTCCATCGAATTGAGAAAAATAAGTATCAATAAATCTTTGATGATTACCATAAACTGTTCTCATTTGTCCTGGCCATGATTGTGAAATACATAATCTTCCTTCGCCAGCACCTTTTATTTCTTTCCCATTCTTATCTACAAGACAAGGTTTAATTCCAAAAAATGGTTTTGTTGCAGAACCTGGCTTTAAGGGAATTGCACCAGTTTGAGGTGCAATCAAAATTCCACCAGTTTCAGTTTGCCACCAGGTGTCAACAATTGGACATTTAGAATTTCCTACAGTTTTGTAATACCACATCCATGCCTCTGGGTTTATGGGTTCACCGACTGTGCCTAATAATTTTAGAGATTTTCTTGATGTTTTATTTACAGGTTCATCTCCCTCTCTCATCAAAGCTCTTATTGCTGTAGGAGCTGTATAGAATGTATTAACTTTAAACTTATCCACAATTTGCCACCATCTTGAGCTATCAGGGTAATTAGGTACACCTTCAAACATAATCGTCGTAGCACCGTTAGAAAGTGGTCCATAAATAATATAACTGTGGCCAGTAACCCATCCAATATCAGCTGTGCACCAATAAATATCTTTTGGTTTATAATTGAAAATGTATTGGTGAGTCATGGATGTATAAACCATGTAACCACCTGTCGTGTGCAAAACACCTTTAGGCTTTCCGGTAGAACCTGAAGTGTAAAGAATGAAAAGTGGATCCTCAGCATTCATTTCTTCTGGTTCACAATGATTTGGTACATCTTTAATTAATTCATGGTACCAAACATCTCTTTCGTTATTCCAAAAAACATAATTACCAGTTCTTTTTACAACGATGCATTTTTTAACATTTGGGCAACTAGTTAAAGCCTCATCAGTAGTTGCTTTCAGAGGAATAGTTTTTCCTCCCCTGACACCCTCGTCAGCAGTAATTATATATTCAGACTCGCAATCATTAACTCGACCAGATATAGACTCTGCGGAAAAACCACCAAAAATTATAGAATGAATTGCTCCAATTCTCGCACAAGCTAACATTAGTATGGCTAATTCTGGTATCATCGTTAAATAAATCGTTACCCGATCACCTTTTTTGATTCCAATTTTTTTAAGCCCATTAGCTGCCTTAGAAACTTTTTGGTGTAACTGTTTGTAAGATATTTTTTGAGTGTCTTTTGGATCATCTCCAACCCAAATAATTGCCGTTTTATCTTTTTTATCTTTTAAGTGCCGATCTATACAGTTTGCCGATGCGTTTAATGATCCGTCTTCAAACCATTTAATTCTAACTTCATCTTTACTATACTTCACATCTTTAATTTTTTTATAAGGTTTGATCCAAGTAATCCTTTTTCCTTCTTTTTTCCAAAACGTATTATTATTTTTTATAGATTCATTGTATTTAGTCAGATATTGAGATTTATTGGTTAGACTGTTTTTAATCCACTCTTGTTTTGTTTTAAATATTAATTCAGAGGAAGAATTTTTTTGATCTTTTTTATTTACAATCTTTTTTTTAAATATTTTTCTTTTTTTTGTATTTTTTCTCTTAATTTTTGTCCTTCTTTTTTTAGCAGATCTTTTTTTTGATCTAGATTTTTTCTTTTTTTTTAGCATAAAAATTATTTTTAAATCTTACCCATCTTATTTAAAATTTTCCAGCTTTTAAGGTCTATAGACATCACAGATAATCTGCTTTGTTTAATTAATGATAAATGGCTCAATTCCTTAATTTTTTTAATGTTTTCAAGTGTAATAGGTCTATGAAACTTACTAATAAATTTTACCGTGACAGCTACAAACCGACCAGATTGGTCAGTTTTATCCATATAAGCTTCCTTAATAACCTCAACAATTCCAACTATCTCTTTACCAATGTTTGAGTGATAAAAAAAACATTGATCACCTTTCCTCATTGCTTTTAAATTTTTTGCAGCTTGATAATTTCTTACTCCATCCCAGGCAGCTCCTTTATTTCCAGCTTTTTTTTGTTGCTCAATAGACCAAACATCAGGCTCAGATTTTAATAACCAATAATTTTTACTCATAATTGTACACCCGCACCTTTTAAAAATACTGCATCTTCATCTAGAGGCCATCTTGGTTTTGCAGGGTGATCTAATTTATTGAATTGTTTAAGTTTAAACTTTTCTAATCCTACCATTGCAATCATTGCTGCATTATCCCCACATAATTCAATAGGTGGAAAAATAGGCTCATAATTTCTTTCTTCACATAGTTTAATTAACATATGTCTAATTTTTTTATTAGCAGCAACACCACCGGCAATAACAAATTTTTTATTTTTGGGTTTAATTTGTTCTTCGAATTCATTAAAAGCTATTTTTGTTTTTTTATATAAAATTTCTGTTATTGTTTTTTGAAAAGATGCAGCTAGATCAAATTTTTCTTGATCAGTTTTAATTTGTTTTGTAATTTTTAATATTGCTGTCTTAAGTCCTGCAAAAGATAAATTACAACCACCTTTATTAAAAATTGGTTTTGGTAATTCATATTTGTTCGGGTTCCCTTTTTTTGCAAAAATTTCTATTTGAGGACCACCAGGAAATTCTATACCTAAAAGCTTTGCAGTTTTATCAAACGCTTCTCCTATGGCATCATCAATAGTTGTTCCAAGTCTTTTATATTTACTTAAATTCTTGACACTTAAATATTGTGAATGACCTCCTGAAATCAGCAAAAGTAAATATGGATAATCTAATTTTGAATTTAGTTTAGGACTTAACGCATGACCTTCTAAATGATTTACTGCTATAAATGGTTTATTTAAAGACGCAGCTAAAGCTTTTCCAAAACTTAATCCAACTGAAAGACAAACAATTAAACCAGGTCCAGCCGTCGATGCAACTGCGTCTATTTCCTCAATTTTTTTTCCGCTATCATCAATTGCTTTTTTGACTATCCAATCAATTTTTTCTATGTGCGATCGAGCAGCTAGTTCAGGGACAACACCACCAAATTCTTTGTGAACATCCACTTGGCTTGATACAATATTTGATAAGACAATAGGATTTCCATGATCATTTTCTGATATTATGGATGCAGCTGTCTCATCACAACTAGACTCAATTCCGAGAATTAAGGGTTTTTTACTCATTCAAATAGTTTTTATTAATTGTACAATCTCAATACAAAAAAGAAATAAATTTATTGATGACTAAAAAAATTATAATTGGATCTAGAGGTAGCAAATTAGCTTTGCTATATGCACAAAAAGCTAAGGATGCAATTATTAAAAATGCAAACCTAATCGATGAGGATGTTGTTATTAAATCAATCATTACTAAAGGTGATCAATTTAAAGACACCAGACTATCTGAATTTGGGGGAAAAGGTTTATTCTCAAGCAGCATTGAAAAAGACCTTAAAGACAAAAGTATTGATATAGCAGTTCATGCTCTTAAAGATTTACCAGCTATTGAAACAGATGGTTTATTAACTGACACTTTCTTAAAAAGAAATGACCCAAAAGAAATTTTGATTTCTAGAGATAAAAAAAAATTAATGGAATTAGATGTAAAATCAGTTGTGGGAACATCTTCACTTAGAAGAGAATTTCAAATAAAAAAGTTGAGACCCGATGTTAATTGTAAAATTATTCGAGGTAATGTTGATACAAGGATTAAAAAATTAAAAGAAGGTCAATATGATGCAATAATTTTATCTTTAGCAGGAATAAAATATTTAAAATTTGAAAATGAAATTACAGAAACATTTGCAACTGAGAAAATAATCCCAAGCGCTGGTCAAGGTATTATTGCTCTTCAATGCAGGGAAAACGATAAAGAGATAATTTCATTATTAAAAAAAGTTAACCATGATGAAACTTATAAAAGAGCACATGCTGAAAGAAATATTTTAAAAGTTTTGGAGGGAGATTGTGAAACTGCTATAGGAGCATATTCTTATATTGATAAAGATAAAATTGTTATTGAAGCAGAGCTGTTTTCTCTAGATGGTTCACAAAGGTTCTATGAAAAAAAAATTGAAAAAATTGAAAAATTTAGAGAAATTGGAAAAACAATTGGTAAAATTTTAAAAAATAAATCAAATAATTCATATAAAAGATAATATGCATATTTTATTAACTCGACCTTTGGAAGATTGTTTAGAAATGATCTTGAAATTTAAATCATTAGGTCATCAAGTTTCTCATATTCCATTATTATCAATAGAAAAAATGAAATACGAACAAATAAATTTTTCTGAATATGGTGGAATTATATTTACGAGTACAAACGCAGTTAAGTTTTTGGATTTAAATAAATTAAACAAAAATATATTATGTTTTTGTGTTGGCAATAAAACTGAAAAAAAGGCAAGAAATGTTGGTTTTCAAAACACAATTGCTGCTGAGGGAAATGTTTTAAATTTAAAAGAACTTATTTTACAAAATTATGAGACTAAATCTAAACCACTACTTTACATAAGTGGTGAAAAAATTTCAACCGATTTGGATAAACAACTTTTGAATGAAGGCTTTAGTATTAAAAGAATTATCAATTATCGGGCGCAACACAATCAAAAATTTAATCAAAATTTTGTGAATGAGATTAAAATGAATGCGCCAGATTTAGTGTATGTTTATTCACAAAATAGTGCCTCTAGTCTATTAAATTTTATTAAAATCAATCAAACAGAAAATTTATGGATGAATACCAATTTAATGTGTATAGGTGAAAAAACTTCGTCTATATTAAACGAAATTAAATGGAAAAAAATATTTCTTTTTAATCCGGGAGAAGAGGAGTTTTTGTTATATAAAATTTGATTATGGAATTGATAAATAATTTTTCAGAAATATTTTTATCAGTATGGAATAAAGGTATTCTTGGTGTAGATATTTTTCAAATATTAATTGGAATTGGAATTTTCTTAATTTTTTTAATTTTTAGGGGTTTAATAAGTAAACTTATAATAAAAAAGTTAGAAATTATTTCTAAGAGAACTACAAATAAATTGGATGATACATTTGTAAATGCTTTAATTGGACCGGCAAGATTTTTACCAATTGTTTTAGGGTTTTTTATTGCGAGCTATTATATGACGTTCTCTATAGAAGGGAGAGAGGTCGTTGATACTATTAACAGAACCTTAATTACAATTCTAATTTTTTGGATAATTCATCAAGTCATTGAACCAGTATCTTATATTTTAAGTGGTCTTGATAAACTTTTAACGAGAGAATTAATTGGTTGGATAATCAAATCGCTTAAAATTTTAATCTTTATTTTAGGTTTAGCAGCAGTTTTGGAATTGTGGGGTATCAAAATTGGGCCGATTATTGCTGGACTAGGTTTATTTGGTGTAGCTGTTGCTTTAGGAGCTCAAGATTTATTTAAAAATTTAATCTCAGGAATTTTAGTTCTTGTAGAAAAAAGATTTAGGATTGGTGACTGGATTTTAGTTGATGGAATTATCGAGGGCATTGTTGAGAAAATTGGTTTTAGATCTACCACAATTAGAAAATTTGATAAATCTTTAGCTATAATTCCAAATTTTCAATTTGCAGAAAATGCGGTAATTAATATTAGTGAAACTTCAAATTGGTTAATAAGTTGGATAATTACTCTTCAGTATGACACTACAATTGATCAATTAAAAACTATAAGAAACCAAATTGAAGATCATATTAATAAAAGTGATGACTTTAATACAAGCATAGGTGTTGCTGTGCGAGTTGATAAATTTTCTGATAGTTCAATAGATATGTATGTTCGTTGTTTCACAAAAACAGACAGTTGGAATGATTGGTTATCAGTAAAGGAGCGTTTAGCTATTGTGATAAAACAAATAGTTGAGAGTAATAAAGCTTCCTTTGCTTTTCCAAGCCAGTCAATTTATGTTGAAAAAAAATGATTGCTATCTTTTACTTAGTTTTGCAATTATTGAAACTTTATTCATATGTAGTTATAGCAAATGTTATTATAAGCTGGTTAATTGCTTTTAATGTTTTAAATACTCAAAATAGATTTGTATTTGTAATCTTAGATTTTACTTATAGATTAACAGAGCCTTTTTTAATTAGAATAAGACGATTTCTTCCAAATTTAGGTGCTTTAGATATTTCCCCAATCATTTTACTTCTGTTGATTTGGTTCATAGAAATGTGTATGAAACTCTATATTGCACCAATGATATTTTGAAAGCTTATGAATTTAATAGATGGTAAAAAAGAAGCAGCACTTTTAAGAGAGGAACTAAAAAAAGAAGTTTCTGAACTAAAGGCAAAATATAATAAAGTTCCTGGATTAACAGTAATTTTAATAGGTGATTTAACACCTAGTCAAATTTATGTTCGAAATAAAGAAAAATCTGCAAATGAAGTTGGGTTAAAATCAGATGTTATAAAATATCCATACTCTGTAGAAGAAAAGGTTGTTTTAAAAAAAATAGATGAACTAAATAAAGATGATTCAGTATCCGGTATTTTAGTTCAATTACCTCTTCCAAAACATATAGATAAACAAAAGGTTATTGAAGCCATTGATCCTTCAAAAGATGTAGATGGCTTTCATCCAATGAATGTAGGAAATCTTTCCTCTGGTTATGAGAGCTCAGTGCCGTGTACTCCTTTAGGATGTTACTTATTGATTAAAAAAATTGAGCCTAATTTAAATGGTAAAAAGGCTGTTGTAGTTGGTAGGTCAAACTTAAATGGTAAGCCAATGACACAACTTTTATTGAAAGAAAATTGTACTGTTACTATTACTCATTCGAAAACTAAAAATCTTAAAGCAGAATGCTTAGAGGCAGATATAATTGTTGCAGCAGTTGGTATACCTGAGCTTGTTAGAGGCGATTGGGTAAAAAAAGATACAATTGTAATTGATGTTGGTATAAATAAAACAGACAAAGGGATAGTAGGTGATGTGGCATTTGATGAAGTTTCTAAAAATGCGAAAGCATTAACACCAGTTCCAGGAGGCGTTGGTCCTATGACGATTGCATGTTTACTTAAAAATACAATTGACTGTTTCAAAAGATCGCAAATTTAGTATTTAAATCTATAAAAAAATTTTGGTAAGCTGAGATATGAAAAAACCAAAATATCCATATAGAATAGCTATAGTTATGGCTATACTAACAATTCCTCCAATTGGAGCAACTCAATTAGGTTGGTATCTTTATGATCAACAAACTGGTTTTGATTATGGTATGATTGTTGGAACATTTTCAGTAATATTTGCCGCTTGGCTCATGTATGAAAAAAATTGGAGAGAGGAAGACGAGGATTAATTAATGGAGAAGATTATTTTTTTTGGTTTAGTTATACCAATTCTTGGATTTGTTTTATATTTAGGAGCCACTGCTATCATGAACGGTTTTAGTGCAAAAAGATCTAAAAAAGAGGTTCAAAATATTGAAAATGAAAGACCAGAAGAGTTTTTTCGCGATGAAAATAATTTAAGTAATGAAATTGAAAAATTGAATCAACTTTTAAAAGATGGAGTTTTAACTCAAGAGGAATTTGAGAAGGCAAAAAAAAAATTATTAGATAATTAATTGTAATTTAATAATTTTTTCAATGACTCAAACTCACCTATTTTATAAGTAATAGTATCTTCTTTTTTAAACCCATATTTTTCTGCACTAGCTTTAAATCTTGCTGGAGGTTCCATAATAGGCTCTAAAGATAAAACGAAAGTTCCCCAGTGCATACCAATTACCTTTTTACTTTTTAAGTTTTGAGCAATTTCCAAAGCCTCCTCAGGATTAGTATGATAAACTGATTTATCTTTATAAGGCATTATTGGATAAAAATTATATGCACCAATATTTATAAATGTAAGATCAATTGGACCAAATTTACTACCAATATCTTTATAGATATTCCCAATACCAGTATCACAAGCAAATAAAATTTTTTTTCCGTTATACTCAATCAAAAAATTTCCCCACAAAGTTTTGTTTGTATCTGAAAGACTTCTTTTTGACCAATGAACTGCAGGTAAAAATGTTACTTTTAAATTGTTGTTTATTTCAATTTCATCATACCAATCCATTTCATTAACATCGTTATATCTTTTGAAATATTTACCAAGTTTGAGTGGAAGTAAAACTTTAGCTGTTTTATATGGAAATTTTCTGATCGTCGCCATATCTTGATGATCGTAATGATTATGAGTTAACAAAAATAAATCTATTTTTGGAATTTCTTTAAGTGTTAACGCAGGATCAGTAAATCTTTTCGGACCAAATATTAAAGGTCCTGCGTTTTTTGAAAAAACAGGATCTGTAATTATTGTTGTATCACCTAGTTTTATTAAAAAGGTCGCATGTCCTATCCAAGCCACATAATCATCCTCTTGATATTTTTTAAGATCTGATAAAACTTTCTCTTTTTTAACAACAAGATCCTTTGGTACATTCATATCAAGCTTCTTTTTTTCTTGATTAAATATTTTATAAGACCATTTCACATTAGGGTCTCTTTTAGGGGAACCTTCTGGGTTTCTAAAAGTTCCATCTGGTAGGTGATGATAAGGCTTTTCCATAGCAATACTTAAACAATTATAAAAAATAATTCCAACTAAAATACATAATATTTTTATTAATTTTTTTCCATTAGCCACAAATTATCTCCCGCTAAAAAATAAATTTTTCCATTATTGGGATGTACTTGAATGTCCCTTATTCTTCCAATTTTATTTTTAAAAATAATATCTTCTTTTACATTTGATAAGTCATCAAATATTAATTTTCTCAGCGATTTGTCTTTTAGTGAAGTAATTAATGCATGTCCATTCCAATCATTGAACTCTTTACCTTTGTAGATTGTTATTGCACTTGTTGCTATGGACGGAACCCAATATTGTATTGCTTTTGTAAATCCTGGCTTCCATTTAGGACCGATAGGAATACCTGAATAGTTTGTTCCACCCCAACCCAAAATTTTCCATCCATAATTTTCACCTTTTTTCACTTCACCAAACCAATCTCCTCCTCTTGCTCCGTGATTACTCATATAAATTTTTCCATCAAATGGAGATAAAGTTAGACCTTGAGGATTTCTAATACCTATTTGATAAATTTCAGGTAACCAATTTGATTTACCCTCAAATTTTGGATTATCTTTTGGAATACTTCCATCAGTATTAATCCTAATAATACTGCCAGGATGTTTTGTGGGATCTTGTGCAATCATACCTTGTCCTCTTTCTCCAGCAGACGCATAAAGATAGTTATCCTTGATGGTTAATCTTGATCCAAAATGATATCCCGAATCAATTGGTGGATTTGCTTGAAAAATATTTTTAAAAAATAAATCTTTTTTATCAAATTTTGATTTTGCTATTGAAGTACTAGTTTTTCCATTTCCCCTATTTTCTGTGTATGAAACATAAACAAAATCATTTTTAAAAAGAATATCTAATAAACCACCCTGCCCATGTTCTAGCAAGTTAAGATTATGATTAATTACAGAAATATTTTTAGTATTAAGATCTATTAATTTAAATTTTCCACTTTTTTCTGTAATTAATAATTCTTTATCATTAATAAAAGTAGATCCCCAGGGACCTTCTAAATCTACAATCTTTTTAAATTTTAAATTTTCTGCAAAAGAATAATTTACATAAAATAAAAATAAAAAAAATGTAACAACTATTCTTATCACTTTAAGAAAGTTTTGACCTGCCGCCATCAACAGCAATAATTTGACCTGTAACCCAGGAGCTATCATCAGTAATAAGAAATTTTGCAAGAGAGGCGGAGTCTTTCCCTTCTCCTAATCTTTTTAAAGGATGTGCTTTGGCTATCCCGTCAGCTAACGCTTTATTTTTTAACATTGGCTCAGCAATTTTGGAGTTAGTCAAACTAGGTGCAATACAATTAACTCTAATGTTAGGGGCAAATTCTGCAGCTAGAGAAACTGTTAAACCTTCAACAGCAGCTTTTGTAGAAGCAATAATTGCATGATTTGTGAAGCCTCTTTGAGCAGCAACTGTAGAAAATAAAACAACTGACCCTTTATTCTTTTTTAAACTATCTTGGTAGCCTTTAATAACTTCGACTGCTGAATATAGATTTAATTTCATACACTTATTAAAGTCTTGTTCATTAACCATTCTTAGAGGTTTCAAATCTATTGAACCAACACAATAAGCAATACCTTTAATATCCGAAATATCATTTTTAACTTTCTCTATAAATCCGTTCTCTAACACATCAGCTACTGTAAAAGGACAACCTAATTTTTCCGAAATACTTTTTGTTTCATTTTCATTTCTACCAACTAAATGAACGTTATTTCCTGAATTCACTAATTGTTCAGCTAAGCTAGATCCGATTGAACCTGTCGCACCAAAGATTAAATATTTTTCTGACATAAAAAAATTTATTAGTTATATTTAACTATGAAGTTATTTTTTATACTGGGTAATCAATTATTTCCATCAAAATACTTGGACCGCTTCAAAAAAGACCACCTCTTTTTTATGGCTGAAGATTACCAATTATGTACTTATGAAAAACATCATAAACAAAAAATACTTCTTTTTTTGTCATCAATGCGTTCTCATGCAGATAGCCTTAAACGAGGTAAATTTAAAATAGAGTATATCAAAATAGAGGATAAAGCATTTAAAGATGATTATTTAAAAAAATTAAAAAAAATAATTATCTCAAAAAAAATAGATGAAATTTCAAGTTTTGAAGTCGAGGATAAATTTTTTGAGAAAAAAATTAATCAATTTGTGAAAAAAGAAAAGATCAAATGGAATATTATTCAAACTCCGATGTTTTTGAACTCAAGAGACGAATTTAAACAATATCTATCTAAATCAAAAAAACCTTTCATGGCAACTTTTTATAAGGAAGTAAGAAAAAAATCTGGAATATTAATGGGTTCTGATGGAAATCCTATTGGAGGCAAATGGAGTTTTGATGAAGATAATAGAAATAAGTTACCAAAAAATATTTCTATTCCAAAGTTTCCTAAAATTAATGAAACAAATCATACTAAAAAATTAAAACCCATTATTGAAAAAATATTTAAAGATCATCCAGGAACAACCAAAAATTTTTGGTTTGCTACAGAGTATAATGATGTGGTCAAATTATTGAATTTTTTTATTAAAGAAAAATCTAATTTATTTGGTGATTATGAAGACGCTGTAGATCAAAAAGATAATATCTTATTTCACAGCGCTTTAAGTCCTTATATCAACTTAGGTTTAATCACACCTGAATTTATTATCAAAAAAGTTTTAGATTTTCATAAGAGTAAAAAAATCAGATTAAATTCTCTAGAAGGTTATGTTCGTCAGGTTATAGGGTGGAGAGAATTTATGAGAGGAATTTATCAAAGTTACTCAAATGAGATGGAAACTGGAAATTTTTTCAAACAAAATCGTAAAATGAAAAAGTCATGGTATGATGGAACGACAGGTTTAGCTCCATTAGATTACGCAATTAAAAATGCATTAAATTTTGGATGGTCTCATCACATTGAAAGATTAATGATTTTATCAAACATAATGAACCTTTGTGAAATAAAACCTAATATTGTTTACAAATGGTTCATGGAGATGTTTGTAGACTCCTCAGATTGGGTAATGGTACCTAATGTTTATGGTATGGGGTTATTTAGTGATGGGGGAATTTTTGCAACCAAACCATACATTTGTGGATCAAGTTATTTTATGAAAATGATGGATTTTAAAAAAGGAGAGTGGTGTAATACGATGGACGGACTTTACTGGAGATTTATAGATCGTAATAGAAAGTTTTTTTTAAAAAATCCAAGACTTTCAATGATGGTAAGAATATTTGATAAAATGAAAGTGGATAGAAGAAAATTAATTTTGTTGGCTGCAGATAAATTCATTAAAGAAAACACAATTTAGTGAAAAAAGAAAATTTACCAATTAAGGTTTGTCCAATATGTCAAAGACAATTTAAATGGAGAAGAAAATGGAGACTTAATTGGGAAAAGGTTAAGTATTGTTCAAAAAAATGTTCATCAAAAAAATGAAAAATCTTACTCAATATTTGATTTTAATTTTTTTTGTAATTCTTACAAATAATACTCGTGCAGAATTTTTTGAAGATCTATCAAAAATTATTGAAAATAATGAAAAAAGGCTCAGCTATGGTATTTCAGTATCAGATTTTAATAGGGATGGAAATTATGAGTTTTTAGTAACAGGATTTGGTTATCCTAATTTAGCTTTATCTTTTCAGGATGGAAAATTAAAGAATCTAAATCAGCAAAAAATTTTTTCAGATACTTTAAAAAGAACTATAGGAGTTGCTGCGTGTGATATCGATAAAGATGGCTTTGAAGAAATTTACTTTCTAAATACAGATACATATAGTGGGGATAAAAAATATTCAGATAGATTATTAGATATAGAAGTTAATAATTATTTTGATTTATTCGAATTAGAAAAAAATAAAGAAAACCTAAATTTAACAGCAGGAAGATCTGTAGTTTGTGTGGATAGAAAGGGAGATGGTGAATATGGAATTTATGTAGCAAATTACGGAGGCCCAACCAGATTTTATGAGATTGAAGATGAATTGATTAAAGATAAGGCTCAGAGTTTAAATCTTGATAATATCACCGGTGGAAGAGCAGTGGTATCAGGACATATCTTGTCAGATAGAGCAGATATTTTTGCAGCAAATGAGAGGGGAGCAAATTTTCTTTATAAAAATAATAATGGAAATTTTGAAGATGTAGCATTTGATTATAGAGTAGATGATGCAATCCAAAATGGGAGAGGTACAGCTTTATCAGACATATATTATCGTGGAAGATTAGATATTTTGAGTGGCAATTGGCTTGGATACCATAGAGCCTGGGTTCTGAAAAAAAATGAATTTAAAGATGTAGGAAATAAAGATTTTGATAAACCTTCTAGAATAAGAACAATTATTTCTGCAGATTTTGATAACGATGGTTTTGATGAAGTTTTTATGAACAATATAGCAGAACCAAATAAATTATTTCGTATTAAAGATAACGGAAAATTTGAACAGATAACTTTTCAAGTTGGTCTCGAAGCAAATGGTTATGGAACTGGTGCAGCAGTTGCAGATATTGATAATGACGGAGTTTTAGAATTATTAATTGCTCGTGGTGAAAGTAAAGAACAACCATTAACTTTGTATAAAGCAAAAGTAAACAAAGAAAATAAATACCTAAGAATTAAACCATTAAATAAATATGGTGCCCCAGCGAGAGGAGCTACGGTAACATTGATAACTAATAAAAGAAAGCATTCCAAAACTATTGATGCAGGATCTGGTTACTTATGTCAAATGGAACCTGTGGCACATTATGGAATTAGAAAAAATGAAAAAAATTTTAAAGTAGAGATTAAATGGACCAATGGAACAAAAAAATTATTCAATGTAAGTGAGTTAAATCAAACAATTACTATAAAGCAAAAATGAAAAAATTTTTAAATTTATCTGTGATTATATTTTTAATATTTTTTCAGCTGAAATCATTTGCTGAAGAAAAAAACTATCACAAGGAGATTATTACAGATTGGTCAAGAATATTTCCTGATCAAAATAGAAACGCGGCCGGACCCAAGTTTTTTAAATATATTATAGATAAAAAAATTACTTATGAAGATTTTATTGAATTTAATAAATTATATTGTGCAGTTTCTGGATCTTTGATAGATCCAAATAGCGACTCAGAATTTTTATTTATTGAAGAAACTAAAACTAAAAAAAAAATTTGTGGAAATTATTATAGATGTTGTGTTCCATGTTCATGTGATCTCATGAAGTACTCTGAAACTCAAAAAATGAAATATGAATTTAAAGATGGCTTGAAGGAATTTTATGTTTTAACAATCAAAAATCCTTGTGATAAACAGGATTTCCCAAACAGAGTAAATAAAGATTATTTTTGTGATGGTAAAAAAATTAATAAATCAGAGGTGTATAGTCTTGATGATCGAATAGTTATAGGTTTGTTGCATAATGGAAAAAGTTGTGAAAAAGATGAAATAGATTTTGTTAAAAGCCACCAAGTTACTGGTAGGTATTGTGATTTAAGAAACAATACACCTTTAGAAAATTTAGATGCTGGAATGGGTGATATTTTCATTAAATTGGCAAGATAAATTTTATATACTAATTTTAAAAATTCATATGAGCAAAAAAAGAAAAAAATTAAAAAAGAAAAATCCAATGGCCAAATTATTAAGTTCACCAATGCTCAGAAATAAAATAGTAAAAAACAAAAAAAAAATTTATAATAGAAAAAAATTCAAGTTGGAAAACGAATAAAAAGTATGAATAATAAAATTTTTGAATGGGCAGGAGTTATAACTGCAATACTATATTCATTATTTGTAGCTATGAATATTGGAATAGAATTTTTTGGTTTTTGTTTGTTGCTTATTTCCGCAATTTTAATTGGAATTTGGGCCTATAGGGGTGGTCACAGAGGAATATTATTTTTACAATTTTTTTATGCTACAGCAGGAATTATCGGGATGTTTAGGTGGTTTTAATTAAAAGTTGTAATTATTTTAGGAATATAATTTTTAAAATTAAAAAAACCTTTATTACAATATTGCCATGAATATTGATCAAGTTTTCTAAATAAAAAATCTATTTTTAAATTATTTGAATTTAAATAATCCAGGTTTTCACCTACAGTTGGATATAACGCTATAACTTTTTCGTTTATATTTTTAATCTCACTTATATCTACCACTTCACAATTGATAGAATTATTTTCTAATCTTTGTTTTTGATCATTTACTAAAAGAGTTTTAAATTTAATAACTCTTTCACTTAGTTTGATAGATCTATTTTCATTTTTATTTGAAATTATATAAATCTTTTTAAATTTATTATTTTGAAAATCTGTAGTTTCAAATGATAAACTATTTTCAAAAATAAAAAGATTTTCATTATCTATATTTTTATTATTAAAATCTTGTTTAACTATTGAGTAAGTTTTTTCAGAAACTTTTGGAGGAGCGTTTTCGTTTAATTTGATATTATTAAATCTATTATTAGTGAATTTTTTAATATTCCACTCGTTTGCTAGATAGTGTTTTCCCTGTGTTTGGACTCCGGCTACCCATCTCCAACCAAGAGTGTTAGATGCAGAGTCACCATCGTAGAGATGTTGCATAAAAAACTCTGCTCCTAATTGCCAGGGTAATTCTAATGTAAAAATCCAAATACTAGCAAACCACATTCTAGTATGATTATGTAAATAATTATTTTCTTTAAGTTCTGTTACCCAGTAATTAAAGCATTCAATATTAGTTTTTCCATCTATTGCATTTTTGTAATTTTGGTTATCTTTATATTCTTCTCGAATTTTATTTAACTCCACTAAGTAATCTTTCCAAACGTTTGGTCGTAATTCTAACCAACCTTTCCAATATGTTCGCCATAAAACTTCTTGAATAAATTTCTCATTTTTTGAAAAAGAAAATTTGCTTAGTGATTTTTCTATCACCTCTTTTTCATTGATTATTCCATGGGTTATATATGGTGATAAACCAGATATATTTGTTCTGTTTTGTGGTCCAAAATCAAAATTCCTTAATTTGGAATATTCAGAAAGATTTTTTTCAACAAAATTATTTAATTTATTTAAGGCCGCAGCCTTAGAGGCTTCAAATTTCATTTTTTGTTTATTTTGATTTTTTTTTCTTTAGACCGAGCTTATCACTATGTCTTAATCTTAAAATAACAATTGCACCAGCAATGAGAACTATAGCAATAGCTTCATAAACTAATGCGGTTGGGTCCATTTCTTTACCTTGAAGAATAATAAATCTTGCTAAAGCAGTAATTGCTATTAATAAAGGGAGCGTAATACTAATTGATTGTTGGTTCCAAAAAACCCTTACCATTGCCAGCACTTCTAAGTAAAGAAACATCAATAACAAATCTGCAAGAGTAACAGATCTATTTTGAAACATTTTGTACATTTCTATACCAACTGCAATAACTGTACTTATCAATATGATAACCATTAAAATAAGTTGTAAATTTTTTGCTATTTTTTCCATTACTTATCTTTACTAAAAGGTAGCCATTTTTCAAATACTGATTTTGAGGAACCATCATATGGAATTGAATAAGAGTATGGGTTTGGACTAGTTAATACTTCAATTCCTTTTGAAAAGACAAATATAAATACAATTACAAAAACAAGCACCATTATTTTGAATGGATCAAAATTTTTTGTTTTAAATACGCTAGCTGAATTTTCTTCAGCTCTATGAAAATGCTTGAAGGTCATATACACAGCAAATATCAAACCTATATGAGCTAAAAAGAGTCCAGTCCAACCAAATACAAATGTAGTATATGAAAATACATATAAACTAAAAACAGTTGTCCAAATAAAACTTAAGACTAATAAGATTTGTAATCTTACGGTTTTAGGAAGAGAGCGCAGATCATTTTTGCTGTCGTCAAACAAAATATTTGCTGTATCTTTCATCCAATTTTTAAGTGATTCCATGGAAATTAAGTTATGTTTTTTTTAAAAATAAACAATCTCTAAATTGTCCTCAAATAAACTGCTAGTTTCTTAACTTTTTTTTATGAGAATTTATAAATTTCTCTACATTTGATTTATTAAAAGATTTATTTTCCTCAAAAGAAACTTTTTTAATTGAGTACGCATTACTTTTTGTAATTCTAGATTGAATAGTTATATTTCCTTTATAAAGTTTAAGTTTAACAGATCCGTTTACTTTATTTTTTTTAAGATCAACAATCTTTTGAAGTTTAAATCTTTCTTTTGAGTACCAATAACCATTATAAATTAGTTCTGCATATCTGGGCATAATCGAGTCTTTCTTGTGCATTGTTTCTCTATCAAGTGTTACTGACTCAATAGCTCTATGAGCTTTAATTAAAAGTGTTCCACCAGGTGTTTCATATACTCCTCTTGACTTTATTCCTAAAAATCTATTTTCAACTAAATCAACTCTTCCAATACCATTTTTTCCAGCAACAAGATTAAGTTTAGTTAGAATTTTTTCAGGACTAAATTTTTTACCATTGATACCTATTGGATCCCCATTTTTAAAATTAATAGTTATAAATGTTTCTTTATTAGGTGCTTTTTTAGGTGAAGTTGTTCTTTGAAAGATAAATTCCGGAGCAAAATTTCTTGGATTTTCGAGAATTTTACCCTCAGTAGATGTGTGAAATATATTATCATCAACAGAGAAAGGTGATGCACCTTTTTTATCTTTTGGAATAGGAATGTCATGTCTCTTTGCATAATTAATTAAGTCTGTTCTAGATTTTAAATTCCAAATTCTCCAAGGTGCAATAACTTTTATTTTTGGACCAAAATAATGATACCCAAGTTCAAATCTAACTTGATCATTCCCCTTTCCAGTTGCTCCATGGGCTACAGCGAAAGCTTTATATTTTTTTGCGATTCTAATTTGATCTTTTGCAATCAATGGTCTTGCAATTGAAGTCCCCAACAAATAAACACCTTCATAAATTGCATGACCACGCATCATTGGAAAAACATAATTTTTTATAAACATGTTTTTTAAATTATTAATTATTACTTTTTTTACTCCAAACTTTTTTGCGTTAGAAACAATTCTTTTTTTATTAATTTCTTGACCTATATCAGCAGTATAACAAATTATTTCAGCATTATATCTTTGTTGTAACCATTTAAGTATAATAGAGGTATCCAAACCACCAGAATAAGCTAAAACAATTCTTTTTTTTGATTTCATTTATTAACTGCAAGCTTTTTTTGCAGTACCGTATGCTTTTGTAAATCCAAGCAATGAGTAATGATCTATAGTTTGTGATCCTTTTTCATTATATCCAGTGATCATTATTCTCGATCCTTTTTTCATGACTTTGACCATAATATTCTCTTTTTTATTACTAGTCATCCAAGCAAAGCCTTGTTGTTTTATATCAAATTTAAATTTATTATTTCCAGAAGTTGCTAATACCGAATTGTTTTTATTAAATTTATAACCAGCAGTTGTGCTGATTTCATCTGAAATTTTTTCACCAGGTCTAAAAGTTACAAATAATCTAGCATCTCTCTTATCTTTTTTTGGAGCCTGTAAAACAGGAATTGATTGAGCAAAACATACTTTTCCCGATGTCTCCGACACAACCATTACTTCCCAATCTTTAAATTTACCAATTTTTTTTAAATTTTCAGCAAACGTTTGAGATATAAAAGATATCAAAATAATTATTGATAAAGATATAGTTTTTTTAATTATGGACATGGATTTGGATAAATTTTTTGTATTTCATTAATTTTATTAATTATTTCGTTAGTTAAATTTATATTTACACTTTCTATATTAGTTTTCAACTGCTCCATAGTAGTCGCTCCAATAATAACAGATGTTACAAAAGGTTGAATTTCTAAAAATTTTAATGACATTTGTGCCAAATCTAAATTATGTTTCATCGCTATTTCATAGTATGCATCGATTGCCTTACCAGCGTTAGGTTTATTATATCTGGTCCAGAAATCTTTATGCAGAGCTATTCTTGATTTTTTTGGTAATTGATTATTTCTATATTTTCCAGAAAGATACCCACAAGCAAGTGGCGAATAGGCAAGCAATCCAGCTTGTTCTCTTACAGACATTTCTGCAAGACCAACTTCATAAGTTCTATTTAAAAGGTTATATGGATTTTGGACCGAAAGCATTCTTGGTAGATTATTTTTTTTTGATATTTCGAGAAATTTAGATAGACCCCAAGGAGTTTCATTTGATAGTCCAATGTATCTTATTTTTCCTTGCTCTATAAATTTTTTTAGGTTTTCTAAAATGTCTTCAAACTTAGTCCACTCATCATTATCGTTATGTTCATAGCCTAATTTACCAAAAAAATTTGTATTTCTTTCTGGCCAGTGAAGTTGATATAAATCAATGTAATCAGTTTTTAATCTTTTTAAACTTCCCTCTAAAGCTTCTGTAATATTCTTTTTACCAAATTGGTTGCCACCACCTCTAACGTATTCTCTCATTGGTCCACAAACTTTGGAAGCAAGAATTACTTTGTCTCTTTTTTTTGTTTTTTCAAACCAATTACCTATGATTTTTTCTGTGTTACCAAATGTTTCTTTTCTTGGAGGTATAGAATATATCTCGGCGGTATCCCAAAAGTTTACACCTTGATCTAAAGCAAAATCCATTTGTTCAAATCCTTCGGCTTGAGTATTTTGCTCACCCCAAGTCATTGTACCGAGACAAATTGTACTTACTTTAAGATCAGTATTTCCTAATTTTTTGTAATTCATTCAGGTTTTTTGTATTAATTTTTTTTTAAATCTTTTAAGGCATCTTGAATAATTAGTAAAAGACTATATATTATTGTAATTATGGAATTTGACAAAAAAGGAATACTTGCAAGAGCTAAAGCTGCAGCCCAAGAAACTATAGTAACAGATGAAGGCTTAAGAGCCTATATGCTTAAAGTTTATAATTATATGGCGACAGGTATTTTACTAACTGGAATAATTGCACTTTTAACATTTAAGATGTCAGTTGTAACTGATGCTTCAGGATCTATAGTGGGATTGACGCAAATGGGTAATGCAATTTATTTATCAGGTTTAAAATGGTTAGTGATGTTAGCTCCACTTGGTATTGTTTTTTATATGAGTTTTGGAATTAATAAGATGAGTGCATCAAAAGCACAAACAACATTTTGGATTTTTGCCGCATTAATGGGATTATCTTTATCCTCAATATTATTAGTCTACACAGGTATGAGTGTAACGAGAGTATTCTTCATTACATCCGCAACATTTGGTGCAATGAGTATATATGGATATACAACTAAAAGAGACCTTACAAAACTTGGATCTTTTTTAATGATGGGATTAATTGGAATCATAATTGCCTCAATAGTCAATATTTTTATGAAATCTTCAATGATGTATTTTGTGATTTCAATTTTAGGAGTTTTAATATTCGTAGGCTTAACTGCATATGACACTCAAAAAATTAAAAATATGTATACAGCTTCAGACTCTGGTGAATTGATGGGAAAAAAGGCTGTAATGGGTGCTTTAACTCTATATTTAGATTTTATTAATTTGTTTATTATGCTCTTAAGACTTTTTGGTCAAAGAAGATAATTTTAATCTGTAAGTTTTTTCCAGTTTGTATTTTTAAGCAATAAGTTTAAATCGTTTGAATTTTTTAAAATTTTACCATTTGTATCAGTTATTAAATATTTAAGATTTTTATTCTTGGGTTTAAAATTTTTACAGATTTTATAAAGAGCGTTTTCTGCTGCATTTTTGAATACACTAAATCCCACCTGCCTACTTGATATACTTAAACCATAGTCTTTCCAGGATCCTTCAGAAACCATTTTAGCATATAAGTCCAAGATTATTTTCAATTCATCTTTTTCAAAAAAATATTTTTCGTCAATATTTTTGTTGTTAACATTATTAATTACTAATCTTAAGTTATTATTCATCTGTTTTGTATTTATTAATTAACCCAATTTGAAATGCAGTAAAAATAAAAGTAATTGGCAATAAACCCCAAACTTTAAAATTTACCCAAAATTCTTCTGATTGAGTTCTCCATACTAATTCGTTTAAAATTGCCAGACCAAAAAAAAAATAAATCCATCTTTTATTTAAAATTTTCCACCCTTCATTTGACAATGAAACTGAATTACCCATTAATTTTTTTAGGACAGGCTCTTTGGTAAAAAAATTTCCAAATATTAATCCAAGACCAAACAAAATATTAATAATTGTTGGTTTAATATAAATAAAAACTGGATTATTAAAATAAATTGTAAGTCCACCAAATAGAGTTATTAATATTCCACTAATCAGTGGTACCTTGGGAATTTTTCTTTCTAAAATCCACATTATAAGTAGAGCTATTATTGTCGCAATTATAAATGGAGGGATTGCAACTCTTAAATCTTTACCACTATCGTAATAGTAGTAAAAAAAAATTATTAGAGGTCCAAAATCTGTAAGAAATTTAATAAGAGATTTGTTCACTAAGGAGATATTAACATAAATCAAAATTTAATAAAAACTTTATATTTTTTCCTATTGATTTTTTTTTTTAAATACCCATACTCAATCATATGGCAATCCAAAAAGCAAAATTTTCAATCGGAGATATAGTCAAGCATAAACATTTCGAATTTAGAGGAGTAATTTATGATGTTGACTTTGAATTCAATAATTCCGAGGAATGGTATCAATCTATTCCAAAAAATGTAAGACCAAGAAAAGATCAGCCTTTTTATCATTTACTTGCAGAAAATGATGAGATTACTTATGAAGCTTATGTATCTGAACAAAATTTACTTTTTGATGACTCTGATGAGCCGATTAAGCACCCTTTAATTGAAGAAATTTTTTCTGGGAAAAAAGGGTCAGCTTATTTCAAGCAATCTAATTAGTAAAAATCATTTTTTTACCATAATTGGCGCAAATATTTGACATAACAAATTTCTATATTCTAATTATTCTGATCAAGAGTGTATATTATTACCCTTCGTTATTATCTCCCTCTACATTCTTGATCAGTTAATTTTCCGCATTAAATTTATAAATTTTTTATTTAATATATAATACTCATATGTTTAAATATTTAGAGCCAAATAAAATTTTTTCTATTACATCAAAAGCACCAAAGTATGTTTTCATAGTATTTATTGTTGTTCTGACTATTGGTTTATTAGAGTCGTTGGTATTATCACCGGAGGATTATAAACAAAGTCATTCAGTTAGAATTATGTATGTTCATGTACCTGCTGCATGGATTACTCTTGGAATTTTTTCCACAATTACTTTGTTATCTATTATTGGATATATTTTTAAATTTAAAAATTTTTTTTTAATTTCTAAAAGTCTCGCTCCATCGGGATTTATTTTTAATATTATTGCGTTAGTGACAGGTTCAATTTGGGGAAAACCTACTTGGGGAACTTGGTGGGCATGGGATGCTAGAATTACTTCCATGTTGATTCTATTAATGTTTTATGGATTGTATTTATTAGCTTGGCGAATCTATCAGGATCGAGAACAAGTATTTAAGATAACTTCTATGATAACAATTTTAGGAATTATAAATGTTCCAATTATAAAGTACTCTGTTGATTGGTGGAATACACTTCATCAGCCTGCTTCAATTAATATTTTATCGAAATCATCAATTCATTCATCAATGCTTTTCCCTTTATTGATAATGACTGCGGCATTTGCTCTTTTTTCATTACTAATTTTTTTAATGAAATATAATACAGAACTGATAAAGATAAAAAATAAAGGCTTAGATAGATTATGATTAATGAATTAATAAATATGAATGGATATGGAATTTACGTTTGGTCAGCGTTTATATTTACTCTTTTAAATTTTATATTGTTATATGCTGTAATAAAGATCCAATACGCAAAAGAGAAAAAAAAGTTTATTACGAAGTTTGGATCTCTTACATCAGAAAAAGCTTCTTTTGCGAAATCACAAAGTATTAATAGAGAGATATTATCTAATATTTCTAACATTTAATCTTTAAAGTCATGTATGGTCGAAAAGTTAAACTAAGATTTTTTTATATATTACTGATTTTAACTACTTTAGTTTTAACAATTTTTTTAATTTTAAAATCACTTGAACAGAATGTTATATATTTCCAATCTCCATCAGAAATTAAGAATATTTCAGAAATTGATAATAAAAAATTGAGAGTTGGTGGGATGGTAAAAAAAGACTCTATTTTAATTAATTCTGAGGAAATAAATTTCATTATTACTGATTTGAAGAATGAAATAAATGTTATTTATTCGGGAGTAGTCCCAAATCTATTTGAGGAAGGTAAAGGAGTTGTTGCTGAAGGATATTTAAAAGATAGAAATTTTTTTATGGCTATAAAGATTTTAGCTAAACATGATGAAAATTATATGCCCCCGGAAGTTAAGGCGGCATTAGAGGAGAAATAAGTTTTGGCAAGTTTGATTGGCTTTTATTCTTTGGTTTTTGGTATTTGTTCGTCTGTTGCAATAATTATTTTTTCTATTCAAAATTTTAGAAATCCTAAAAAATTAAATGAAAAAATTTTAATTTTAACTTTCTTACAATTTTTTTTAGTCACAATCAGTTTTTTAGGTCTAATAATTTCTTTTGTAAATTCAGATTTTAGTAATGAGACTGTTTTTAACCATTCTCATACAACAAAACCATTATTTTATAAAATTTCTGGATCTTGGGGAAATCATGAGGGAAGCTTATTACTTTGGCTACTTGTGCTTACTTTATTTATTTTTTTATTCATTTTAAAGTCTGGAAAACAACCTACACAATATAGGATATTAACTTTATTATTTCAGGAAATAATTATTATAGGTTTTTTTATTTTTTTATTAAAGACTTCAAGTCCATTTAATTACATATACCCAATTCCGGAGGAGGGTCTAGGTCTAAATCCAATTTTACAAGATCCATCCTTAGCAATTCATCCACCAATTCTTTATTTTGGATATGTTGGAACATCAATAATTTTTTCTTCTTCACTTTCTGCAATGGTTGTAAATTATATCTCAAAAGAGTGGGCCAAGCATATCAAAGTATGGGTTTTAATATCTTGGATTTTTTTAACCTTGGGAATTTTGCTAGGTTCTATTTGGGCATACTATGAATTAGGTTGGGGTGGTTTTTGGTTTTGGGATCCTGTTGAAAACGTATCTTTAATGCCTTGGTTTGCTTTAACAACATTAATTCATTGTATTTTAGTTTTAGAAAAAAGATTAGAATTAACTTCTTGGGTAATAATTTTATCTATCACAACTTTTACATTAAGTATGTCAGGTACTTTTCTAGTTAGATCAGGAATTTTAAATTCAGTACATACATTTGCAAATGATCCGGAAAGAGGCCTTTTTATTTTGATTTTTCTATTCACTTTAATTTTTTTATCACTTTTCGTTTTTTTCTTTTTTCATAAAAAAGAGACTAATAATAAAAGTTCCTTTTTTTTAGTAAGTAAAGAAACATCAATAATATTAAATAATTGGTTCATGATGTATTTTCTTTCAGTTGTTTTGGTTGGAACAACTTACCCGATTTTTTTAGATGTAATTTCATCTGATAAAATATCAATAGGACCACCTTTTTATCATAAATTGATTATTCCTTTTTTAATTCCATTTTTACTTGCAATGACCATTGGCCCTAGGCTGAAATGGATTAAATCTGATTTATCTGATAAATTCATCCTAATTATATTTTTTATAATTTCCTTATTACTTTCATTATATATAGTTAAGACTCTTAAGATCGATTTTCTAATAAATTCTATTTTAATATCTTTCGTTTTTTATTTATTTTTCATTACTTTAAGAGATTTTTTTAACAAAAAGTATAATAATCTATCACAGAACATTGCACATTTTGGTTTCAGTTTATTTTTGTTGAGTATTATATTTAATAATATTCTTTCAAGTGAAGTGATAACAAATTTGAAAGTAGGAGATACTTTTAAATCAGAAAAATTAAAGATTTATTTTGAAAATATCACTCAAAAAAATGAGAAAAACTTTGAGTCTTTTGTTGGAGAATTTGTTGTAGAAAATTCTCAAGGTGATGTTTTTATTATGAAACCAGAACTTAGAATTTATAATCAACCAAATATTGCGACTAGCGAAGCATATATTAGAACAAGTTTATTTTCTGATAAATTTATGACAATGAATTTAGTTCAAAATCAAGAATATTTTAATGTAAGATATCAAATTAAACCATTAATGATTTGGATTTGGATTTCAGTGTTGATGATCACGCTAGGTGGATTAATGAGTATAATTAAAAAAAATGAAAATTAGAGTCATACCGATAATTACAACTATATTTTTTATTATCATTTTTATTTTATTCTATAGAGGTCTAGAAAATTCAAATATTTATGTTCCTAAAACTAATATTAATAAACAAATTCCAACATTTAACGCAAAATTATATAATAGTTCTGAAGAGGTAAGCTCTAGTAAAATTTTCAAAGATAATCAATTTTATCTAATGAATATTTGGTCATCATGGTGTGTTCCATGTAGAGATGAACATGGCTTTTTAAAAGAATTATCAGATGAAAAAAATTTAAAATTAATTGGTTTAAATTATAAAGATAATAAAGAAAGTGCCAACAAATTTCTAAATGAGTTAGGTAATCCATACGATATTATTTTTTCAGATCCAAAAGGAATTATAGCTATTGATTGGGGTGCATATGGTGTACCCGAAACATATTTGATAAAAAACAAAATGATTATAAAAAAAACTATTGGACCATTGGACAAAAATTCAATTATGGAAATTAAAGAAATTATTAAATGAAAATTTTTAAACTTTTGACGCTGTTTTTATTTCTATTTAGTTTTTGTTCAAGTTATGCTGAACAAGAAAAATTAGAACAAAAAATCACAAAAAATTTAAGATGTTTAGTATGTCAAGGACAATCTGTACATGACTCAGATACTGAATTTGCTAATAGTGTAAAATTATTAGTGAAAAAAAAATTAAATGAGGGCTTAACGGAAAAAAAGATCTATGATTATCTCAAAGATAAATATGGTGAATGGATATTATTTGATCCTAAATTTAATAAAAAAACCTATTTTCTTTGGTTATTGCCTATTTTATTATTTGTAATTGGTGGATTGTTAATATTTAAGTTATTTATTATTAGAAAAAACTAAGTATATTTCAAATATGAAATATTTAAGACAAGGTTTAATTATTATATTATTGTTTTTTAGCTTTTCCGTATTTGCTGATGAAGTAAATCGTGATGATAAAAATACTGAGTTTAATATTTATACAGGTATGTTTGATTTCAGTGATGATGGTAAAAGATCTACACTAATTGGTCTTCAACATCAAAATGAGGAATTAAATAGAAACACTTTTTTAGGCAAGCTTTCTCCAATAACAGGAGCCATGATAACTGCAGATAATGCATCATATTTTTATACTGGTGTCCAAGCACAATATAAACTCGGAGTTTTAAATCTGACACCAAGTTTTGCGCCCGGATATTATAACAAAGGTAATGGTAAAGATTTAGGTCATGCATTAGAATTCAAAAGTGAAATACAACTATCTTTAGAACTACCAATGGAAAGTCAATTCGGATTGTCTTATAATCATTTATCTAACGCTAGTTTAGGAGACAAAAATCCTGGGGCAAATAGTTATATGTTTAATTTTCTTAAAAAATTTTAAGATTTACTTATGAGATTAAAAGATTGTCACAATTTTAGTGATTTTAGAAAACTTGCGAAGAAAAAATTACCATCACCAATTTTTCATTACATTGATGGAGCAGCAGATGATGAAATAACATATGCGAGAAATACAAGTGCTTTTGACGATGTAGATTTAGTTCCAAACGTTTTAAGAGGGGTAGAAAATGTCGATTTATCTACTACCATTTTTGGTAAGAAATTAGATTTACCTTTTTATCTTTCTCCCACAGCACTTCAAAGACTTTTTCATTACGATGGCGAGAGGGCTGTTGGAAAAGCAGCTAAAAAGTTTAACACAATGTTTGGTGTTTCTGCCTTAGCAACAGTCAGTGTTGAAGAAATTTCGTCAATGATCGATACACCTAAAATGTTTCAATTCTATTTTCACAAAGATAGAGGTCTTAATGACTCTTGCTTAGAAAGAGCTAAAGCGGCTAAATTTGATGTAATGGCTTTAACCGTTGATACTATCACGGGAGGAAATCGTGAAAGAGACTTGAGAACTGGCTTTACATCTCCGCCAAAGTTAACCTTGTCTAGTTTATTTAGTTTTGCAACGAAACCAATGTGGGGAATAAATTATTTAACAAAAGGTAAATTTGAATTACCGCATCTTCAAGATTTTGTAAAAGAAGGTACAAGTACCAATTCTTCCATAGGAAATTATTTTTCTACTATGTTAGACCAGTCAATGAATTGGAAAGATGCTGAAAAACTCTGTTCTCAATGGGGAGGTCATTTTGCGCTAAAAGGTGTAATGAGTGTTGAAGATGCAAAAAAAGCAGTAGACATAGGATGTACTGGTATTATGGTCTCAAATCATGGTGGACGTCAACTAGATGGATCAAGATCACCTTTTGATCAGCTTGCAGAAATAGTGGATGCTGTTGGAGATAAACTTGATATTATATGTGAGGGTGGAATTCATAGAGGAACTCACATGCTTAAAGCATTATCTCTAGGAGCAAAAGCATGTTCAGGTGGAAGACTTTACCTCTATGCATTAGCGGCCGCAGGTCAACCAGGTGTTGAGAGAGCTCTTGAATTATACAAATCCGAATTAGTAAGAGATATGAAATTAATGGGTTGTACAAAAATATCAGATCTAAATAGAAATAATTTAAGATTTAGACGATAGTGAGTTTAAAAAATTGTTACAACTTCGATGATTTTAGGAGACTGGCAAAAAAAAAATTACCCTCCCCAATATTCCATTATATTGATGGTGGCGCAGATGATGAAATAACTCTTAAAAGAAATACAAATTCTTTTGATGATTGTGATTTAGTTCCTAATGTTTTAGCAAGTGTTGGAAAACCTGATTTATCAACAACAATTTTTGGAAAAAAAATAGATATGCCAATATTTTTGTCTCCATGTGCAATGCAAAGACTTTATCACCATGATGGTGATAAAGCTTCAGCTAGAGCAGCTGATAAATTTGGGACATTCTATAGTATGTCTACAATGGCAAATAATACAATAGAAGAGATCTCAAATGTTTCAGGTGGCCCAAAACTATTTCAACTTTATGTTCATAAAGATCAATCTATTACAAATGATTTGATTGATCGTTGCAGAAGATCAGGATTTGATGGAATGTGTTTAACGGTTGATACTTTAGTTGCAGGCAATAGAGAAAGAGATCATCGAACAGGTTTTACAACTCCACCAAAATTGACCTTACAAAGTTTAATGAGTTTTGCACTTCATCCAAGTTGGGTGTTAAATTATTTTACCCATGGTAAATTTAAATTAGCAAATGTAGCTACTAAAACTGACAAAGGGACTAATATTGCTAAATCAGTTATAGAATATATTAATGAACAATACGATCCAGCCATGAACTGGAAAGATGCAGAGTATTGTGTAAAAAAATGGGGTGGTCCTTTTGCATTAAAAGGAGTTATGTCAGTTGAAGATGCAAAAAGAGCTATTGATATTGGGTGTACGGCTATAATGATTTCAAACCATGGTGGTAGACAACTTGATGGATCTAGATCTCCCTTTGATCAAGTTAAAGCTATTTCTGATGCTGTAGGAGATAAGCTTGAAATTATTCTTGATGGAGGTGTTAGAAGAGGGTCACATGTATTAAAAGCTATTGCTGCTGGTGCGAAAGCATGTAGTTTTGGTAAAATGTTTTTGTTCTCTTTGGCCGCAGGAGGTCAACAAGGTGTTGAACATTTGCTTAAAAATATGCACGATGAAATCAATAGAAATATGATTTTAATGGGGTGTAAAAGTTTAAAAGAGTTGAATAGTTCAAAATTAATCTATAGAAAATAGATGTTAAAAATATGAAATTAGCTAAGAGCTTAGAAAGATTAGGAACAGAGTCCGCATTTACAGTTCTTGCGGAGGCAAAGAAATTGGAAGCTCAAGGAAAACCTATGATTCATTTAGGATTAGGTCAACCAGATTTTAAAACTCCAAAACATGTCGTTGAAGCAGCTAAAAAAGCACTAGATGACGGACATCATGGATATGTAATGTCAAATGGTATTCCTGAATGCCGACAAGCAGTAACTAGATGGATAAAAAAACGTTACAGTGTTGATGTTGATTCTGAAAGAATAATTATCATGCCTGGTGGAAAACCAACAATGCATTACGCCATACAATGTTTTGGTGAGCCAGGTGCAGAAATAATACATCCTACACCAGCTTTTCCAATTTATGAGTCAATGATAAATTATACAGGTTCCAAAGCCGTTCCTTATGATTTAACAGAAGATAAAGATCTTAAATTTAACCCTGATAAAATTTTATCTTTGATTACAGATAAAACTCGATTGTTAATTTTAATAAATCCTAACAATCCAACAGGAAGTTTTGTTGAGAAAAGAGATATTGATTTTTTAGCTGATGGATTAAAAAAATATCCTCATGTAACAATCTTAAGTGATGAAATTTATAGTAGACAAATTTTTGATAATAAAGAAATGCCATCTTTTTTTCATTATCCGGAATTGAGAGAAAGGCTGATAGTATTAGAGGGGTGGAGCAAAGCTTATTCAATGACAGGGTGGAGACTTGGTTGGAGTTTTTGGCCACAACACTTAATTGAACATGTAAATAAATTATTAATTAATAGTGTTTCTTGTGTGAACGCAGCAGCTCAATTTGCTGGAATAGCTGCACTAGACGGTCCAGATGATTCTATTAACGAAATGATGGAAAAATTTACTCAAAGAAGAGATTTAATTCATAAAGGATTAAACGATTTACCTGGTGTAGAGTGTAGTTTGCCTGGAGGAGCTTTTTATGCTTTTCCAAAAGTTATAGGTACTGGAATGAATGGTGCAGAGTTTGCTAGAAAGGCGATGCATGAAGCTGGAGTAGCGATTGTACCTGGTTCAGCTTTTGGTGAAACTTGCCAAAATTATGTAAGATTTAGTTTTGCGGCTTCTAGGGATAATATTTCTCAAGCACTAGAAAATGTAAAGAAAATGCTAACTAAATAAGATTTATTTTTTTCAAATTCTTTCTATAATATTCTAAAATATGAATGAACAAGTCCAAGCAGAATTAAAAAAAATGTTAAATGGGAGGTTTTCTACCTCTGAGTCTGCTAGAGCTAATTATGCTAGAGGAGAGGATACCTATGATCCAATTTTATCTCAGGCAGTAGTTTTTCCAGAAACTAATGAAGAAGTTTCAAAAATACTTAAATTATGCAATGAGCATAAAATCCCTGTCGTTCCATTTGGAACAGGAACTTCTTTAGAGGGGAATGTAGTAGGTAATGAGAATGGTATTACCATTTGTTTGGAGAAAATGAATAAAATTTTAAGTGTCAATGTTGAAGATTTTGATTGCAGAGTTCAAGCTTGTGTCACTAGAGAACAATTAAATGAATATTTAAGAGAGGATGGAGTTTTCTTTCCAATTGACCCAGGAGCAAATGCTGCTCTAGGTGGAATGGCCTCAACCTCTGCGTCTGGTACAATGGCAGTAAAGTATGGAACCATGAAAACAGTTATTTCTGGTCTAACAGTAGTTTTACCTAACGGTGATATTATAAAAACTGGTGGTAGAACTAAAAAAACATCTGCAGGCTATAACCTAACAAATCTATTTATTGGATCAGAGGGAACTTTAGGTGTTATCACTGAGGTTCATTTAAGGTTATCTCCAATACCCGAGAGTATAATGAGTGCAATTTGTCATTTTCCATCGTTAGAGGATGCTGTAATGACAGCTCAACAAGTTATTCAGTATGGTGTCCCAATAGCAAGGATAGAGATGCTTAACAAAGAACAAATGGGGATTAGCATAAATTATTCTAAACTAAAAGATATTCAGGCAGTACCAACTTTATTTTTTGAATTTCATGGATCTGAAACTTCTAATAATGAAAATATAAAAATTGTAGAGGAAATATCAAAAGATAATAAAGGTAGCTCATTTAAGTGGGCCAAAGATTTAGAGGAAAGAAATAAAATTTGGAAGGCAAGGTGGGATGTGTATTATTCAGTTAAAGCCCTAATCGATAATGGCAGAGTTTATTCAACTGATGTATGTGTTCCTATTTCAAAGATTACAGAATGTGTAAAATTTGCAGAACAACAAGCAGAAAAATTTGGAGTTAGAGCTCCAATGGTAGGCCACATGGGAGATGGCAATTTCCATGTGATTTTACCTTTCGATCCAAAAAAAAAAGAAAGTTACAAAAAAATTAGGTCTTTTAATGACACTCTTATAAAAAAATCATTAGAACTTAACGGAACTATTACGGGCGAACATGGAGTAGGACTTCATAAAAAAGAGTATTTATTAGAACAACATCCTGATAATATCCCGGTAATGAAATCAATCAAAAGAACGTTAGACCCAAATAATATAATGAATCCAGGTAAGATATTCGATCTTAACTAACAATCTAAAAAAATTTTTATGAAAAAAATTTTGATTACAAGAAAATTGATTAAAGATAGCGAGGATAAAGCTTCAAAAACTTTTGAGTCAATATTCAATTCTAACGATGAGCTGTATTCTCAGCCAAAAGTAATAGAAATGAGTAAGGGTTGCGATGGAATATTAACATCACTTACAGACAAGATGGACAAGGAAACAATTGAAAAATTACCAAATACAATTAAGATTATTTCAAACTTTGCAGTCGGTTTTGGTAACATAGATTTAGAAGCTGCTAAAAAAAGAGGAATTGCTGTAACAAACACTCCTGAAGTTTTATCGGACGCAACAGCTGAAATAGGAATATTATTAATATTAGGTGCTTGTAGAAGAGCAGCTGAAGGGATCGAGTCTGCCAGAGAGGGTGGTTGGAAATGGTCAGCAGACTATTTAATTGGAAAACAATTGACTGGAACAAGACTAGGAATTTTAGGAATGGGAAGAATTGGTCAAAAGATTGCAAGAATAGCAAGGTCACTTGGGATGATAATTCACTACCATAATCGATCAAAATTAAGTGATGAGAAAGAACTCGGAGCAATTTACCATAAAGATGTAAAGAGTCTCTTTTCTGTTTCTGATGTTTTATCTATTTGTTGTCCGGCTACAAAAGAGA
This sequence comes from uncultured Pelagibacteraceae bacterium, assembly GCA_902570425.1. Classification (GTDB taxonomy): domain Bacteria; phylum Pseudomonadota; class Alphaproteobacteria; order Pelagibacterales; family Pelagibacteraceae; genus Pelagibacter. The sequence continues at coordinate 84,435 of CACFYB010000001.1, forward strand.
CTGAAAACATGATAAACAAAGAAACAGTTGAATTTTTTCCAAAAGGAGCAGTTATTACCAATGTTGCAAGAGGTGATATTGTTGATGATGATGCTTTAATAGATGCGTTAAATAGAAGAAAGATTTATGCAGTTGGATTAGATGTTTATAAAAATGAACCAAATTTAAATCCAGGATATCTTAAAATTAAATCCGCATTTATTTTACCTCATCTAGGAAGTGCAACCAAAGATACCAGAATTGCTATGGCTAACTTAGCAATTGATAATATTGATGAGTTTTTTAAAACTGGAAATTGCAAAAATAAAGTAAACTAATTCTACTGTAGATTGTAAAAAATTATATCTCTGCGACATATCAGTCCCTTTTTAGAAAGACTCCAATGAAATTCTGTGTTTTAATTATGAGAGTTAATTAACTTTAATAGGAGAAATAATGACTAAAGAAAATAAATCATTGAAGATGAAAACATCTTCAAGACGTAAGTTCTTTAAAACTGCCGCTAAGACTGGTGCTTTAGCTGCAGCCGCTGTTGCAATGCCTTATGTTAAGGCAAATGCTGCAACAACATTAAAGATGCAAGCTGCATGGCCTAGTGGAGCTAACATCTTTTTTGAAATGGCTGGTGACTATTGTAACATGGTTAAAGAAATGTCTGGAGGTTCACTTCAGATTGATCTTCAACCAGTTGGAGCAGTTGTTAAGACTTCAGAAATCGGACAAGCAGTTAGTTCTGGTGTAGTTGATATGGGTCACTGGGTGACAGCATATTGGTATGGTAAAAATCCTGCTGCATCATTATTTGGAACTGGTCCTTCGTACGGAATGTCATCTCAAGAAGTTATGGGATGGATGGAGTATGGTGGAGGAAGAAAATTATATGATGAAACTCTTGCAAAAGTAGGTTTTGATTATATTGGATTCTTTCATATGCCTATGCCAGCTCAGCCCTTTGGTTGGTTCAAAAAGAATGTAACTAAAGTATCTGATGTTAAAGGTATGAAGTACAGAACAGTTGGTCTTGCGACTAACGTTTTAACTGCAATGGGAATGGTAGTTAGACAATTGCCAGGTGGTGAAATTCAGCCAGCTATGAAAACTGGTTTGATTGAAGCTGCTGAGTTTAATAACCCTACTTCAGACTCTCAATTTGGTATGCAAGATGTTTCTAAGCACTATCACTTAGGAAGCTTCCACCAATCACAAGAGATGTTTGAAATACCAGTAAACAAAAAAACATACAATAGTTTATCACCTGCACACCAAGCAATATTGAAAAATGCTGCTTATGCTGCAAACAGTGATAACTACTTTAAAGCTTTAGTAAGATACTCAGCTGATTTAGCTAAGTTAATGAATGAGCATAAAGTTAATGTGTATCAAACTTCTGATGAAATTTTAGCTCAACAATTAAAAGGTTGGGATAAAGTGATTGGTGATTTTAATAAGAAAGATCCTTTCTTTAAGAAAATCGTTGATTCTCAGAAATCATATGCGAAGAGAGTAATGAAATACTTGCTGATGAATCAGCCGAATTACAAACTTGCTTATGAAAATGAGTTTGGTCCAATTGGAAAAGTTAAGATATAATTAACTTTTGATAAATTTTTAAAAGGGGGCCTCGGCCCCCTTTTTTATTTGATTAATTAAGAACAATTCAATAAAAGTTTATATCTATGATGAGATCTTACATAAAATTTGCTGATCGTTTAAGTGTCTCGATGGGAAAAGCTTTCTCATGGTGCATAGTAATCTTAATGGGTGGAACATGTTATGAAGTTTTTATGGCATATGCTTTAAATGCCCCAACTCTGTGGAATTTTGATTTTAGTCTTCAAATGTATGGAGCAATCTTTATGATGGCCGGAGCATATACTTTATGTACTGAAGCACATGTTAGAGGAGATGTGATTTACAGATTATTTTCTCAAAGAACTCAAGCATGGATAGATATAGTATTATATTTTATTTTCTTTTTTCCTGGTGTTCTTGCATTAGCATTTTATGGTTATGAGTATGCTGCACTAGCATGGAAAATTAAAGAGACAAGTTGGAATAGTCCTGCACAAATTCAAATATATATGGCAAAATCGTTAATACCTTTATCGGGTAGTCTTTTAACTATACAAGGTGTTAGTGAGGTCTTTAGATGTATTATATGTATACAAACTGGAAGTTGGCCAGAAAGAGGAACTGAGCGTGACGCTGAGGAAACTGAAAAAGTATTAATGAGAACATCACAAGAAGGAAATAAAGAAGATGTTATTTAGTCTAACTAATCCTGAAGTAGCAATTATGATGATGGGAATATTTTTATTCGCAGTGTTATTAGGCTTCCCAATTGCTTTCACTTTAATGGCAATGGGATTAGGTTTTGGATATTACGCTTATTTTGATCCAACAAAAATGGAACATCTTTTTGACAATAGGATATTTCAACTCTTTGTTCAAAACACTTATACAGTAATGGATAACAACGTTTTAACCGCAGTCCCACTCTTTTTGTTCATGGGATATCTTGTTGAAAGAGCTGGGATCGTAGCAAAATTATTTTTTGCAATAAGACTAGCTTCTCATAGACTTCCAGCTTCAATGGCTGTGGCTGCATTAATTACATGTGCTTTATTTTCAACAGCCACAGGTATAATTGGTGCAGTAGTAACATTAATGGGCCTTCTTGCTTGGCCAGCAATGATTAAAGCAGGATATGATAAGAAATTTGCATCTGGGATAATATGTTCGGGAGGGTGTTTAGGTATTTTAATTCCACCAAGTATTATGCTGATCGTGTACTCCGTGATTGCTCAATTATCACCATTAAGATTATTTGCTGCTGCAATTTTTCCAGGATTAATGTTAGCAGGTCTTTATATAGCTTATGCAGTATTTAGAGCTTGGTTAAATCCATCGATAGCCCCAAAACCTGCTGCAGAAGAAATTCCTCCTACAGCTGTTATCTTAAAAGAAGTTCTTGTTTCTTTTTTACCTTTATTTTCTCTGATAATTTTAGTTTTAGGTACTATTCTTGCTGGAATTGCCACTCCTGCAGAGGCTGCTGCAGTTGGAGCATTTGGATCATTAGTGCTTTCTTATTTCTACAAAACGCTTAAGTGGAAAAATTTTAAAGAGTCAGTATTTCTTACTGCGAAAACAACCGCAATGATAATGTGGTTGTTTATTGGTTCTTGGACTTTTGCATCCGTTTTTTCTTATCTCGGAGGACACGAAGTTTTTGAACATTTTTTTAAATCATTAAATTTACAACCATGGCAATTCTTGGTTATTACACAATTAATTATCTTTTTACTAGGATGGCCTCTAGAATGGACAGAAATTTTAATTATTTTTGTTCCAATCTTTTTACCATTAGTCGAGTTTTTTGGAGTAAACCCATATTTCTTTGCAATGTTAATAGCCTTAAATTTACAAACCTCGTTTTTGACACCACCTATGGCAATGTCAGCTTATTATTTAAAAGGAGTTCAATCGAAGAATGTTGAATTAATGCAGATCTTCAGTGGAATAATGCCTTTCTTAGCTATTGTAATTTTAGCGATGGTTTTAATGTATTTATTTCCAGGAATAGCACTTTGGTTACCTGAGACATTATTTGCAAATTAATTTTTAAATGACAGATATATTTTCTTTAAGACTTGAAGAACTGGCATCAAAAATAAAAGATGCTCAACTTTCTTCAGTAGAAGTATGTGAAAAGTATATTGAAAGAATAAATAAGTTTGAAAAAGATGTTAAAGCCTGGGCACATTTTGATAAGAAAGTATTATTAGAAAAAGCAGCTGAAGCAGATGAACATAGAAAATCAGGTATACCAGTAGGACCTCTTCATGGAGTTCCTATAGCCGTTAAAGATATAATCGGTACCGTCGATATGCCGACAGAATGCGGAACAATTATAAGAAAAGGAAAATCATATTCTCAAAATGCAGAAATAATTGATTTACTTCATGCCTCTGGAGCAATTGTTATGGGTAAGACAGCTACTTCAGAGCTTGCTTATTTAGGACCACCTCCAACTACAAACCCTCATGACAAAACTAGAACACCTGGTGGGTCCTCAAGTGGGTCTGCAGCAGCAGTTGCATCTTTTATGGCACCTGCTTCAATCGGATCTCAGACAGGAGGTTCAATAATTAGACCAGCATCTTACTGTGGGGTTGTGGGATACAAACCTACCTACGGTTTAATTTCTAGAAATGGTGTCTTGAGAACTTCATATAACCTAGATCATATTGGAATGTTTGCCAGAAAAGTGGAAGATGTGGCTACGTTAGCAAAAGTGTTAATTAAAAAAGATAAATACGATCCCGCTACAATTCATTATTCAACTGAAAATATTTTATCAGAGACAAAAAAAGGACCTATGTTTGAACCAAAGTTTATTTTTTATAAAACTGATTATTGGAAAATCATTGATAAAAAATCAAGAGAGTCCTTTGAATATTTTATAAAGTCTTTCAAAAAAAATATTGAGATTTTTGATACTCCCTCATATTTTAAAGATATACACAAATACCATCAGATAATTCATGAGACAGATTTAGCAAATAATTTTTCATTATATTTTAAAAAATTTAAAAAAAAACTTTCTAAATATATGCAAGATGCAATTACAAAAGGAAACAAACACTCAGCTAAAGAATATGCTGAAGCAATAGATTTTATGAAAAGAAGTTATGAATCTTACCAAGAAGTATTTGAAGATTATCATGGAGTCTTATCTCCTTCTAGTCCAGGGGTGGCACCAAAAGGTTTAAAAAGCACTGGCACAGCAGAGTTTAATAAGGTTTGGTCTTATCTTGGAACACCATGTATTTCACTCCCTTTACTTGAGGGCGAAAATAATTTACCATTAGGAGTTCAATTAATTGGTGACAAGTATGATGACCACAGATTTTTAGGTGTTGCCAGATGGTTTGAAAAAGAGTGTGAGGAATAAATTAGATGAATAAAATTACTACTATAATAGGACTATCATTCGCAGTATTTTTTCTAATAGGTTTAGCGACTACTTTAACAAGATCAATGATGATCGGTTTTTTAGATGTTCTTCCAGTTTACTTTTTAATGGGTGCAGCTATCATAATGATGATTTATGAAGCCTTCTTTGATAAAAGTTAGTTTTAGCTAAATTGAAAAATTTCAAAATTAATATCTTTCCATTATCATTATTATTTATTCAACCAATTTTTATGGCTAGTAATTTAGTAGTAGCAAGAGGTGGTGTAGAATTTGTTCCTCCTATTTCGCTTGCTTTTTGGAGATGGACCGCTGTTTTTTTAATATTATTACCTTTTACATATATGGCATTAAAAAAAAATTTTAATATCATTAAAAAAGAATATAAAAGATTATTTTTTTTAGGTTCAATGGGATGTGGTGTATGCGGGGCTTTTCCGTTTTTAGCAGGCGAAACTACAACAGTTACAAATATGGGAATTATTTATACATCATCACCTGTGTTTATAATATTGATTTCATATTTTTTTTTTAAAGAGAAGATTAATTTAACCAAAATTATTGGATTAGTTGCATGTTTAATAGGTGTTTTTGTAATTATAATAAAGGGAGATTTAGATTTATTGATTAATTTACAATTCACTATTGGAGATCTATGGATGCTGGCTGCTGCAATTGGATGGGCTTTATATTCTATATATTTATTTTACTGGAATTCTAGATTAAAGATTTTTGAGAGATTTACTTTAATATCATTTTTTGGTGCATTGAGTTTATTACCTTTTTATATTGGGGAAGAGATATTTTACAAACAGACAATTTTTATACCTGAATTTTATTTATGGGTAATTTTTGCAGCTATTTCACCAGGGATAATTGCTTTTACACTTTATACTCTGGCTCAAAAAAAATTAGGTGCATCTTTAACAGGATTTACACTTTATGTTTTTACAGTTTATGGAGCAATTTACGGGTATTTTTTATTTGATGAGAAATTTGAAAATTATCATTTCATAGGAACAATTTTAGTATTTATTGGCATATACTTAGCAAAGAAAAACAATGTTAAAAAAGCTTAAGAATAATTTGATGTTATTTTTTCAAATAGTAATTTTAATTTATTTCTTAATCTTAATCTTTCTGTATTTTTATCAAAGAAACTTAATGTACCATCCTAATGAAAATAATTATTCCGATGATCAATTATCTGTTTATATTGAAAAAGTTAAAATTAATACCAGTGACAATATTGAGTTATTAGGCTGGTATCATGAAAAAGACTTAAAAAAAAATATAACAATTGTTTTTTTTCATGGAAATGCAGGATCATTAGAAAATAGGATCCATAAATTAAACTATTTTCGTGATATGGATGTTAATTTTTTAATTATTGCATGGAGAGGTTTTAGTGGTAATAAAGGAAAACCTTCTGAAAAAGGTTTATACGAGGATGGCAAAAGTGCAATAAATTGGTTACTTGATAAAGGTGTTGAGGAAAAAGATCTTGTTATTTATGGTGAGTCATTAGGGACTGGTGTAGCTAGTCACTTATCACAAAATAAAAATTTTGGTGGTCTCATTTTGGAAACTCCTTTTACATCCATGATTGATGCAGCAAAAAACTTTTATCCATACATACCTGTAGGCTTGTTATTGAAAGATAAGTTTGACAATAAAAGTAAGATTAAAAATGTAAGTATTCCAGTTTTAATAATGCATGGTGAAGCTGATCAGATAGTGCCATTTTCTATGGGAAAAAAAATGTATGAAATTGCAAATGAACCAAAATATTCCTATTTTACAAAACATGACAATCATATGATGGAATATGATGAAAATCTTGTAAAAGCTCTGAAATCTTTTCTTAAAAGTATAAATTAAGCCACAATCCAAACAAAGATATTTCAAATTTTTTTTTTAATTAGAATAATGAAAAAAATTTTTATAATTTTCGTTTTTCATCTTTTTTTAGCAAATTTTTCTCATTCTCAAGATAAGTTTTTTCAACCTGATGATCTATTTCATATTGATCATATGGACTCACACAACAAAGAGTTTACACTATATTTCAAGGGTAGAGAAAAATCTATTTTAGCTAAAGGTGAAGAAAATAATTATATAAACGATTATCCAAAAGATCTTTATATCTATAATCATTCAACTAAATCATCTTCTCCTCTTATCTCTCATGATTGGTTTCCTTCACAAGCTAAATATTTTTTACAAGAATACGACTTTCCTGTATTTCCTGATGATTTTGCATACTATTTATTAAAGGACGATAAAACTTTAGTAATGATTAGTGCAGTAAAAAGTTTAAATGCGAATTTCAAATATGACATAATAAATAAAAAATTAGAACTTTATCCAACCACTGGTAAATTTGATTTTATTATTTCATCTTTTTCTAAAGATTGTGGATATTATAAATTTAAAGATAATTATAAGTGCAATATCTATAAACCTTTAATTTCAAGTAATTTAATCAATTAATTTGAGTAAAAGCTTCAGCAAATTTTTCAGCATCGAATAATTGTAAATCATCTTCTTTTTCACCTAGGCCTAATGCAATAATAGGGAGTTTATATTTTTTTGCTAAAGCTAAAAGAATACCACCTTTTGCTGTTCCATCTAATTTTGTCATTATTACACCTGTTATGGGAATAATTTTATTAAATTCTTCAACTTGATTGATTACATTTTGACCTGAAGTTGCATCTAAAACTAAAATTACATTATGTGGTGCATCTGGGTCTATTTTCTTTGTTACATTAGCTATCTTTTTATATTCCTCCATTAAATTTTTTTTATTTTGAAGTCTTCCAGCTGTATCAATCAAAACTTGGTTAAAATTATTTTTCATAGCTTCATCAACTGCTTTATAAGCAACAGATGCTGGATCAGATCCTTGTGATGATTTAGTTATTTGAACATTCACTTTATCAGCCCAATTTTCTAATTGTTCAATTGCGGCAGCTCGAAAAGTATCTGAAGCCGCAAACATAACCTTATTTCCATTAATTTTTAAAATTTTACCAATTTTTCCAATAGTGGTTGTTTTGCCGACACCATTTACACCTGAAATTAAAGTGGCACTAAGTTTATCCTTCTTTTCAAAAAAAGAATTATTTTCCAAAGGTTTCATTAAAGAAACAATGTAATCTTTTAAAATCAAATTTATTTCAGTCGATAAATTTTTTTTCGGATCAATTTTTTTAGATGAAATAATTTCTTTAATTTCAGATGCTGCTTCTACACCCACATCTGACTTAATCAAAAATTCCTCTATTTTGTCTAAGTTTTCATCATCTATCTCTTTTTTTATTATAATTTCCTTTAAACCTGACGAAAACGCAGAAGCACTTTTTTTAAAACCAATTTTAAATTTATCAAAAATTCCCATTAGATTTTTAATATTATCTCTTTAATATCAGACACTGGTCCAGTCATATACACATTACCATTACCTATATCAAATGTAATATCTAAAGATCCTTCTTTGAAATGAACTTTACAAATTTTCTCAGTTAATTGATTTAGATATCCTGCAACAACAGTCGCGCACGCAGCAGTTCCACAAGCTTTAGTTTGGCCTGCTCCTCTCTCCCAAACATTTACTTTTATATTTTCACAATCATCCGCTACTTCTGCAAAAGTTACATTTATTCTTTCGGGAAAATAATAGTGGTTTTCAATTTTAGGACCAATCTTTTTTATATCTATTTTTTCGCAGTCATTGACAAAAAAAACAATATGTGGATTACCTACATTAACACATATTCCATCTCCATATTCTTCTTTCATGAAATCAATCGAGACTTTTCTAGGATCTAATCCTTCTTTGATAGGGATACTTTTATCATATTTAAATTCTGGAAGACCCATATTTATTCTTACTAATTTTTCACTTAAAATTTCCGCTTCCAAAATTTTTTTTTCGGCCTCTAATTTTATGATTTTTTGATTATTCTCTTTTGAGATTAAATAAGCTATGCATCTACTTCCATTTCCGCAAGCACCAACTTCTATTCCATCAGGATTATAAATTTTAATTGGAAAAACATTTTCAACTTTTTTTTCAATAAATATTATTTGATCAAATCCAACATTATTCCTATCACCTATATTTATTATTTGTTCTTTAGTAAGATTTATTTCACTTTTTCTTCTATCAATAATAACAAAGTTGTTTCCTAGGCCATCCATTTTAAAAGCTTTTATGTTCATATATACTTATTTAACTTATTTATTGACTTTTTGAACCTCTATTATAGTTTGTGCCTGTTTCCGCAAAAACGTTAAATTTGCGGTGTCTTTGGAAACAAAGAGATCGACACTAGTCAGCGAGGGTTCGCCCACTAGTGCGATTACTAATGCGTGTGATAAATATGTTTGAAAATTTGACAAATAAATTTGAGGAAGTTTTTTCCTCCCTGAAAAAAGCACCATCACTTGACGAAAATCAAGTTGATGAGGGGTTGAGAGGTATAAGGCAAGCTTTATTAGAGGCAGATGTATCTCTTGATGTAGCAAAAGATTTTATTGAAAAAGTTAAACCAAAAGCTCTAGGTCAAGAAATAATTAGATCTACATCCCCCGGAGATATGGTCGTTAAGATTGTTTATGATGAATTGGTTAATTTGTTAGGTGAAAAAAATAATGATGTAAATTTGAATGCAGTACCACCAGTACCTATGATGCTAGTTGGATTACAAGGATCTGGCAAAACTACTACAACTGCAAAATTAGCGAAATATTTAGAAAATATAAAAAAAAAGAAAGTAATGATGGTAAGTTTAGATATCTATAGACCAGCAGCTCAAGAACAATTGAGATCTTTAGGTGAACAAAATAATATTTTAACTCTACCAATCATAGATGGACAACAACCAACTGATATTTGTCAAAGAGCAATAAGTGCTGCAAATTTAAATGGAGCCGAAATAATACTATTTGATACAGCCGGAAGAACTCAAATTGACTTGCAAATGATGAGTGAGATTAAGCAAATTGAAAATACTATTAAGCCAGCAGAAACCTTACTTGTTGCAGATTCTCTTACAGGGCAAGTTGCAGCTTCCGTCGCAAAAGAATTTAAAAATACAGTTAATCTTTCAGGAATAATTCTAACAAGAGCAGATGGTGATGCAAGAGGTGGAGCTGCTGTTAGTATGAAATTTGTTTCACAAGTTCCAATAAAATTTTTAGGTATTGGTGAAAAAATTGAAAATCTTGAGGCATTTCATCCAGACAGAATTGCAAATAGAATTCTTGGTATGGGAGATATTGTATCTCTTGTTGAAAAAGCAGCACAAGACTTAGGTGAAGAAAACATAAAAAAAACGGAAGAAAATTTAAGAAAAGGACAATTCTCAATGCAAGATTATTTAACTCAACTTAGACAAATGAAGAAAATGGGCGGTGTAGAGGGCATCATGTCTTTCATGCCGGGGGTTTCAAAAGTCAAGTCGCAAATGGATTCTGCTGGAATTGATGAAAGTGTTATCACTAAAAATGAGGCTATAATTCTATCAATGACAAAAAAGGAAAGAGAGAACCCAAAAATAATTGATGGTTCAAGGAAAAAAAGAATTGCTAATGGCTCTGGAACAGATCCGGCCACTATCAATAAATTGTTAAAGCAATTTAAAATGATGTCTGAAATGATGAAAAAGATGTCAAAAGGAAATCTGAAAGGTTTGTCTGATAAAGGTATACCTCCAGAATTATTTAATCAACTAAAATAAAAAAGGAGAGTAAATGTTAAAACTTAGATTATCAAGAGGTGGCACAAAGAAGAGACCGGTTTATAAGGTCGTAGTTGCTGACAGTCGTTTTGCAAGAGATGGAAGATTTATTGAGAAAGTAGGTTTTTTTAATCCATTATTGCCAAAAGAAAAAAAGGAGAGAATTGGATTAGAAGCCGAAAGAATTAAATATTGGTTGGGTCAAGGTGCACAACCAACAACAAGAGTTGCCAGGATTTTAGGTGAAAATGAACTGATGCCTATGCCCGCTAACGGGAATAACCCTCAAAAAGCAATTCCAAAAAAGGATAGAAAAAAAGAGAGCTCTCAAGATGCTAAAAAGGATGAAACTGCAAAATCAGATGCAGTTCCAGCAGCAGAAGCTAAAAAAGAAGAAGCTCCTAAGGCAGAAGCTAAAAAGGAAGAAGCTCCTAAGGCAGAAGCTAAAAAGGAAGAAGCTCCTAAGGAGGAAAAAAAATAATCTAAGTTTTATTTATGTTGCAAGCTCAAGTATTTACACTTTATCCAGAAATTTTTCCTGGGCCTTTAGATAAAGGTCTTTATGGCAGAGCAATGGTCAAAAAATTGTGGAGTTTGAATGTAATTAATATTAGAGATGCAGCAACAGATAAACACAAGACAGTAGATGATGCACCATATGGTGGTGGTACAGGAATGTTACTTAAACCTGACGTTTTAGCAAAATCTATCGATCAGAATATAAATAAAGGGGAAAGAATTTTTTATCTTTCACCTAAAGGTAAAAAATTTGATCAAAATCTTGCTACAGAATTGTCCAAAGAAAAGTCATTTTCTTTAATTTGTGGACATTTTGAAGGTGTTGATGAGAGGGTTTTAACTACAAGAAATATAGAGGAAATAAGTATTGGAGATTATGTGTTGTCAGGCGGTGAAACAGCTGCACTTGTGGTTCTTGATAGTGTGCTAAGACTTTTGCCTGGAGTTTTAGGGAATGAAAAATCAGCCTCTGAGGAAACTTTTGAAAATGGTCTTTTGGAATATCCTCAATATACAAAACCACAGATTTGGGAGGAAAAATCGGTACCAGATGTGTTATTATCAGGGGATCACGCTAAAATTAAAGACTGGCGTTTATCTCAATCTGAGGCTATAACACGCGACCGAAGACCAGATTTGTGGCAAAAATATAAGAAAAACTGAATTGTTAAATAGTAATATGAAAACAATAGAAGAAATAAATCAACAAAATGTAAAGAAAATTCTTTCTGAAAAGAAAATTCCAGAGTTTTTTCCAGGAGATGTAGTTAAAGTTGGTGTGAGAATTACAGAAGGTAAAAAAGAAAGAATTCAATATTTCGAAGGTGTTTGTATCGCTAAAAAAAGTAGAGATTTAAACTCTTCATTTACTGTAAGAAAAATTTCTTTTGGAGAAGGTGTTGAAAGAACGTTTCCATTATTTGGTACAGTTATTGATTCTATTAAAGTTATTCGTTCAGGAAAAGTAAGAAGAGCAAAATTATATTATTTAAGGGACAGAACAGGTAAATCAGCGAGAATTGCTGAAAAAATTAGGAAAAAAATTGGTATCGATGTTGATGTAAAACCCGAGACAGTAACAGAGGAAAATTTAGCTCCAGTTACTTCAGAAAAAACAAATACAATAGAGGAAGCTCCTAAAGCAGAAGCTAAAAAAGATGAAGCTCCTAAAGCAGAAGCTGAAAAGAAAACAGAAAGCTCACCAGAAAAAAAATAATTTTTTTTTCAATGCCTAATACTCTTTATGATAAAATCTGGAACGATCACTTAGTTGATCAACAATCTGATGGTACAGCTTTACTATTTGTTGATAGACATCTTGTTCATGAAGTAACTAGTCCACAGGCATTTGAAGGTCTTAGAAATTCAAATAGAAAAGTAAGGCATCCAAAATTAACTTTGGCAGTTGCAGATCACAATGTTCCAACTACAGATAGAACCAATGGTATTGCGGATCAAGAATCCAAAATTCAAGTTGATACTTTAGAAAAAAACTGCAAAGAATTCGGTGTACAACTTTTTGGTATGGACGATAAAAGACAAGGAATAGTTCATATAATTGGACCAGAACAAGGATTTACTCAACCTGGAACAGTAATTGTTTGTGGAGATAGCCATACTGCTACGCATGGTGCGTTTGGTGCTTTAGCGTTTGGGATTGGTACATCAGAAGTAGAACATGTTTTAGCAACTCAAACATTAGTTCAAAAAAAAGCAAATAACTTTAGAATTAATGTAAATGGAAAACTCCCACTAGGGGTAACATCTAAAGATGTAATTTTACAAATAATTGGGAAAATTGGAACAGCTGGAGGTACAGGCTGTGTTGTGGAGTATGCAGGTGATTTAATCAGATCACTTAGTGTTGAGCAACGTATGACCATATGTAATATGACTATAGAAGGTGGAGCTAGAGCAGGGTTAATTGCACCTGATGAAAAGATATTTGAATATTTAAAAGGAAAACCAATGTCACCAAATGGTGAAAAATGGGAAAAAGCTCTAGAATACTGGAAAAGTTTAAAATCAGATGATAATGCAAATTTTGATAAAGAAATTACATTGCAAGCCAATGAAATTTTACCCATGATAACTTGGGGAACATCACCTCAAGATGTAATTACAATTGATGGCAAAGTTCCAAACCCAAATAAAGAAAAAGATGAAGATAAAAAAAATTCGTTAGAAAGGGCTCTTAAATATATGGGTTTAAAACCAGATATGGCAGCAAAAGATATTAAAATAGATAAAGTTTTTATTGGTAGTTGCACTAATGGAAGAATTGAGGATTTAAGAGAGGCAGCAAAAATTTTAAAAGATAAAAAAATAGCTTCACATGTTCATGCAATGGTAGTACCAGGATCTGGCTTAGTCAAAGAACAAGCAGAGCAAGAGGGTTTAGATAAGATATTTGTTAGTTCTGGTTTCGAATGGAGAGAACCAGGATGTTCAATGTGTTTAGCTATGAACGCTGATAAACTAAAGCCTGAGGAAAGATGTGCATCTACGTCTAATAGAAATTTTGAGGGAAGACAAGGAAGAGGTGGTAGAACTCATTTAGTAAGTCCAGGAATGGCAGCTGCTGCTGCAATTTCAGGTAACTTAGATGATGTTAGAAAGTATCAAAATTAATGCAAAAATTTACTAAATTAAAAAGTATTCCAGCATATTTACCAATAGTAAATATTGATACAGATATGATTATTCCAAAACAATTTTTAAAAACTATTAAAAGAACGGGACTTGGTAAAAATTTATTTTATGAGATGAGATATGATGGAAATGGAATGAAAATAGATGATTTTATTTTAAACCAAAATCCTTTCAATAATTCAAAAATATTAATTTCAGGAAAAAATTTTGGTTGTGGATCATCTAGAGAACATGCTCCATGGGCATTACTAGATTTTGGTATTACTTGTGTAATAAGTTCTAGTTTTGCTGATATATTTTTTAGTAATTGTTTTAAAAACGGAATTTTACCAATTATTCTTGAAGAGGAAAAAATTAAAGAATTGTCGGAATATGCAAATAGAAAAGAAGAAATTTCAGTTGATTTAAATGAAGAAAAAGTAACATATGGAAATAATGAAATTTCATTTAAAATTGACTCTTTTAAGAAAAAGTGTCTTTTAGAGGGTTTAGATGACATAGCTTTATCTTTAAAAAAATCTGACAAAATTGAAAAATTCGAAAAAAACTTAAAAAACCAAAAGCCTTGGATTATAAATGATTAAAGTAAAAAAAAGAAAAATATTATTACTTCCTGGAGATGGCATAGGGCCAGAAGTTATTGGTGAGGCTAAAAAGATTATTAATTGGTTTAATAATAAAAAATCTTTAGATTTTGAAATAGATGAAGATTTAGCAGGTGGTTGCTCTTATGATAAACACGGTACTCCAATTACTGATGAAGTTTTTTATAAAGCATTAGAAAGTGCAGTTGTTATGTTGGGTGCTGTAGGTGGACCTAAATGGGATAATGTTGAATTCTCAAAAAAACCTGAAAGAGCACTTTTAAAGCTAAGAAAAGAATTAAAACTTTTTGCAAATTTAAGACCGGCAATATGTTTTAAACAATTAGTTGATGCATCAACTCTTAAACCAGAAATTGTTTCTGGTTTGGATATAATGATTGTAAGAGAATTGACAGGAGGGATATATTTTGGTGAACCAAGAGGAATAAAGCCAATTGAAAATGGTGAAAGAAAGGGAATAAATACTCATACTTATACAAGCAGTGAAATAATAAGAGTAGCTAAGATTGCTTTTGATTTGGCGAAAAAAAGATCTAATAAAGTTACCTCATGTGAAAAATCAAATGTAATGGAAGCAGGTCAACTTTGGAAAGAAGAAGTGCAAGCAGTCCATGATAAAGAATATAAAGACGTAGAATTAAGTCACATGCTTGCTGATAACTGTGCTATGCAATTACTTAGAAATCCAAAACAATTTGATGTGATTGTAACAGATAATTTATTTGGTGATATGTTATCTGATCAAGCGTCTATGTTAACAGGATCGTTAGGTCTTTTGCCTTCTGCATCATTAGGAGCTAAAAATAAGGACGGAGAGATGAGAGCAATGTATGAACCCATTCATGGATCTGCTCCAGATATCGCTGGGAAAGGAGTTGCTAATCCTATTGCAACAATATTAAGTTTTGCAATGGCATTAAGGTATTCTCTAGATTTAGATAAAGAGGCCGAAGTGCTAGAAAAAGCAGTACAAGCCGTACTAAATGATGGATTAAGAACAAAAGACATTTTATCTAGTGGAATGAAGGAAGTATCCACATCTCAAATGGGTGATGCGATAATTTCAAAATTGCAATAATCAATTAATTATTTTAAACTAATTTTATGCCAAGCTATACTGCACCAGTCGATGATATGATGTTTCTTTTTGAAAAATTAAGAAACAATAAGAATTATAATGAATTAGAAAAATATAAAGATGTAACTTCAGATCTTGTTAAAGACATTTTACAAGAGGCAGCTAAAATAAATCAAAACCTTATATTGCCACTTGCAAAAGCTGGTGATGAAAATCCAGCAGTTCTAGAAAACGGAGTTGTACGAACACCTCCTGGATATAAAGAAGCATATCAAAAATATATTGAGGATGGCTGGACATCTCTATCTTGTGATCCAAAGTACGGTGGACAGGGAATGCCCAAAACAGTAAGTGCATTTTTTGATGAAATGTTATCTTCAGCTAGCTTATCTTTCAAACTTTACAGTGAACTTAGTATTGGGGCTTATAATTGCATAAATCATCATGCTACAGACGATATTAAGAATAAATATTTACCAAAAATAGTTGAAGGAAAATGGAGTGGTACAATGTGCTTAACTGAACCAGTTTGTGGCACTGATTTAGGTTTACTTAAAACAAAAGCAAAAAAACAATCTGATGGGACTTATAAATTAGTTGGACAAAAAATCTTTATTACTTCTGGAGATCATGATTTAACTGAAAATATTATCCATTTAGTTTTAGCAAGAGTTGATGATTCTCCTGCTGGAACCAAAGGAATAAGTTTGTTTTTAGTGCCAAAATTTATTGTTAAAGATGATGGTACTATAGGACCTAGAAATGGAATATCAACAGGATCTATAGAAACAAAGATGGGTATAAAAGGATCAGCCACTTGCGTTTTAAACTTTGATGATGCAACTGGATATATGATTGGCGCCAAAGAAAAAGGTCTGAGTGCAATGTTTACGATGATGAATCTTGAGAGAATAGTTGTTGGTATTCAAGGTTTAGGCATTTCAGAAATTGCTTATCAAAACTCTCTATCCTATGCGAAAGAAAGAAAACAAGGAAAAACAAATAATTCAAAATCAAATAATGGAGCTGATTTAATTATTGAACATGCTGATATTAGAAGAACATTATTAAATATGAAATCAATTATTGAAGGCGAAAGAGCTTTGTGTTTCTGGTTATCTCAACAGACTGAAGTTAGTTTAAATCATCCAGATGAAAAAGTTCGTCAAGAAGCATCAGATTATGTTTCTCTGATGACACCAGTAGTGAAATCATTATTTACAGATCTAGCTATGGAAATAACTAGTGATGCGATGCAAATCCATGGAGGTTACGGATATACAAAAGATCAAGGAATTGAGCAGCTATATAGAGATAACAGAATTACACCTATATATGAAGGAACTAATTCAGTACAAGCTGCTGACTTAGTTTTTAGAAAATTATCAAATAAAAATGGGAGTGTAATTAATAAATTTTTAGACCAGGTAAAATCTGAATGTAAACCTAATAATGAAAAAATTAAACCGTTTGTATCGGAATTTAACAATCATCTAAGTATATTAAAAAAATTCAGTGATTGGATGCTGGAAAGATCGCAAAAAGAAAAGAATGATGTAAGTGCAGCTGCAAATGACTATTTAAAAACTTTAGGATATGTATCTATTGCCTATGCATGGATTAAGGTTTTAGAGGTAAGCTTCAAAGATTATAACGAAAATAAGAATTTTTATGATGATAAAATAGATACAGCAAGATTTTATTTTGATAAGGTGTTACCTAGAGTTGAACAACATTACAAATCAGGTATCTCTGGTAGTTCAAATTTAATGAATTTCAAATTTAATTAAGATGGGTCATTACGATACTAATTTGGACAAAAACAATGCGAATTATGTTCCATTGACACCATTAACTTTTTTAACAAGAGCTAAAGAAATTTATCCAAATTATGAAGCAGTTATTTATGAAGACCGAAAATATACATGGGATCAGGTTTATAAAAGAACAGTTAAATTTGCTAGTGCGCTCAATAAAATTGGTATTGGAAAAGGTGATACAGTTTCTTTTTTAGCTTTTAATACCCCAGAAATTTTTGAAGGTCATTATTCAGTACCAATGATCGGCGCAGTATTAAATACTATCAATATAAGATTAGATGCTAAGACAATTGCTTATATTTTAGATCATAGTGAAGCAAAAGTATTAGTTGTTGATAGACAACTTCATGCAGAAACAAAAAAGGCTTTAAGCACTTTAAAAAGAAAAATTACAATAATTGATATTAATGATAAATTTGCAGATCAATCCAAATGTGAAAAAATTGGTGAACTAGAATATGAAAGTTTTTTAAATACTGGTGACGAAAATTATGACTGGAAAATGCCAGAGGATGAATGGCAAGCAATATCATTGAGTTATACATCTGGCACTACAGGAAATCCAAAAGGTGTTGTTTACCATCACAGAGGATCATATTTAATGTCTACTGGAAGTGCAGTTGCGTGGAATATGCAAAATAGATTAAATTTTTTAACCATTGTTCCCATGTTTCATTGCAATGGTTGGGGGTACCCGTGGACTATACCCATGTTAAATGGAAGGACTATATGTCTTAGAAATATTGATGTTAAAAAGATATTTGAATTAATTAATGAGTATAATGTAACCCACTTTGGTGGAGCACCAATAGTACTGAATATGATTACCGGCGCACCAGAGACTGATAGAAAAAAATTAAAACAAAAAGTTTATGTCCTCACTGCTGGAGCACCACCACCAAGTATTATATTTAAAAAAATGAAGGAGTTAGGTTTTGAAGTGATGCATGTTTATGGATTAACAGAAACTTATGGCCATGTTACTCAATGTGCTTGGAATGATGCTTGGAATAAATTTGATGAAGAGAAACAAAACGAAATTAAAGCGAGACAAGGAGTAAGGTATCCAAACACTGAGGGTATAGCGGTTATGAACCCAGAAACAATGACCGAAGTGCCTAAAGATGGAAAAACAATCGGAGAAATTATGATCAAAGGAAATATTGTGATGAAGGGATATTTTAAAGATAAAGATGCAACATCCAAAGCTATGCATGGAGGGTGGTTTCATACTGGAGATTTAGCTGTTATGCATCCTGATGGATATGTTAAGATTCAAGACAGGTCAAAAGACATTATAATCTCAGGAGGAGAAAATATATCCTCGATTGAAATAGAAAATACTTTAGCAAAACATCCATCAGTATCTATTGCAGCAGTAGTGGCTAAACCAGACGATAAATGGGGGGAAGTACCTTGTGCTTTTATTGAAATGGTTAAAGACAAACCTATAACAGAAAAAGAGCTTATTAGTTTTTGTAAAGAAACTCTTGCTGGATTTAAGGTACCAAAACAAGTAATTTTTTGTGATTTGCCTAAAACTTCAACTGGTAAAATTCAAAAGTTTGAGCTTAGAAAAAAATTTTAGGTAAATAATTGATATTTCAAATAGAAAATAAAAATGTTCATGCATCTGATGCAGGCCAAGGAATAGATCCTCAGAAAGAAACTATTGTATTTTTGCATGGTAGTGGACTTTCACATATAGTTTGGTCTCTTACTGAACAATTTTTTTCAAATAAAAATTTTAATGTATTATCAGTAGATTTACCTGGACATGGAAATTCAGATGGGCCTTGTTTAGAAAGTATTGAAAAAATTGCTGATTGGTTAGAAGAAGTATTCAAAAAATTAAATTTAACAAACCTAATTTTAGTTGGTCATTCTCAAGGTTGCTTAGAGATACTTGAGTATGCTTTCAAATACAAAGAAAGATTAAAGAAATTAGTTTTCGTTGGAGGATCAAACAAAATGCCTGTTCATCCTGATTTAATAGACTTAGCACAAAATGGAGACTCTGATGCTGTTAAATTGATGATGAAATGGGGTTATGAGGGTTCAAAAAAATTTATAGGGGGAAATCCGGTAGAAAAAATAATTCAGTCACCAAGAGATATAAGTAAAATATTAGCAGTCGATTTAAATGCATGTAATAATTATTCTAATGGTTCTGAGGCTGCAAAAACAATTAAATTGCCTACGTTATTGATTTTAGGAGAATTAGATAAAATGGTTAACTTAGAAGTAGGAAAAAAATTTTCAAATTTGCTAGAAAATTCTAAGACACATGTAATTAATGGATGTGGACATATGATTATGATTGAAAAAGCATTTGAAATGAGAGAAAAGGTCTTAGAATTTTTAAAAAAATGAAAAACTTTCCAATTGTAAAATCGAGAAGACTGAGAAGTACCCCTTATACAGACAGAATAGAGTCTGGTGGAGTAACCAGTTATACAGTTTATAATCATATGCTTTTACCAGCATCATTTAAATCTTTAGAGTCTGATTATCAACATTTGAAAAAATTTGTTCAAGTTTGGGATGTTGCTGCGGAAAGACAAGTGGAAATCTCAGGAAAGGACTCTGCAAAATTAGTCCAATTAATGACTTGTAGAGATCTTTCTAAATCAAAAGTTGGAAAATGTTATTATGCACCACTAATTGATGATCAAGGTTTACTAGTTAATGATCCAATTATAAATAAACTAGCAGAAGATAGATGGTGGTTATCAATTGCGGACTCTGATGTAATTTTTTTTGCAAAAGGATTAGCAGCAGGAAATAAATTTGAAGTTGAAATTAAGGAGCCAAACGTAAATATTTTAGCAGTTCAAGGACCTCTTTCAGATGATTTGATGGCAAAGATATTTGGAGAGGAAATAAGGCAACTAAAATTTTTTAATTTTAAGTATTATGAATTTAAAGGTAAAAAATATTTTATCGCTAGGTCAGGTTGGTCAAAACAATCTGGCTTTGAAATTTATGTAGAAGATAATCTTGCTGGTCAAGATTTATATGATTATCTTTTTGAATATGGAGCAAAATTCAATGTAAAGCCAGGATGCCCTAATTTGATTGAAAGAATTGAGTCAGCATTATTATCTTATGGGAATGATTTTGATAATAGAGATAATCCTTTTGAGGCAAACTTTGACAAATTTATTAATCTTGATAGTGAAGTTAATTTTTTAGGTAAGGAGAGATTAAAAAAAATTAGACAAGAAGGTATTACTAGAAAATTGATGGGTGTAAAAATTAATCATAATAAAATTGACATGTATTGTGAAAAGACGTTACTTGACGATAATAACGACATTGTAGGTTATGTTAGATCGGCAGCGTATTCTCCAACATTTAAAAAGGTTATTGGTATTGCAATGATTAATAAACCTTACTGGGATGCTAAAACTCAATTTAAAATAGATATTAATGAAAAAATATTTGTAGGAACAATTTGCGATTTGCCTTTCATCTAGTATAAAACTTACATCATGAATATTGCAATTGTAGGAGCAACAGGAAATGTTGGAAGAAAAACTTTAGAAGTTCTTGAAAAAAAGGAGCTATCTATTGATAATCTGTATTTAGTTGCCTCGTCCAAGAGTGCTGGTAAAAAGATTAGTTTTAAGGATAAAGAATATGAGGTTTTTGATTTGGAAAATTTTGATTTTTCTAAAGTAAAAATAGCTTTTTTTGCAGCTGGTGGAAAAATCTCAGAAAAATTTGCAGAGAAAGCTGCAAAGCATTGTCTAGTGATTGATAATTCAAGCTTTTATAGAATGGATCCAGATGTTCCTTTAATTGTTCCACAAGTTAACCCAAATCATTTAGATCAAATAAAAAAAAATATTATAGCTAATCCAAATTGTTCAACAGCACAATTAGTGATTGCTTTAAAACCTTTGCACGATCTTTTTGTAATTAAAAGAATAGTAGTTTCCACATATCAATCAGTATCAGGAGGTGGTAAAGCACCCATGGATGAATTGATCGAACAAACTAAATTAGTTTTAGATGGTAAAGATGTAAAATCTAAAAATTTTACAAAACAGATAGCTTTTAATGCTATTCCGCATATAGATGTATTTTCAGATGATGGTTATACAAAAGAAGAATTAAAAATGACTAATGAAACAAAAAAAATTTTAGATAGTAAAATTGACCTAACAGCAACATGCGTAAGGCTACCTATTTCTGTTTCACATTCAGAGTCGGTAAATTTACAATTTGAAAAACCATTTTCTCTTGAAAAAGTTAGAGAAGCGCTAAATAATTTTGATGGTTGTAAAGTAATTGATGAAAGAGCTGATGGCGGATATTCAACTCCATTAGAAGCAGAAGGTAAAGATGAGACATTTATATCAAGAATTCGGGAGGACAAGACAATTGAGAATGGATTAAATTTGTGGATTGTTTCTGATAATCTTTTAAGAGGCGCAGCTTTGAACGCTGTAGAAATTGCTGAAACATTAATTAAAAATAATTTTTATGGAAAATAAAGCACCGTTATCTCCACATATTCAAATTTACAAATGGCACATTTCATCGTTAGTATCTATATCTCATAGAATTACAGGAATTATAAATATAATTGCAATTACATTTATTTGCTTATTAGCTTCACTACTTGTTTTTGGTGAAAGCAATTATGAAATCATAAATTTATTTTTAAGTTCATTAATTGGTAAATTTTTAATTTTAGGACTCACATGGTCTTTTTCTTTTCAAATTTTAAGTGAGATAAGACATTTGATCATGGATTTAGGCTATGGTTTTGAACTTAGAACGACAAAGATAACTGGATTGATTGTAATATTTGGATCGATAATTTTAACAGTAGCTTTTTATTTAATTGGAAAAAATTTTTTTTAAGATGATAAATGCAACTAAAAAATGGATTTTTCTTAAAATTAGTGGGGCAACATTAGTTCCGTTGATGATATGGTTTATTTTAAATTTTATTACAATTTATGATCAAGCCTACTTTGTGGTTATAAATTTTTTTACAAGCCCATTATCAAAGTTTTTATTTAGTTTATTCATTATAAATGCTTATTTTTTTTCAGCACTGAGTATTAGCGAGGTTTTTGAGGATTATATTAAAAATAATCAAATCAAAAATGTCGCAAACAGACTTTTGTATACATCGGCAGTGGTAATTCCACTAATTACAATTATATTAATATCAAAGTTATGAATTCTTATAAAATTATAGATCATGAATATGACGTGGTAGTTTTAGGCGCTGGCGGTTCAGGTTTAAGAGCTGCGGTTGGATTGAGCGAGGCAGGACTAAAGACAGCATGTATTTCAAAAGTTTTTCCTACCAGAAGTCATACTTCTGCTGCGCAAGGTGGTATCTCAGCTGCCCTTGGTAACATGGGTGAGGATGATTGGCGTTGGCACATGTATGATACAGTCAAAGGTGCAGATTGGTTAGGAGATCAAGATAGTATTGAATATCTTTGTAAAGAAGCACCTAAAGCAGTTATAGAACTAGAAAAATATGGTGTACCTTTTAGCAGAACAGATGATGGAAAAATTTATCAAAGGCCATTTGGTGGCATGACTAAAAATTATGGAAATGAGATTGTGCAAAGAACTTGTGCTGCTGCTGATAGAACTGGTCATGCGATTTTACATACTTTGTATGGACAAGCACTGAAGCATAAAACAGAATTTTTTATTGAATATTTTGCGTTGGATTTATTAATGAAAGATGGGGCCTGCAAGGGATTAATTGCTTGGAATTTAAATGATGGAACTATTCATAGGTTTAGAGCTCATAGTGTAATTATAGCAACAGGTGGATATGGTAAAGTTTATTATTCAGCAACATCTGCTCATACTTGTACTGGAGACGGGAATGCAATGGTTCTAAGAGCAGGATTGCCTTTACAAGATATGGAGTTTGTTCAATTTCATCCAACAGGAATTTACGGACATGGGACATTAATAACGGAAGGTGCAAGAGGTGAAGGAGGATATTTAACAAACTCTAAAGGTGAAAGGTTTATGGAAAGGTATGCACCAAAGGCTAAAGACTTAGCATCAAGAGACGTAGTAAGTAGATCGATGTCTATTGAAATTAATGAAGGAAGAGGTGTTGGAAAAGATCAAGATCACGTTCACTTAAATTTAAGTCATTTAGATAAAGATATAATTGAGAGTAGATTACCAGGCATAACTGATGCTGCAAGATTATTTGCAAATGTAGATGTTACTAAAGAACCAATTCCAGTCGTGCCAACTGTTCATTATAATATGGGTGGTATTCCAACAAACTATAAAGCAGAAGTGTTGACTGTAAATGGCTCAGAAAAAACTGTACCAGGATTAATGGCAATTGGAGAAGCAGCGTGCGTTTCAGTTCATGGTGCAAATAGACTTGGTTCAAATTCATTGATTGATCTAGTTGTCTTTGGAAGAGCAGCAGCCAAAAGAGCTGCAGAACTTATTAAACCAGGAACACCACATGAAGAAATAAGTGAGACAGAAACTCAAAAATGTTTAGATCGTTTCGATAAAATTAGAAATTCCAATGGTGACACGGGAACTGCTGACCTAAGACTATCTATGCAAAAAACGATGCAATCTAAATGTGCAGTTTTTAGAACTGAAAAATTACTTAAAGAAGGGGTGGATGAGATCAGAAAAACATATGACGGTTTAAATAATTTATCTGTAAAAGATAAATCATTAATATTTAATACTGATTTAGTAGAGACTTTAGAATTTGACAATTTAATTAGACAAGCAGTTGTTACTGTTGACTCTGCTTATAATAGAAAAGAAAGTCGAGGAGCACATGCAAGAGAGGATTTTCCTAAGAGAGATGATGAAAAATTTATGCAACATACACTTGCTTGGTATGATGGCCAAAATACAAAAATAAGCTATAGAGAGGTTCATAAATCTACTTTAACTAACGAAGTTCAATATTTTCCACCACAGGAAAGAGTTTATTAATGGCTCAAATTAATTTACCTGAAAATTCTAAATTAAAAAAAGGTAAATATTTTAAAGACCTGACTGGTTCAAAAAATTTAAAAAAAATAAATGTATACAGATGGGATCCATCTTCTGGAGAAAATCCTAGAATAGATACATATGAAGTCGATATGGACAATTGTCCTTCTAAAGTTTTAGATATTTTAAATAAAATTAAAAATGAAATAGATCCAACGTTAGCTTACAGAAGGTCTTGTGCTCATGGCGTTTGTGGTTCATGTGCAATGAATATAGATGGAAAAAATGGTTTAGCTTGCACAACGCCGCATGCTGAAATTAATGGAGATATTGATATTTATCCACTACCACATCTAAAAGTTAAAAAAGATCTAATTGGTGACTTAGATGGTCTATATAAGCAATATCAATCAATAGAACCTTGGTTAAAATCTAATTCTAAGTCAGAAACTAAAGAAATTATTCAATCAAAAGAGGATAGAGCAAAGTTAGATGGTGCTTATGAATGTATTATGTGTGCATGTTGTTCAACTTCATGTCCTAGTTATTGGTGGAATGGTGATAAATATTTAGGTCCAGCAGTCTTATTACAAGCATATAGATGGATTGTAGATAGTAGAGATGAGGAAAGAGAAGCTAGATTAAAAAAAGTTGCTGACGAGCTTAAGTTGTATCGTTGTCACACGATTCTTAATTGTACAAGCGCATGTCCTAAAGGATTAAATCCAGCAAAAGCTATAGCTGAAATAAAAAAAATGTTAGCAACATCTAGTCTTTAAGAAGAACTTTTTTTAAATTTGTTGCTGCAACTTGCATAGAAGGTAAGATTTTTTTTAGATCTTCAATATTTTTTCTACTTTTTGCTGTGTGAGTAGATAAACAAAAACATAACTCATTTTTTTTATTAAAAATTGGAACTGAAACACCAACCATTCCATTAAACCATTCTTCATCATCAAAAGCATATTTTTGAGAATTTATTTTTTTTAATTCCTTTTTGAATTGACTGATTTCAATAATAGTATTTTTAGCAGTTTTGGGTGTTTTTATATTTTTAAAAATATCAGTTGCATCTTGTTCTTCTAAAAATGACAGATATAACTTACCTGAAGCAGAGGCATGTAAAGGAAGATGATCTCCAGCCTCTAAATTTAATTGCATTGGCCAATGAAATTCAATTCTATCAAAGTAAACAAGTTTTGTACCAACAGGTACTGATAAACTTACTGTTTCTTGAATATCATTGGTAAGTTTTCTTAAATGAGATCTTCTTAAAGTAAAATTTGGTTCATAAGGCAGGCTGTTTAAAATTATATTTCTAATTTTTGGGCCGGGAATATATTTTTTTGCTCCAGCAGGAACTATATATTTTTCCTCACACAAGGTATCAATATGTCTATAGATAGTTGCTAAAGGAATATCTAATTTATGTGCAATTTTTTTTGCAGTAAAATTATCAGGGTCGATTAAAATTTCTTCTAGAATATTAAGTATTCTTTTCGGAGATGTTCTTGTATTTGTTTCTCTCATTTAACTTAACTTTAAGTTAATTAAGATAAAACTGGAATTGTAAATTCTGGCCCAGCGTTATCTTCTACCCAAGTAACAGTGGCTGTTTTTAATTTAGTGTAAAATCGCACACCTTCTGGACCGTGCATTGAATGGTCTCCAAACAATGAGCGTTTCCATCCACCAAAACTATGATAAGCAACTGGAACTGGAATTGGAACATTAACCCCGATCATTCCAATTTTTGCGTTTTCAGTAAAATGTTTTGCAATGTTTCCACTTTTTGTAAAAACAGCAGCACCATTTCCTAATTCATGATCATTAACTAGTTTTAAAGCATCTTCATAGGTTTCAGTTGTCATCATGCTTAAAACCGGACCAAAAATTTCTTCTTTATAAATTTTCATATCTGGTTTTACATCATCAAAAATTGTAGGACCTACAAAGTACCCATTCTCATAACCTTGCTTTTTAAAACTTCTTCCATCAGCTAATAGCTTAGCACCTTCCTTTTCACCAGTATCGATATAACCTAAAACTTTTTCAAAATGTGCCTTATTGTTTAAAGGACCAAAATCACTTTTTTCATCAGTATAAGGACCAACATTCAATTTAGAAGCTTCCTTTAAAAGTTTTGCTTTAATCTTTTCATTAGTTTGTTTTCCAACACAAACTGCGACTGATATTGCCATACATCTTTCTCCTGCAGATCCAAAAGCAGATCCAATTAGAGCATCAGTTGTTTTATCGACGTCTGCATCTGGCATTATAACCATATGGTTTTTTGCACCACCTAAAGCTTGGACTCTTTTATTATTTTTTGTTCCTGTATGATAAACATATTCAGCAATTGGTGTTGATCCAACAAAACTTATTGCTTGAACTGTTTTATTTTCTAATAAAGTATCTACTGCCTCTTTATCTCCGTTTACACAATTTAAAACACCAGGAGGCAAACCCGCTTCGATTGCTAATTCTGCCAATTTCATTGGACAACTTGGGTCTTTCTCAGAAGGTTTTAATACGAAAGAGTTTCCACATGCAATAGCGACAGGAAACATCCACATTGGAACCATCGCAGGAAAATTAAAAGGCGTTATTCCCGCACAAACTCCTAACGGTTGTCTTAAAGTATGTGAGTCTACATTAGTGCCAACATTTGAGGAGTGATCGCCTTTAAGAGAGTCAGTTATCCCAGTTGCATATTCAACTACTTCAATACCTCTTTGTACTGACCCTTTTGCATCCGCAATAGTTTTACCATGTTGTTCTGATACCATTACCGCAAGATCATTCATATTTTTTATTAAAAGATCTTTAAATTTTGCTAAAACTCTTGCTCTGTTTATTGGTGTCGTTTTGGACCATTTTTGGAAAGCTTTTGACGAACTTTCTATAGCCATCTCAACAGTAGATTTACTCGCTAACTCAACTTCTGCTATTTGTTCTCCTATTGCAGGATTAAATATTGGACCTATTCTTGATTTGCTACTACTATAAATCTTTCCATCTATAAAGTGACTAATTTTTTTCATTGTTTTTATTTATATTTTAAGTCTATCGCAGCTTTTTTTCTATTGCAAATAGTATTCCTTAAATGAGAAAAATATTATCAATTAAAGTTGACTCCTCTTTTTAGGTACGATTAGATTAAACTAATTAAATTTGGGGGGGATGCTTGGTTAAAAGAGATAATGTCCGAATTTGCGTGCCAAGGTATATGCAGATTGGCAAAGGTAGTCTTAATCAACTTCCAGAAATAATAAGTGTTATTGGATCAATCAAATCTCTATTAATAGTAACTGATAAGCAAATGGTAAAGTTTGGTTATGTAAAAAAGCTTCAAGAATTACTTACAAAAGAAGGTTTTAAATCTAATGTTTTTGATGAAACAATACCAGATCCAACAGACACAGTTGTTCTTAATGGGATAAAAATACTAAATAAAAACAAAAATGATGCTGTTATTGGATTTGGCGGAGGTAGCCCAATCGATACAGCAAAGGCTATCGCCGTTCTGTCTCAACATAGTAAAAATATTCAGGACTATAAACCACCGGGAACTTTTGATAAGAAAAGCTTAC
The DNA here is from genome assembly GCA_902570425.1 of uncultured Pelagibacteraceae bacterium. Taxonomy (GTDB): domain Bacteria; phylum Pseudomonadota; class Alphaproteobacteria; order Pelagibacterales; family Pelagibacteraceae; genus Pelagibacter. Next base: position 112,398 of record CACFYB010000001.1, read on the forward strand.
CAATTATAGCAATCCCAACTACCGCTGGAACTGGATCAGAAGTTACTCATCATTCAGTTATTATTGATACAAAGAGCAACAATCATGAAAAAATCTCGTGTAGAGGTGAAGCATTTGTTCCTATAGTTTCAATTGTTGATTACGAATTAACTTTGTCTAAACCAAAAAGGCTAACAATTGATAGTGCAATAGATACTTTAACACATGGAATTGAGGCTTATGTAAGTAAGAAAGCAACGCTATTTTCAGATCGTATGGCGTTAGATACAATTAGGCTAGTAACTAAAAATATTTACAAAGTAGAAAAGAATCCTAAAGATACAGAAGCAAGAGAGGGCCTTATGTTAGCGGCTACACTAGGCGGTCTAGCTTTTTCTAATTCCTCTATATGTTTAGTGCATGGAATGAGCAGACCCTTAGGTAGTAATTTTAAAGTTCCTCATGGTTTAAGTAACGCAATGTTATTGCCAACCATAACCGAATTTTCAATTGAGCATGCAAAAAATAGATACGCAGATTGTAGTAGAGCTGGAAATTTTGCCTTGCCAAACGATGATGATGTAACTGCTTGTAATAAATTAATTAAAGGACTCTATAAAATTAATAAAGATTTTGAAGTTCCATCAATGGAAAATTTTGGAATAAATCAAAAAAATTTTGAGGCTGAGTTAGAAAATATGGCATCTGATGCTGAAATTTCAGGTGCCCCAGGTCTCAATCCAAGAGTGCCTTCTGTAAATGAAATGGTTGATCTTTATGGAAAAGCATGGAGAGCATTTTAAAATGAGTTGGGAATGTTCTCTAATTTTAAAACAACTCAAAAAAGGAAAGAGGGGAAAATGAAAAAACTAATAAAAACATCTGTTAGTTTTTTTGCTGTATTTGCTTTAATGATTACTTTTTCATTACAACAAGTTACTGCAGCAGAAAAAATAAGATGGAAAGTACAATCTACTTTTAATACTGGTTGGCCTGCATTAGGAGATCCTGTTGCTCGTTTATCAGATACATTAGATAAGGCGACTGATGGTAGAATCAAATTAAAGGTCTATGAACCTGGAAAAATACTTCCACCATTAGAAATTTCACCTTCAATTAGTAAGGGAGACTTGCCTGCAGCATACAACTACATGGCTTATGACCAAGGAAGAATACCAGCAGCTGTTTTATTTGCAGCGGTGCCATTTGGCATGGAACCATGGGAGTATGCAGCTTGGTGGTTTGAAGGAGATGGTGCTAAATTAGCAAATGAAATATACAACAAACAAAACATACAAGTTTTGTTATGTAGTACTATTGGACCTGAAACAGCAGGTTGGTACAGAAACCCTATAACTAGTCTAGCAGACTTAAAAGGTTTAAAAATTCGTTTCTCGGGTTTAGGAGGAATGGTTTTAAATGAAATTGGTGCTTCTGCTACATTAATGGCTGGTGGAGAAATTTTTGCAGCTTTAGAAAAAGGAACTTTAGATGCAACTGAATATTCAATGCCTGCTATTGATGAAGTTTTAGGTTTTCATAAAATTACGAAGTTCAACCTTTTCCCAGGTTGGCATCAAGTATCAACCTCAACTCATTTCATGATCAATTTAGATTTATGGAAAAAAATGGGTGCAGCTGACCAAGCATTATTTGAAATGGCTTGTACAGCAGCAGCTATGAGAGCAATTACAACTGGTGAATTTTTACAAGGTAAGCAAATTCAAAGTTTCCCGGGTAAAGGTGTAACAGCTGCTAGATTGCCTGATAGTGTATTGAGAGAACTACAAAAAGTTAGTGCTAGAGTAATGAAAGAAGAATCTGCTAAAGACGCTGACTTTGCTAAAGTATGGGCTTCTCAACAAGCATTCATGAAAGAGTATGATGTTTGGCAAAAATGGGGATATTTACCTCGAAACTTTTAGTATTTAATACTAGAAAAGTTGATTATAATAATAGAAGCGGCCGGTTTACCGGCTGCTTTTGTTTTTAAGGAAAAAAATTATGTCTAAAGATTTTACATCTGTTGGAAGTTCTCTTGATAAAAAACTTCAGCTTAGACACACATCTTTAACAAAAAAAATTGATGATTTTGTTTTGAAAATTGGTGAAGTTTTTAATTGGTTATGGGTATTCCTAGTAATAGTTATCATTCTGAATGTAGTTTTGAGATATGTCTTTAAAAATGGAATGATTGAACTGGAGGAACTGCAATGGCACCTTTATTGTATTGGTTGGTTAGTTGGTTTGTCTTCAACATATATAGTTGATGCTCATGTAAGAGTAGATGTTTTAAGTGAGAAATTGTCTTATAGAAAAAAATTATGGTTTGAATTGTTTGGTATTTTAATTTTATTTTTACCATTTGTAATTCTTGTACTTTATTATGCAGTTCCTTTTTTTGAATTATCATGGACTACAAGCGAAAGATCAACATCAGCAAACGGTTTACCTGCAAGATGGTTTGTAAAAGGTTTTTTAGTAATTAGTTTTTTCTTGTTATTAATTTCAGGCATTTCAAGAATAACAAGAATAATAACTACACTTAGATTTGGATTAGAGAATAAAAAATGATTTCATTAGTAACAGAATATTTTTTAGCTATTGCGCTCTTTTTTAGTTTTATAACTTTAATCTTTTATGGATTTCCTGTAGCTTGGACTATGGGTGGTTTGGGAGTTCTATTTATATTTATTTCAATGATTTCTGATAATTTATTTGACACTTTTTATGGAGTAGATTTTGGATTTGCATCCATGGTTGTTTATCGACTTTATGGTGTTATGGCTAACTGGGTTTTAGTGGCTTTACCGATGTTTATTTTTATGGGAATCATGATGGATAAGTCAGGTATTGCTGAGGATTTAATGACTGATCTGTCTAAATTGTTTGGTAAAACAAGAGGTGGACTTGCAATCTCAATTGTATTTATTGGAGTTTTGCTTGCTGCTTCAACAGGAATTATTGGTGCTGCAGTTGTATTGTTAACAATTTTAGGTGTCCCATTAATGTTGAAGAATAAATATAACCCAAATTTAGCATGTGGAGTAGTTTGTGCCACTGGAACTTTGGGAATTTTAATTCCTCCTAGCATTATGCTTGTAATTATGGGTGATCAAGTAAGAATATCAGTTGGTGACTTGTTTATGGGAGCGGTCTTTCCTGGACTATTGCTTGGCTTACTTTACACAATTTTTATTATTGTTTATGCTTACATGAACCCAAAAGCAGCTCCATTACCTCAAGATGCTGAACCTGTAGATTTTAAGATAGTCTTAAGAGTGTTAAAATCAATCATTCCACCAGCTTTATTAATTGTTGCGGTTTTAGGAAGTATATTTATGGGGATAGCGACTCCAACAGAAGCTTCAGGAGTTGGAGCTTTAGGTGCATCTCTGCTTGCATTGATTAGAGGACGATTATCATTTTCTGATTTAAAAATAGTAATTAGAAAAACAACTCATACTACAGCTTATATTTTTGCACTTTTTGTTGGTGCAACAATGTTTGCATTAATTTTAAGAGGCTTGGGAGGCGATGAATTGATTGAAGGGGCTCTTAAAGCCTTACCTTTCGGAACTAGTGGGGTTGTCATTGTAGTTTTGTTTGTTGCCTTTTTATTAGGTTTCTTTTTAGATTGGATTGAAATTACCCTAATTATTTTGCCTTTCCTTGCGCCAGTAATGGTAGATTTAGGAGTAGATCTAGTATGGTTTATTGTGATGTTTGCAGTGGTTTTACAAACTTCATTTATAACACCACCCGTTGGTTTTGCTTTATTCTATATGAAAGGTGTTGCTCCTCAAGGTATTTCAATAACAAATATTTATAAGGGAATAATTCCGTTTGTAATTCTTCAATTGATTGCAGTAGCAATAGTATTTAACTTTCCAGAAATAGTCACCTGGCTTCCCAAAGCTGCATACGGCCCATAAGATAATATTTGACTAATATGAAAAAAATAAAATTAACTATAATTGTTTTTTTTATATTAAGTTTTACAAATTTTGTTAAAGCTGACTTAAATATATCCCTTAAAAAATATTTAGATGGCAAAGATATTGAGAAAGGCTCAACACAGATATATTTACTTAAAAGATGTAGTTCAGTATATGCATATGCCTCAGGAGTAATTCTAAAATCAGATGCAATAACTTCAAAAAACTTTATAGAAATCTCAAATAACTTACTGTTTAAGTCAGTTGAATTGATGGTTATTGATGAAAACAAAAAGTTGGAACAAGCACAAACAGAGGCTGAAACAAACAGAAAAGAATTATTTAATAATTATATAGTCGATGGTAAAAAAAATTGGGAAAAGAATAAATCTCACTTCAAAGGGTCATATATATCTGAAGATATGGCAATTTGCTCAAAGTTAGTTGAGGATCAATAAATTTAAATGAAAAATTTTTATTGAATAATCATTAGTAATCAATAAAAGATAGTCACATTCATGAAAAAAAAGATTTCTTTAATTGGTGCAGGCCAAATTGGTGGAACTCTCGCACACTTAATTGGAATAAAAGAACTAGTTAATGAAGTCGTTTTATTTGATGTGGCTAGTGGGATAGCTAAAGGTAAAGCTTTAGATATTGCTCAGTCATCATCAGTTGATGGTTTCAATGTTAAGTTTTCAGGAACTGATGATTATAAAAATATTAAAGGCTCAGATGTAATAATTATTACAGCAGGAGTACCAAGAAAACCCGGAATGAGTAGAGACGATCTGCTTGGGATTAATTTAAAAATAATTAAACAAGTTGCTGATGGAATAAAACAAAATGCTCCAGATGCATTTGTAATATGTATTACTAATCCTTTAGATGTAATGGTAATGGCATTTCAAAAATTTTCAGGCCTTTCACCAAATAAAGTTGTAGGAATGGCTGGTATATTAGATAGCTCAAGATTTAAATTATTTTTATCTGAAGAATTTAATATTCCAGTAAGCGAAATTGAGGCAATGGTAATGGGTGGACATGGTGATACAATGGTTCCTTTGCCAAGATTTACAAAAGTTTCTGGAAAACCTTTGTTAGACTTAGTTAAAGAAGGAAAAATTTCTCAAAAAAGATTGGAAGAAATTAACCAAAGAACAAGAGATGGTGGGGCTGAAATTGTAAAATTTTTAGAAAAAGGTTCAGCTTTTTATGCTCCAGCAGCATCAGGAGTTGAAATGGCCAAAGCTTACTTAAAAGATGAAAAAAAAATGCTTCCATGTGCTGCTTTTTTGAATGGTGAATACGGAATTAAAGACATTTATGCCGGTGTACCAATAATTATTGGTAAAAATGGTGTAGAGAAAATTGAGGAAATAGATTTAGATGATAAAGAGAAGGCAGAATTTCTTCATTCTATTGATGCTGTAAAAAAACTTTGGGATGCAGCATCTAAGATAGATCCGGATTTAACTAAATAATGAATATTCACGAGCATCAAGCTAAACAAATTTTAAAAAAATTCGGTGCAGCAGTTCCCGAGGGAGTTTATGGTTTTACAGTTGAAGAACTTTTAGAGAAATGTAAATCTTTAAAAACAAATAAATACGTGCTAAAAGCACAAATTCATGCTGGTGGAAGAGGAAAAGCAGGTGGTGTCAAAATTTTAGATAATTTAAATGATCTTGAAAAATCTGCAAAAGAATTGTTTGGAAAAAAATTAGTTACACATCAAACGGGCCCAGAGGGAAGAGAAGTAAAAAGACTTTATGTTGAGGTTTCGTCAAATATTGAAAAAGAATTTTATTTATCATGTTTAGTAGATAGAGCTTCTTCGAAAATAGCATTTATTTCAAGTAATCAGGGTGGAATGGATATTGAAGAGGTAGCGATTAAATCTCCTGATAAAATTTTAACAAATAAAATTGAGTTAATTGATGAAATTTCAGATGAGGAGTGTGAGAAGATTATAGAGATATTTCACTTAGAAGGAAATCCTAAGATCGAAGCAATTTCTTTAATAAAATCAATTTATAAAATGTTTATAAAAACTGATGCGAATATGGTTGAGATTAATCCATTGATACTTACCAAAGAGAAAAAGATTATTTGTTTAGATGCAAAAGTCAATTTTGATAGCAATGCTTTATTTAGACAGCCAAAAATTTTAGAACTTAGAGATTTAAATGAAGAGGAACCAGCTGAAATAGAAGCTAGTAAATATGAGTTAGCTTATATTAAGTTAGATGGAAGTATTGGATGTATGGTTAATGGTGCTGGTTTGGCAATGGCAACAATGGATATAATTAAGTTGTACGGCGAAGAGCCAGCTAATTTTTTAGATGTTGGTGGAGGTGCCTCGAAAGAGAAAGTTTCAGCAGCTTTTAAAATAATTTTATCAGACAAGAATGTTAAAGGAATATTAATAAATATTTTTGGGGGGATTATGAGATGTGATGTTCTTGCTCAAGGAGTTGTAGACGCTGCAAAAGAGATGAATATTAATGTTCCTTTAGTAGTAAGATTAGCTGGAACAAATTTTAGAGAAGGAAAAGAGATATTAGATAATTCAGGCTTAAAATTAATTTCTGCAGAAAATCTTGATGATGCTGCAAAAAAAATAGTTGAGGCAATTAAATAGATGTCAGTTTTAGTAAATAAAGAAACCAGATTAATTTGCCAAGGTTTTACAGGTTCACATGGTACTTTTCACTCTGAACAATCATTAAAGTATGGAACAAAATTAGTTGGAGGTGTTACCCCAAAGAAAGGTGGTCAAAAACATTTAGGGCTCCCAGTTTTCAATAGTGTAAAGGAAGCTAAAGAGTCTGAGGGTGCTAATGCAACAATGATTTATGTTCCCGCAAAATTTGCTGCAGCCGCAATTATTGAGGCAATTAATGAGTCTATTGAACTAATTGTTTGTATAACTGAAGGTATTCCTATTCAGGACATGTTGAAAGTAAAACAAAAACTATCAAAGTCCAAGTCGAGATTAATAGGTCCAAACTGTCCGGGCATTATAACTCCAGAAGAATGTAAGATTGGTATCATGCCAGGAAATATTCACAAGAAAGGGTCAGTAGGTATAGTTTCAAGATCAGGGACATTAACTTACGAAGCCGTTGCACAAACTACTGAAAATGGACTGGGACAATCAACTTGTATAGGTATTGGCGGAGACCCTATTAACGGTACTAATTTCATTGATTGTTTGGATTTATTTTTGAATGACAAAGATACAGAGTCAATTTTAATGATTGGCGAAATAGGGGGTACTGCAGAAGAGGAAGCTGCAGAATTTATTAAAAACCATAAAATAAAAAAACCAATAGTTGGTTTCATAGCAGGAGTGACAGCCCCTCCTGGAAGGCGTATGGGTCATGCAGGAGCAATTATTTCTGGAGGAAAAGGTGGTGCACAAGATAAGATAAAAAAAATGCAAGATTGTGGCATAACTATCGCAAACTCACCATCGAAAATTGGAAAAACTCTTTTTGATAAATTGACTAATTGAAAAATTCTTTTCTAGGTTTATATTAAAAAAAATGTCTTCTTCTAAAAATTTAGAATTCGAAAAAACTGGATTTCTTAATAAAAACAATAGTGCATTTATTGAACAGATGTATTTACTGTACATTAATCAAGATCCCAACTTACCAAGTAGTTGGAAAAATTATTTTGAGGAAATTGGAGAAGAAATAGATACTATTGTTAATGAAATAAATGGACCTTCTTGGAGTCCAAAAAAAAATAAAATTTCTATTAAAAATGTTCAAGAAACATTCAAAGATAATAATCAGACAAATGAGTTAGAAGTAGTTAAATCTAATGCTAATTCAATTAAAGCAGTAGCGATGATAAGGTCTTATAGACAAAGAGGTCATTTAATTGCAAAACTCGATCCTTTGGAAATGATGAAATCTGAATATTTGGATGAATTGCATCCTGAGTCTTATGGTTTTGAAAAAGATGATTATGATAAAAAAATTTTTTTAGATGGAATAATTAACAAAGAATATTCAAGTATAAGGGAAATTCTTAAATTTCTAAAAGACAAATATTGTGAGTCTATTGGATATGAGTATATGCATATTGCCAATCCTACAGAGAGAAAATGGTTTAGAGATAGAGTCGAAAAAACAGATGATTTCAAATTTACTCAAAATGGTAAAGAAGCAATTTTGAATAAACTTATTCAAGCAGAGGGATTTGAAAAATTTTTGCACACTAAGTATGTTGGAACTAAAAGGTTTGGACTTGATGGTGGTGAAAGTTTAATTCCAGCACTTGAACAAATAATAAAAATCGGAGGTCAATCTCAAGTAAAAGAGGTCAAAATAGGAATGTCTCACAGAGGTAGACTTAATGTTTTAGCTAACGTGCTTCAAAAGTCTTATAAAAAAATTTTTAATGAATTTGCTGGAGAAATAAGTGGCTCAGCGGATGGAGCTGGTGATGTAAAATATCATTTAGGAGCTTCATCAAATAGGGAATTTGATGGAAATTCTGTCCATGTTAGTTTAACTGATAATCCATCTCATTTGGAGGCTGTAAATCCAGTTGTTCTTGGACAAACAAGAGCTAAACAATTTTTTCATAAAGATAAAGAGAGAAAAAAAGTTATTCCAATTTTAATTCATGGTGATGCTGCTTTTGCTGGACAAGGTGTAGTTGCCGAATGTTTTGCAATGTCGGGATTGCCGGGGCATAATACCGGTGGAACAATACATATTATTATTAACAATCAAATAGGATTTACTACAAGTCCGAGATTTGCAAGATCTTCACCATATCCCTCAGATATAGCAAAAATGGTTGAAGCTCCTATAATTCATGTAAATGGTGATGATCCTGAAGCAGTTGTGTACGCTGCAAGAATAGCAACAGATTTTAGATTAAAATTTAATAGAGATGTAGTAATAGATTTGATCTGTTATAGAAGGTTTGGACACAATGAGGGCGATGAACCTTCTTTTACTCAACCATTAATGTATAAAAAGATTAGATCTCACCCTTCTCCTGTAAAAGTTTATGGAGAAAGACTTGTGGAGAGTCATTCGATTTCCAAAGATTTTTTAAATTTATCAATTAAAAAATTTAAAGACTTATTGGACGATCAGTTTAAAAATGCGAAAGATTATAAACCAAAAATTGAATGGTTTGAGGGAACTTGGTCCAGATATAAACCTGAAAAAGGAAAAGATAAAAGAGGCATTACTGGTGCTGATACTAAAAGATTAGTAGAAATCTCTAACAGAATTAATACTGTTCCAAACGAAATAAATATTCATAAAACAATTTCAAAAATTTTTGAAAATAGAAAACTAAATGTAAAAAAAGGTTCTCAAATTGATTGGTCAACAGCAGAAGCACTTGCATTTGGCTCACTCTTAGAGGAAGGATATCCTGTTAGGTTAGTTGGTCAGGACTCAGGCAGAGGTACTTTTAGTCAAAGACACTCTGTTTTAAGAAATCAAATTGATAATTCAAGATACATTCCTTTAAACAATATTTCAAAGAATCAAAAAAATTTTGAAATTGTAGATAGTTTTTTATCTGAATTAGCTGTTTTAGGATTTGAGTATGGATATAGCTTAGTTGAACCTAACACACTTACTATATGGGAGGCTCAATTTGGAGATTTTGCAAATGGTGCACAAGTTGTAATTGATCAATTTATAGCCTCTGGAGAAAGAAAATGGTCTAGGGCTTCTGGCTTAGTGATGTTGTTACCGCATGGCTATGAGGGTCAAGGACCAGAACATTCTTCAGCAAGATTAGAAAGATTTTTACAATTGTGTTCAAATGACAATATGCAAGTGATGAACTGTACTACTCCAGCGAATTACTTTCATGCACTGAGAAGACAAATGCATAGAGATTTTAGAAAACCATTGATCATAATGACACCAAAGTCTTTGTTGCGTCACAAACATTGTGTGTCAAACCTAGATGATTTTGGTAAAAAAAATTCTTTTCATAGAGTTTTGTGGGACCACGCAATTGATCCTAAAACCAAAGGGTTTATTAAGTTAAAAAAACCAGGAAAAATAAAAAAAGTGATATTATGTTCAGGAAAAATATACTTTGATCTACTTGAGGCAAGAGAAAAATTAAAAAGGGATGATTTGGTATTTTATAGAATAGAACAGCTTTATCCATTTCCAGCAAAAGCTTTAGCAAATGAGCTTAAATCTTATGCAAAAAATGCTAAATTTTATTGGTGTCAAGAAGAGCCTAAAAATATGGGTGCTTGGTTTTCAGTAAGAGATTATATCCAATGGACATTAGATAATATAAAGGCTAATAATAAAAATGTTTCTTATATTGGAAGAAGTCCAGATGCATCACCGGCTACAGGTTATGCTAAAAGACATATTTCTCAACAGCAAGAAATTATAAAAAAAGTTTTTGAATAACATATAATGAGTGAAAAAATTTTAGTGCCTGTGCTTGGAGAAAGTATCAACGAGGCCACTGTATCAAAATGGTTGAAAAAAGAAGGTGATGTAGTTGAAGCTGATGAACCAGTTGTAGAATTGGAAACTGATAAAGTAAACTTAGAAGTACCCTCACCTGTATCTGGAACTTTGACAGAAATAAACTCAAAAGATGGCTCTACAGTAGAAGTTGGTGCTCTATTAGGCTCTGTATCAGAGAATGGTTCTGCTACAAAAAAAAAAGAGAAAATTGAAAAAATTAAGCCAACAGTAGAAAAAGATAACGTAATTAAATTGGAAACACAAAATAATGGAGAAGAAACACAAATTTTTGATAAGAAAATTGAAGTTGAAGATGAGGAGGAAACGCCGTTAGTTCTTACAAAGGAAATAGAGAAAGAACCATCTAAAATGAAATCAAGAGATGATCAAAGTTTGTCTCCAGCAGTCAGAAAAATAGTTGCTGAAAATAAAATTGATATTTCATCAGTTGAAGGATCTGGAAAAAATGGGAGAATTTTAAAAGGAGACTTAATAGATTTAATGGGAGTCAATCCACCTCCTTCAGAGAGGAAAATTAAGTATGGACAAGAAGAAAAAATTAAGATGACAAGATTAAGACAAACCATTGCTAAAAGATTAAAGCAAGCTCAAGAAAATGCAGCTTTATTAACTACATTTAATGAAGTTGATATGTCAAATATTATGGATATGAGAAAAGAAAATCAGGAAGATTTTCAAAATAGATATGGTGTAAAACTAGGCTTTATGTCTTTTTTTGTAAAAGCTTGTGTAGTTGCATTGAAAAATTTCCCTGCAGTCAATGCTGAAATAGAAGGAGATACGATAGTTTACAAAAATTATTATAATATAAGTTTTGCAGTTGGGACTGATAAAGGTCTTGTAGTACCTGTATTGAAAAATGCTGATGAATTATCTTTTGCAGATATTGAAAAAAATATTAAACAAATTTCTGAAAAGGCCAAAGAGGGCAAACTTACAATAGAAGATTTACAAGGGGGAACATTTACTATTAGCAATGGTGGTGTTTATGGTTCAATGTTATCTACACCAATACTTAACTTACCACAATCAGGTGTGTTGGGTATGCACAATATTGTTGATAGGCCAATAGTTGTTGATGGTGAAATTAAAATCAGACCAGTAATGTATTTGGCATTATCTTACGATCATAGAATAATTGATGGTAAAGAATCGGTCTCATTTCTAAAGATGATTAAAGAAAATTTAGAAGATCCAAGAAGGTTATTTTTAGATATTTAAATGGCAGAAAAATTTCAAGCAGTTGTAATTGGTGGTGGTCCAGGAGGTTATGTGTGTGCAATTAGATTAGCGCAGTTAGGATTAAAAACAGCATGCATTGAGTCTAGAGGAACACTTGGTGGAACTTGTTTGAACGTTGGATGCATTCCCTCAAAAAGTTTACTAAATTTATCAGAAGAATTTCATAAAGTTCAAAATTTATCAAATAAGGGAATTGAGATAGGAGAAGTAAAATTAAATTTATCGAAAATGATGAAAAGTAAAGATAAAGCCGTCACGATACTAACAAAAGGTGTTGAATTCCTATTAAAAAAAAACAAGGTAACTTATTTTAAAGGGACCGGGAGTTTTAAATCGAAAAATGAAGTTTTAATCAAAGACGAGAAAAATAAAGAAACAATAATAAGTTCTGAAAAAACAATTATCGCCACAGGTTCTGTCCCAGTTTCATTACCTGGGATTGATTTTGATGAAAAAACAATAGTCTCTTCTACTGGAGCTTTAAAATTGGAAAAAGTTCCAAAAAAAATGGTTGTTGTGGGTGGAGGATATATCGGTCTTGAAATGGGGTCTGTTTGGTCAAGATTAGGTTCAGAAGTGCATGTAATTGAATTTTTGGATCATATTACACCTGGAATGGACAAAGAAATTTCGCAGGAATTTATGAAGATTTTAAAAAAACAAGGTATTAATTTTCATATGCAACATAAAGTGGAAGCAGTGAAAACAAATGTTTCTGGAGCTATAGTTTCAACAAAAGATAAAGATGGAAATAAAAAAGATTTTAACACTGATGTAGTTTTAGTTTCTGTGGGGAGAAAACCTAATACAAACAATTTAAATTTAGAAAAAATAGGTGTCGAATTAGATGATAAAAAAAGAGTAAAAACTAATAAAGATTTTCAAACAAGCGTTAATAACATATATGCCATTGGTGATGTAATAGTTGGACCTATGCTTGCTCACAAAGCTGAGGACGAGGGTATTGCTGTAGCAGAAAACATCGCAGGCCAATCAGGTCATGTAAATTACAATACTATTCCAGGAGTTATTTATACAACCCCCGAAGTTGCATCTATTGGACAAACAGAAGAGCAATTAAAAGAAAAAAATATTAAATATAGAATAGGTAAGTTTTCATTCATGGCGAATTCAAGAGCTAAAGCAATTGACGACTCTGAGGGTTTTGTAAAAATTTTAGCTGATGAAAAAACTGACAAAGTTTTAGGGGCACACTTGATAGGACCTCATGCTGGAGAATTAATAGCAGAAATTGGAATTGCGATGGAATTTGGAGCTAGTTCAGAGGACATAGCCAGAACTTGTCATGCACACCCAACATTTTCAGAGGCAGTTAAGGAGGCAGCATTATCTGTGGATAAAAGAGCAATACACTCTTAATATATTTTCATATTATCAAAATATGAATTTTCCGATTCTTTTACCAAATATATTTAATCATCCATTTACGTATGAAAGTGATATTGAACTAAAAATTGGCGATTTTGTTGAGGTGCCTTTTGGTAAATCTAAAATAATAGGTGTCGTTTGGGATAATTTTGAAAAGAAAAATAATAAAAGTTATAAAATTAAAAAAATAATTAGAAGATTAAAAATACCTAGATTAAAAAAAAAAACATTAGAATTTTTAAACTGGTTTTCAGAATATAATATTGTGCCAAAAGGCATGGCTTTAAAACTTGTCCTGTTAAGTGGAAAGCCTATCGAAAAATCTGATAAAAAATTTTATCAGGAATTTAACAATAAGATTAAAAAAAATTTATACAAATTGACTAACGAACAAAAAAAAACTTTAAATGAAATTAATATTTCAAACCAAAAATTTAATGTTCATGTATTACAAGGTACAACAGGATCAGGGAAAACAATTGTCTATTTTGAAGCTTTAAAAAAAATCTTAAACAAGGGTTTGCAAGGATTAATAATGTTGCCAGAAATTGGATTGACAAATCAATTTGAAAATAAATTTATAGAATTTTTTGGTTTTAAACCAGCAATATGGCATTCAGGCATTACTAAAAAAAATAAAGAAATAATCTGGAGTGGTATAATGAGTGGTGAAATTAAAACAGTTATAGGAGCACGTTCATCATTATTTTTGCCATTCAAAAAATTGGGATTGATCATAGTCGATGAAGAACATGATCAATCATACAAGCAAGATGAAGGAATAATTTATAATGCAAGAGATATGGCTATATCACGAGCATCTTTTGAAAATATTCCTATAAATTTAATTACTTCAGTTCCATCAGTTGAAACTTACGTTAATATTAAAAAAAAGAAATATAAAATTTCTAAAATTACACAAAGATATAAAAATGCTTCCTTGCCAAATTATGAAATAATAAATTTAAATGACGTTAAATTAGAAAATCAGTCTTGGATTTCTAAAGAGGTAATTAAAAAAGTAAATGCTCATTTAGAAAAAAAAAATCAAGTTTTATTTTTTTTAAACAGAAGAGGTTTTTCACCAAATGTATTATGTAGAAAATGTTATAATAGTTTTTCTTGTCCAAATTGTTCAATAAATCTAGTTTATCATAAGATTAAAAAAAATTTACTTTGTCATTATTGTGGTTTTAAATCTTCTCTACAAAGAAATTGCACTAAAGAAGGAGTTTGTGATGTTATATTCAGTGGCCCAGGAGTAGAAAGAATTTCAGAGGAAGTGAAGAGAAACTTCCCATCAAAAAAAGTTGAAATCTTTTCAAGTGATACAATGAATAAAAAAAGCTCAAAAGATAAGCTAGAAAAAATAATAAATAATGAAATTCAAATTTTAGTTGGGACACAATTAATCTCTAAAGGGTTTCATTTTCCAAACTTAAACTGTATTGTTGTAGTCGATATTGATTTATCTTCTCAAGGTCATGATTTAAGGAGTGCAGAAAAAAATTTACAATTATATCATCAGTTATCTGGTAGAGCAGGCCGAACAGGTGAACAATCAATAGTTTATTTTCAAACTTATAATTATAATACAAATATGATCTCAGATATAACTGATAAAAATCCTGAGATTTTTTTAGATAAAGAAACAGAAATAAGAAAAAAAAATAATCTTCCACCTTTTCAAAGATTTATCTCTCTAATTTTAACAGGTGAAAATCAGATTAAATTAGAAAAAGAAGCCATAAAATTGAAATTGTCGATTAAAAATGAGATCTATGGAAAAGTTTTAGGCCCTGTAAGCGCACCTATTTTTAGGTTAAAACGAAAATATCGAGTTAGATTACTAATAAGAGGACCTAAAACTCTAAAATTACAGAATTCTCTGGTTTCAATAATTTCAAAATATAAATTTTCGTCAGGAATAAAACTTTCAGTTGATGTCGATCCAATAAACTTTAATTAAAGCCCAAAAAAAACATTTTTTAGCCAATGTGTTACTTGAAGACTATAATTGCATATGCTAATTAATGCGTGATTTTAAATTAACCACTTAGATTTAAAGGTAATATCTTGAGTAAAAATAAGGAATTTTCTGACACTTCGGCCAATAGGTATTCTTTGGCTTTATATGAACTAGCTAATGAATCTAATTCTTTGCAAAAAATTGAGGAAAATTCTCAAGCATTATTAAAATTAATTTCTGGCAGTAAAGATTTTAATAATTTAATAAAAGATCCTACGATAAGTCGTAATGTTTTGAATCAATTGATAGAGAAGATATCTAATAATTTTAAATTAGAAGTTTTATTTAAAAACTTTCTGAGTTTTTTAATTATAAAAAGAAGATTTTTTTATATTCAACAAATTTTAAAAAATTTTAATGAAATTTGTTCAGAAAAAAGAGGTGAATTAAAAGCTGAAATAAGATCAGCAAAAAATTTATCTCAAGATGAAATTAACAAGATTACACAAGAATTATCAAATAATTTTAAGTCTGAAATAAAATTAAACTACACTCACGATCAAAGTTTAATTGGAGGTTTGGTTGTACAAATTGGCAGTATAATGGTTGACACTTCTATTAAAAAAAAATTACAACAATTAGAAACTAGAATGATAGAGGCATAATATGGAAATCAATCCTTCTGAAGTAACAAAAATTTTAAAGGAACAAATCAAAAATTTTGGAAAAAAAGCTGAAATTTCTGAAGTTGGACAAGTTTTATCTGTAGGTGATGGTATAGCAAGAATTTATGGTTTAGATAATGTTCAAGCTGGAGAAATGGTCGAATTTTCAGACGGTTCTAAAGGTATGGCTTTAAATTTAGAAAGTGAAAATGTTGGAGTAGTTATTTTTGGAGATGACAGAAATATCAAAGAGGGTGATGTTGTAAAAAGAACTGGAAGTATTGTTGATACACCAGTTGGAAAAGAGTTACTAGGAAGAGTCGTTGATGGATTAGGAAATCCAATTGATGGAAAAGGTGCATTAGATAAAAGAACTAAAAAAAGCAGAGTTGAAGTGAAAGCCCCAGGAATTATTCCAAGACAATCTGTTAGTGAACCAATGCAAACAGGACTAAAATCAATTGATAGCCTTGTTCCAATTGGAAGAGGTCAAAGAGAATTAATCATTGGTGATAGGCAAACTGGAAAAACGGCTGTTGCAATTGATGCAATAATAAATCAAAAAAAAATTAACGAGTCAGGTGATGAGAAACAAAAACTTTATTGTATTTATGTTGCAGTAGGACAAAAAAGATCAACAGTAAGACAAATTCAAAAAACTTTAGAAGAATCTGGTGCAATGGAATATACAACTATTGTTGCTGCGACAGCTTCAGACTCTGCACCTTTACAATTTTTAGCTCCTTATACAGGTTGTGCTATGGGAGAATTTTTTAGAGACAATGGAATGCATGCATTAATCATTTATGATGATCTCTCAAAGCAAGCAGTAGCATATAGACAAATGTCACTTATATTAAGAAGACCTCCAGGTAGAGAGGCATATCCAGGAGACGTATTTTATTTGCATAGTCGATTGTTAGAACGAGCAGCAAAATTAAGTGATGAGCATGGTGGTGGATCTTTAACTGCACTTCCTATCATAGAAACTCAAGGTGGTGATGTTTCAGCTTATATTCCTACAAATGTGATTTCAATTACTGACGGACAAATTTTTTTAGAAACTGAATTGTTTAACCAAGGTATTAGACCAGCTATTAATGTAGGATTATCAGTTTCTAGGGTTGGCTCTGCAGCTCAAACAAAAGCTATGAAAAAAGTTTCAGGTTCAATGAAACTTGAATTAGCACAATACAGAGAAATGGCTGCGTTTGCACAATTTGGTTCTGATTTAGATGCTTCTACACAACAACTTTTGAATAGAGGATCTAAATTAACCGAACTTTTAAAACAAAAACAGTATTCTCCTATGACAGTTGCAGAACAAGTTATTTCAGTTTTTTGTGGAGTAAAGGGTTATTTAGACGATATTGATTTAAGAGATATTTCCGAGTTTGAAAATAAAATAATTGAGAGGTGTAAAGCTGATAAACCAGAAATTATTGAGTCAATATTAAACTCGGGAAAATTAGAGGAGGATTCAGAAAAAAGTTTAGTTGATGTAATTAATAATCTAAAGAAGACTTTTAAATCTTAATAATTTTATGGCTAGTCTAGATGATCTAAAAAAAAGAATTTCCAGTGTAAAATCTACACAAAAAATTACTAAGGCTATGAAAATGGTTGCAGCTGCTAAACTTAAAAGGGCGCAAGATAGCGCAGAAAAAGGTAGACCATATTCTCAAAAAATGAATAACGTTATTTTAAATTTATCTAGTGGCATTTCTGATAAAAGTAATGCACCAAAGCTTTTGTCAGGCACAGGAAGTGATAAAATTCATCTTTGTGTAGTAATGACTTCGGATAGGGGTTTATGTGGTGGATTTAATGCTAATATAATTAAAAAAGCTAAAAGTTATTTTTTAAAATTAAGTGAGGAAGGTAAAGAATTAAAAATTATTACTGTTGGGTCTAAAGGTAATGATCAGTTGAAAAGAACTTATGGAAATAAAATAATAAAAAATATATCTTTTAAAGATTCAAAAAATGCAAATTATTTTGATGCTGAAAAAGTTGGAAAAACTATAATTGAAAGATTTGAAAAAGAGGAGTTTGATATTTGTACGATTTTTTATAATCAATTTAAAAATGTAATAACTCAAATACCTCAAGTTCAGCAGATTATTCCATTAAACTCAAAAAATAATAATGAAATTAATTCAGAAGAAAGTTATGAGTTTGAACCAGATGAAGATGAAATTTTGAGCAATTTATTACCCAAGAATATTTCAACACAAATATTCAAAGCAATGTTAGAAAATTCAGCTAGCGAACAAGGAGCAAGAATGAGTGCAATGGATAATGCAACTCGAAACGCAGGTGAAATGGTTGACAAACTTACTATTGAGTATAATAGAAGTCGTCAAGCAGCAATTACAAAAGAACTAATAGAAATCATATCAGGAGCAGAAAGTTTATAATTATGAGCAAAGGAATTATCACACAAGTTATTGGAGCAGTAGTTGATGTTAAATTTGAAGGAGAACTTCCAGAAATATTAACTGCATTGGAATGTAAAAATGGGGGTAATCGTCTAGTTTTAGAAGTTGCGCAACATTTAGGAGAGTCAACTGCTAGGACCATTGCAATGGACGCTACAGAGGGATTAAAAAGAGGAGATGAAGTAGTAAACACAAATGCTCCAATCAAAGTCCCTGTTGGACCAGAAACCTTAGGTAGAATTATTAATGTGATCGGTGAGCCTATTGATGAAAGAGGAGCTGTCAAAACAAAAGAGAGTTGGCCAATTCATAGGCCTGCACCAGAGTTTAATGATCAATCTACTGAAACAGAAATTTTAGTTACAGGAATAAAGGTAATTGATTTGTTAGCACCTTATGCTAAAGGTGGAAAAATCGGATTGTTTGGGGGTGCGGGAGTTGGAAAAACAGTATTGATTATGGAATTAATTAATAACGTTGCAAAAGCACATGGGGGATTTTCTGTTTTTGCTGGTGTTGGTGAAAGAACTAGAGAGGGTAATGACCTTTACCATGAGATGATAGAGTCTGGTGTAATTAAAAAAGATGGCTCAGGATCAAAAGCTGCATTGGTTTATGGTCAAATGAATGAGCCTCCAGGAGCTAGAGCTAGAGTTGCTCTTACAGGATTAACAGTGGCTGAATATTTTAGGGATCAAGAAGGTCAAGATGTTCTTTTCTTTGTTGATAATATTTTTAGATTTACTCAGGCAGGCTCTGAAGTGTCAGCGCTATTGGGAAGAATTCCTTCAGCTGTAGGTTATCAACCAACATTAGCAACTGATATGGGTAACTTGCAAGAAAGAATCACAACTACTAACAAAGGCTCAATTACTTCTGTGCAAGCAATTTATGTTCCAGCCGATGACTTAACAGACCCAGCACCTGCTACATCTTTTGCTCATTTAGATGCAACAACTGTACTTTCGAGACAAATTGCTGAAATTGGTATTTATCCTGCAGTGGATCCATTAGACTCTACTTCAAGAATTCTTGATCCCAGAATAGTTGGAGATGAACATTATAGAGTTGCAAGAGAAGTTCAAAAAGTTCTTCAAACATATAAATCTTTACAAGATATAATTGCAATTCTAGGTATGGACGAATTATCAGAAGAAGATAAATTAACTGTAGCAAGAGCAAGAAAAATTCAAAGATTTTTGTCACAACCCTTTTTTGTTGCTGAAGTATTTACTGGATCACCAGGTAAGCTAGTAGATCTAGACTCAACAATAAAAGGCTTTGATGCAATCTGTAAAGGTGAATATGATCATCTTCCTGAGGCAGCATTTTATATGGTTGGTACAATTGAGGAAGCGATAGAAAAAGCTGAAAAAATGAAAAAAGATGCTGCTTGATGGGTGAAGAATTTAAAATTGAGATAATAAATCCAGAAAAATCTTTCTTATCAAAAGATGATGTTAAAGAGGTTATTATTCCAGCATTTGAAGGTGAAATGGGAATACTTAAAGATCATATCTCTATTATTTCTTTTTTAAAACCTGGGATTATAAAGATTCACTCAAAATCTGGAGAAGAAAAATATTATGTCGAAGATGGTATTGTAGAATTTAAAAATAATAATTTATCAATTCTTACAAGCTCAATATTTAGTATTAAAGATCTGGAAAAAACTAAAGTTCAAAATTTAATTAAAACTGCTGAGGAAGAAGCCAATAAGAGTGAGATAAGCGATCAAATAAGATACTTAATTGATCAGAAATTAGAAGTTTTAAAATCAATTAATTAATTGACTATTTTTTTAATTTCCTCCTTTAATTTTTTATATATGTGAAATTTAAAGTCTACCACCACTTCAGTGATCATATCTATATCAAGCCATTTCCAATCTAAAAACTCAGGATTTTTGGTTTGAAGATTAATTTCTTTATCTTCACCTAAATACCTCATAAGAAACCATTTTTGTTTTTGACCTTTATATTTACCTTTCCATATTACACCTAATAAGTTTTTAGGAAGCTCATAAGTAAATATACTATCAATTTCTTGAATAAGTTTTACATTTTTTACACTTGTTTCTTCCTCTAATTCTCTGTAAGCAGCAGTTAAATAATCTTCACCTTTATCTATCCCTCCTTGAGGCATTTGCCAAAAATTTTTTGGGTTATCAATTCTTTTTCCAACAAAAACTTTATTTTCTTTATTTAATAATATAATCCCAACACCACTTCTTAGCGGTAAATTTTTGAATTTTTCTTTCATTTTATCCGTTAATTAGTTTTATCGCATAATTTAATTGATTATCTGTTTCTGTTTTAATCTTAAAGTTTTCAGATTGTTCACCGACTTCTATATCAGGTGAAACGCCAACATCTGAAATAGATTTTCCTGAGGGAAGATAATATTTTGCAACAGTTAAACGTATTGCCCCTTTATTTTTTAATGGAATAATAGATTGGACAGATCCTTTTCCATAACTATTTTCACCTAGAAGAATAGCTCTTTTTTGATCTTGTAAAGCGCCAGCAACTATTTCAGAGGCGGAAGCTGATCCATAATTAATTAATACAATTAAGGTTTTTCCATTTGTTAAATCACCTTTCTTAGCAAACCATTTTCTATTTTCTATTTTTTTTCTACTTTTTGTTGAAACTATTTCACCATTGTCCAAAAAGAAATCTGATATTTTTATTGCTTGAGAGAGCAAACCACCTGGATTATTTCTGAGATCTAAAATATAAGCACTTATATCTTTATTTTTTTCTAATTCTATAATTTTTTTTTTAATTTGTTCTGCACTATTTTCATTGAAAGATGTAAGTCTTAAGTAGCCAATATTTTTCTCTAATAGTTCAGATTTTACAGATTGAATTTCAATAGTTTCTCTAACGATTACAAAAGTAAGTGCTTTTTTTTCACCACGTCTTCTAATAGTTAGCTCTATTTCAGTTCCAACAAGACCTCTCATTAATTCTACTGCCTCAGTTAAAGATTTACCTTGAACCTGTATACCATCGATTTTGACAATATAATCACCACTTTTAATACCTGCTCTTGAAGCAGGAGTGTCATCAATTGGTGAAATAACTTTAACAACTCCTGACTCCATACTTACTTCTATACCTAGTCCACCGAATTCTCCACTAGTCTCTGTTTTCATTTCTTTAAAAATCTCAGGTGACATGTAAGCAGAATATGGATCTAATGATTGTAAAAGACCATTTATTGCTGAGTCCATACTTTCTGATTGGTCTATCTCATCAACATATTCTTTGTTTATTTTATCAAGCACCTCTCCAAACAGATCAATTTTTTTATAAATGTTATTTTCTAAAGAATTAACATTTTGAAAAAAAAGAATAAAAAATATCATCTGTAAGATTAAAAAAATTTTTTTCATATAATTATTTTCTCCTTTGGAATTAATTCTGACCAAATTTTTTCGAGTTCATAAAACTTTCTTTTTTCAGGATGAAAAATATGAACAATTATATCTATACCATCTATTAACTTCCATTCATTACTCTCTTTTCCCTCAATTTTAGAGTTTTTGATACCATTCTTTTTAAATTTTTCTAACACTTGTTCTGAAAGAGATTGTATATGTCTTGATGAATTTCCGCTTGCAATGATCATATATTCAGCCATCGAACTTTTATCTTTTAAATCTATACTTACTATATTTTGGGCTTTGTTATTATCTAAAGTATTGATTACAATTTGTTTTAAATTAGAACTTTTATCCATCAATTAAACAAACATTATCAAATTTTCCTCAATTGAGAAGATGAAATATTAACCTTCTTAAATTCAATAAACTTTAAACTTTTTTCATTTAATCTTTTAAATGATATTGAATTTAAAGACTTTTTTTTATATCCGTGACGATCAAAGACGATAATTTTACATTTACGAGAAATTAATTTCCACTTATGCCATTTATGAAAATTAATTAAGTTATCAGCCCCCATTAAAAAGAAAATTTCAGATTTATTATTCTTTTTTAAATGATTAATGAGATCAATGGTTTTATTTGATCTAATAATTTTTTCATAAAATTTGACCTTAATAAAATTATTACTTTTGATAATTTTCTTACAATTGTTTATTCTATCTAAAATACTTGTATTACTTTTTTTTTTAAATGGGTTTTTTTGAGTGATAGCCCATATAATCTTCGTTAATTTATATTTTTTTGCAGCTACTTTGGAAATTTTCAGGTGTCCTTTATGAGCTGGATCAAATGACCCACCAAGAATTCCAATTTTAGTTTTTAAACTCAAATTATTTCCTAATTTTACCATTACTTGAAATTTGATATTTATACGACACCAATTGATTTAATCCAACAGGACCTCTTGGAGGAAGTGTATTTGTAGATATGCCAACTTCACCTCCAAAACCAAACTCACCACCATCAGCAAATTGGGTTGATGTATTATGCATCGCAATAGAACTATTAACATTAGCTAGAAATTTTTTTGCAGTCATTCTATTTTTTGTAATAATTGAATCTGTATGCATTGTGCCGTATTTATTAATATGTTTTACAGCTTCATTAAGATTTTGAACTGATTTAACAGAGACAATTGGTGATAGATATTCTTTAGACCAATCCTTATTAGTGGCTTTAAATATTTTTCCACTATAAGATTTTCTTATTTTCTTATCTCCGATAATTTTACATCCATTTTTTTCCAAATTTTTTAATATGTGTTTACATGATTGCTTAAGAATTTTTTGATGAATTAAAATTGTTTCTGTAGCACCACAAATTGCAGTATTTCTTAATTTGGCATTGAGAACAATTTTTTGTGCAGTTTTAAGATTTGCATCTTTGTCAACAAAAGTATGGCAAATTCCCTCCAAGTGACCAATTGTTGGTAGATTAGACAAAGTTTGAACTTTTTTTACTAATTTTTTCCCTCCCCTCGGAATAATCACATCAATGTATTTATTCATTTTAGTTAATAAAAAATCAACTACTCTTCTATTTTTACTATGAATAAATTGAACAAAATTTTCATCTATATTATTTTTTTTCAAAGAGCTTCTGAATAATTTTGATAAAATTTTATTAGAATTGTATGCCTCTTTGCCACCTTTTAATATTAATGCATTACCAGATTTAAAACATAAGGACGCAACATCGGATGTAACATTAGGTCTGCTTTCGTAAATGACACCGATAATACCTATTGGAATAGTTTTTTTGGAAATATTTAGACCATTAGGCCTTTTCCATCTTTCTAAAATAATATTAGTTGGATCTTTTAGTTTTATAATTGATTTTATAGAGTTAATAATATTAAAAATTTTTTTCTCGTCTAAAATAAGACGATTAATAAGATTCTGTTTAAGCCCTTTTTTTTGTGCATCGTAAACATCCTTTTTATTATGTTTAATGATTATTTTTTTATTTTTTTCAATAAGATTGCAATAATCTTTTAAAACTTTATTTTTTTTTTTTGAATTTAATTGAGTAGTGAAAGCTTTTTTAGATTTTTTTCCAATATTAATTAGTTCTTTTCTCATTAAACTTTTACCATATCATCTTTGTGAACAACTTCAGACTTTGAAATGTATCCAAGTATTTTTTTAATTTCATTTGAATGACATCCTAAAATTTTGTTTATTTCATTGGAAGAAAAAGAACTCAAGCCTCTAGCAAATTCTTTTCGCTTGTTGTCTAAAATTTTGATATGATCTCCTTTTTTAAAATTTCCTGATACTTTTTTAATACCAGCAGCTAGTAAACTTTTTCCATTTGCAAGAGCTTTTTTAGCTCCGTCATCAATAATCAGTTCTCCTTTTGGCGAGACAGAACTAATAATCCATTTTTTTCTTGCATCTAATTTTGGTATTGAAGAAATAAACCAAGTACAATTATTTTTTTTTTCAATTCGATCTATAGGATTTAAATATAATCCATTAGCAATTATCATATTACATCCTGCTAAATTGCAGATTTTTGCTGCCTCGATTTTTGTATCCATTCCTCCACTTCCAAATTCTGTTGTACCTTTTATCTTAATATTCTTGATATCATTGTTTAAGTTAGAAATTTGTTTAATTAACTTTGCATTTTTGAATTTTTTTGGATTTTTTGTAAAAAGACCATCAACATCAGATAATAAAATTAATGTATCTGCATTAGTGATTTGAGCTACACGAGAGGCGAGTCTGTCATTATCACCATATTTTATTTCTGAAGTTGCAATAGTATCATTTTCATTAACCACTGGAACATAATCAAGATGAAACAAGTTTTCAAAAGTTCTTTTCGCATTTATTGATCTTCTTCTTTCCTCAGTGTCATCTAATGTTAAAAGAATTTGTGATATATTTATTTTGTATTTAGAGAATATTTGTGAAAATAAATTCATTAACTCAATTTGCCCTATAGATGCAATTGCTTGACTTTTATCTAGTTTGAGATTTGCTTTATTATAATTCATTTTTTTACATCCAAGAGCGATCGCGCCAGAACTCACAATCACTATTTTTTTATTACTTGATCTTAATTTATTAATATCTTTTGCAAAACTTGATAACCATTTATTCCGAATTTTCCTATTTTTATCTATTATAAGAGATGATCCAATTTTAATGACAATAATTTTTGAATTTTTAAGATACATAAGCAATTAATTTAGATTTAATTTTAGATACTGAATTTTTTTTTAATGTTGATAGTGTTAATACTTCACACTTTTTATTTTTCAAAAATTCTTTAATTTTCTTTTTCACTACATCATCGTCAACTAAATCTATCTTATTTAAAACAATTAATTCTTTTTTTTTGATAAGTTTATAGCTATATTTTTTTAATTCTTTTTTGACTTGGTTATATGATTTCATCAAATCTTCATCAGTTATATCTATTAGATGTAAAAGTGATTTACATCTTTCAATATGTTTTAAAAATTGAGTACCTAATCCTGTACCTTCATGTGCTCCTTCAATTAAGCCAGGAATATCAGCTAGGGTAATTTCTTTATTATCATATTTTGCAACTCCTAAATTTGGATTTAAAGTAGTAAATTGGTAATTTGCAATTTTTGGATTTGCATTTGTTACAGCTGCTAACAAGCTAGATTTTCCAGCATTAGGTAATCCAATTATTCCAATATCAGCAATAGTTTTTAATTGAAGCCAAATTACAAACTCTTCACCAGTTGATCCTTTCGTAAATTTTCTTGGAGCTCGATTAGTTGAGCTTTTAAATCTTGTATTTCCCAATCCTCCTTTGCCACCATTAGCTGCCACGAACTCCTCACCAGTTTTAGTAAAGTCATATATTAATGTTTTATTATCTTCTTCGAATACTTGCGTTCCTAAAGGAACCTTGAGAATTAAATCTTCACCACCTTTTCCTGTACGATTTTGACCTGAACCATTTTCACCTCGTTCTGCTTTATGATGTTGTTGATATCTATAATCTATTAAAGTATTTAAGTTTTGTTCTGCTCTTAAAATAATTGAACCTCCTTTTCCACCATCTCCACCATCAGGTCCTCCAAACTCAATAAATTTTTCTCTTCTAAAACTTGGAGAGCCATCTCCACCGTTTCCAGCTTTAATATAAATTTTTACTTGATCTAAGAATTTCATAATACAACGCTCTTTTTAGTTGTACTATTAATTGGGTTTTACTGAAACAAAAGTTCTATCTGATTTAGTTTTTTTAAAAACTACTTTGCCTTTTATAACTGAAAATATTGAATGATCTTTGCCCATTCCAACGTTTTCACCAGGAAATATCTTTGTTCCTCTTTGTCTAACAATTATATTTCCAGGAATTACAGTTTCACCACCATACTTTTTTACCCCAAGTCTTCTTCCGGCGCTATCTCGTCCGTTTCTTGATGATCCACCTGCTTTTTTTGTTGCCATTATTTTTTCCTAATTACTTACTAGTTTTCTTTTCTGTAACTTCCTTTTTTGAAGTTTTAGAAATTTTTTCAACTTCTGATAAAACTTTACCATCTTTAGAAAAAATTTTGTTTATTTTAATCATTGAATATTGTTGTCTGTGTCCGTTTTTTCGTCTCGAATTCTGTCTTCTTCTTTTTTTAAAAATTAAAACAGTCCTATTTTTACTATTTTTTATTAAATTTGCCTCAACTTTAGCACCTTCTACTGTTGGAGCTCCAATCTCAATTGCTTTTTCATCACCATACGCAAGAATTTCTTTAAACTCTATTTTAGTATCAGGTTTAGAATTCGGTAGTTTTTCAATTTTCAAGATTTCTCCTGATCTAACTTTGTATTGTTTTCCACCTGTTTGTATTACTGCGTAAGACATAAAGAATATTAAATTTTAATTATCGCAATATAATCTCAGCCAAACTATAGTCAAGCTATATAAGCTAAAAATTATCCTTTAAATCCCTTAGTTTTGAAAAAGTTTCTAGATCATTTGCTTTAAGAAATATATTACATTCAAGCTCATCTTCTAAAAGAGTCGGAATAGTAGGTAGATTTTTTTTTAGATTATTTTCGATTTTAGTAATTTTTTCTTTGAGTTTTAAATTTTCAGGATCATTAGCTATACAAAAGATTGAATTTTGTATTGTGTATTCGTGTCCGCAATAGATTTCGGTATCCTTTGGAAGTTGTTTGATTTTTTTAAGAGAGTTGAACATTTGTTCATATGTACCTTCAAATAATCTTCCACATCCAAGAGAAAATAAAGTATCACCAGTAAAAATTTTTTTTTCTTTAAAAAAATGAAAAGCAATATGTCCTGTTGTATGACCAGGAATGTGATAAATTTTTGCCTCAAAATTATCTTTTTTCCATATTTGATTATCTTCTAATAGAATATCAATTTCTGGGATACGATCCTTATCTCCTTTAAAGCCTATTACACTAGAATTATATTTCTTTTTCAATTCACTATTTCCACCTACATGATCGTAATGATGATGAGTATTAAGAATATATTTGAGATTTATTTTTTTCTTGTTCAAAAAATTAATTATAGGTCCTGCTTCACTAGGATCAACAACGCATGCAATCTGAGTTTTTTCATCAATAATTAAATAACTAAAATTGTCTTTCAAGCATTTTATAATTTCAATCTTCATTTATTTCTCAATTAGGAATATTCCAAGTTCGCCAAATAGATTTTTAAAGAATAAATTTGATTTAGTTATATTAGATATATTCTTATTTTTTAAAGCTAAAGATTTAAAAATTTTAAAACCAATTGTTTCAGAAAATTTTACAAAATCTTTAATTGTACACATATGAATATTAGGAGTATTGTACCAATTGTGAGGTAATGAATTTGTAATTGGCATCGTGCCTTTAATTAATAAATTTAGTCTCACTTTCCAATGTCCAAAATTTGGAATAGTTATAATAGCTTTTTTACCAATTCTTAAAAGTTCTTTGATAACTAATTCTGGGTTTATAAAAGCTTGTAAAGTTTGTCCAAGAACAACATAATCAAATGAATCGTTCGGAAATTGTTTTAAATCAAATTCCGCATTTCCTTCAATTACAGTTAATCCCTTAGCAATACAAGTTTGAACTTTTTCCTTAGAAATTTCGATACCCCTAATGTTGGTGCTTTTATTAGCTTTTAAAAATTCCATTAAGTTTCCATCATCACATCCCACATCTAATATACTTGAATTATTTTCAATAATATCAGCAATGATTTTATATTCAGTTTTCATTATAATTTTTCTATAAAAGATTTATCTAAAAAATTTTTAACAGCTTTTAAAAATTCTGGGACATCTAGTAAAAATGAGTCGTGACCTTTATCAGATTCTATTTCAACAAAACCAACATTCGCGTTAATTGCATTTAGAGCAATAACAATTTCTTTATTCTCTTGAGTTGGATAGAGCCAGTCAGAAGTAAAAGATATAACAAAAAATTTAGTTTTTGTATTTTTAAAAGCATTAGATAGATTACCATTAAATTGTTTTACCAAATCAAAATAATCCATTGCTCTGGTTATATAAAGATAGCTATTTGCATCAAATCTATCTACAAATACTGAACCTTGATATCTTAAGTAACTTTCAATTTGAAAGTCAGCATCAAAACCAAATTTAAGATCATCTCTTTCCTGCAACTTTCTTCCGAATTTTTCTTGAAGCCCTTTTTTTGATAAATAAGTTATATGTGCAGCCATTCGTGCAACTGCTAATCCTTTTTCAGGTACAGTTTTTTTTAAGTTATAATTTCCATCAAGCCAATTGTGATCAGCTGTAATTGCTTGCCTACCTAGTTCGTTGAAAGCAATATTTTGAGCAGAATGATTAGATGTACAAGCAATTGGTATTGCAGTTTTAGCTTTGTCAGGAAAATTACTTACAAATTGTAAAACTTGCATACCACCCATTGAACCTCCTACAACTGAAAAAAGTTTCTCAATACCAAAAAAGTCTAATAAATTTACTTGAGCATTCACTATGTCATTTATTGTAATGACTGGAAAATCTGTTCCATAAATTTTTTTTGTTTTAGGATTTTCATGGCTAGGTCCAAAAGATCCCATACATCCACCAAGTACATTTGCACAAATTATAAAATATTTATTTGTATCAATAGACTTATTTGGACCAACAGCATATGTCCACCATCCATCTTTTTTAGTTACTGGGTTTATACCAGTAACAAATTGATCTCCCGTTAAAGCATGGCAAACCAAAATTGCATTATCTTTATTTTTATTGAGTGTTCCAAAGGTTTCATAAGCCAATGGAAAATTACTGATAGTCTGACCACAATCTAATTTTAATGGTTTTTCAATAATCAATGTTTTAATATTTTCTTTAATATTCATATAAGTGCTGATTAGTGAATTATGCGAGAAAAACTTTTTTAGCGGTTTTTTTAAAGCGCTCGCAATTCAGATAAATCAGCGCATAAATTTTTTACAAGAAGTTATTTAGTATGTCAATTTTTTAAATATTTATATTTATAACTATGTTAAAAATTCTTATTTTAATTATAAAGGGCATAAATATTAAAAAAATTAAGTATCATGAGATTTAAAAAACTAAATATCGAAGCCTATAAACCAGGGAAATCTAGTATTAAGAAATTTAGAAAAATTATTAAACTTTCTGCGAACGAATCTGCTTTGGGCATGAGTTCAAGAGTTAAGAAAGTCATGTCTAATAAAAAGTTAAAGTTTTTTAGATATCCAGATGGAAAATCAAAAGAACTAAGAAATCAAATTGCAAAAAAATTTAAATGTAACAAGGATAGAATTATTTGTGGAGCAGGTTCTGATGAGGTTATCCAAATGTTATGTCAATTATTTTTAAAACCTAAAGATGATGTAATTGTCCCACAATTTAGTTTTTTGATGTATAGAATTTATGCGAAAATAGTTGGAGCAAATGTAATATTTGCTAAAGAAATAAAATTTAAAGTATCTGTTACTGAGATAATTAAAAAAGTTACTAAAAAAACTAAGATTGTTTTTTTAGCTAATCCAAACAATCCAACAGGGACTTATCTTACCAAACTTGAGTTAATTGAATTAAGAAAAAAATTAAGAAAAAATATCCTGTTGGTAGTAGATGATGCTTATACAGAATATATGAAAAATCCTGATTATAAATCTGGGTTAGATTTATTTAAAAATAAAAATAATGTTTTTATACTGAGAACATTTTCAAAAATTTATGGTTTATCTTCACTACGAATTGGATGGGGGTACGGTTCAAAGAAAATTATTGATGCTCTCAATATTATTAAACCACCATTTAATGTAAATGAGGTAGCACAAAAAGCAGCGTTAGAGTCTTTAAAAGATAGTAAATTTATTACCAGATCAATAAAACACAATATTTTCTATGCAACAAAATTGAAAAACTTTTTAAGCAAGTATGATATTAGTTCAAATAATGTTTCTGCTAATTTTTTATTATTAAATTTTATGAAATGTAAATTGAGAGCTAAGTATTTTTATAAAAAATTAAAATTAAAAGGTATTATTTTAAGGTCTACTGAATATGGTTATAAAATGAAAAATATGTTGCGTTTAACTATTGGATCTAAAAAAGAAAATTTAGAGTTTATGAAGGCAGTGGAAAGTATTTTTAATAAATGAAAAAAGTATTAATTATTGGGTGTGGGTTATTAGGATCCTCTTTAGTAAGAAGAATTTCTAGAAATAAAATAGCAAAAAAAATATTTATTTATGAAAAATCGAAATCAAATATTTCAAAGATCAGAAAACTTAAGTTACCTGGAATAGTAGTTAATTCATTAAAGGATGGTGTGGTCAATTCAGATCTAGTTATTTTATGCACACCTATAAGTGAGTATAAAAAGCTTATTATCAAAATTAATAAATTTATTTCATCAAAGACAATTATCACAGATATTGGTTCTTCAAAAATTGAGTCATCAAAAATTATTAAAAAGTTTTTGAAAAGAGGTGTTAATTGGATTCAAAGCCATCCAATAACAGGATCAGAAGTAAGTGGACCAGAGCATGGTAAAGAAAATATGTTCAAAGATAAGTGGTGCATTTTGATTAAAGATAAAAAAACTAACTCAAGAAATTTAAAATATTTGAACTCTTTTTGGAAAAAAGTTGGTTCTAAAACAGTCATGATGAATGTAGAAAAGCATGATAAAATTTTCTCAATTACAAGCCATCTACCTCACCTGGTTGCTTATAATTTAGTAAAATCTGCTCAAGATTTTGAAAAAAAACAAAAATACGATTTGATAAAATACAGTGCGGGTGGTTTGAGAGATTTTTCACGTATAGCAGCATCGAATGAAATAATGTGGCGGGATATTTTTTTTGATAATAAAACAAATGTTTCAAAAGCTGTTGATATATTTATAAAAAATTTAAATTCTTTTAAAAAAGATATTAATTCGAAAAATAGTAAGTCAATTTTAAAGAAATTGATACAAACAAAAAAGGTTAGATCTAAAATCTTAAAATTAAAACAGGATATCAATAAACCTGATTTTGGCAGAAATTAATATTTTTTTATATTACTTACTTTTTTTACTTTTAAATTAGCTGTTCTTTTAATTAATTCTATTGTTCTATTGATAGGCATTATTATTACTTTTTTCCTCGGACCATAAGCGTGAATAAATTTAGATTTGTTTAAACATATCCCAACATGACCTTTCCAAAAAATTATATCACCTTTGTCAAGTTTTTTGTTTTTTGTCTTTTTGCAATATTTAATTTGATCTTTTGAGTCTCGTGGAAAAAAAATTCTATTATAGTAAAAATATATTTGAATTAAAGCAGAACAGTCAATTCCATTTAAAGTTTTGCCACCCCATAAGTATTTGCTATTCAAAAATAATTTTATTATTTTTGAATAATTTTTTTCATAGTGATCAATATCTTTGGTATCCTTTTTTTTAATCCACTTATTGTTTTCAAATTCTAAATATTTTCTGTTTTCACTTAATACTGAAACACTTGAAGCAAAATAAAGAAAATTTCTCGAGGGAGAAAATTTGTTTTTTTTTTTAATATAAATTCTGGATTTTGATTTAAAAATCTTTAATTGGGGTTTAAAATTATTTCTGTATTTTTTTTTCCTAATATAACCAACATAATTATCAAAATAAGTTTTAATCTTAAGCCAATTTTTTCTTTTACTTAAAATCTTGAATTTTTCTCCATACAAAATTTGGGTACTTACTTCTGATCTAATATGAGGCTTAGTATAGATGTTACTTACAGGAATATTTAAAAAATTATTATCCATTTAATTTTTAACTGGTGCTACTTTGCTAATCCAAATTATTAAAATGAGGACTGGTAAACCTAAAAAAGCTGTTAATGAGAAAAAGTATGGATATCCCATAAAATCTACCCAACCACCAGCATACCCTGCAATTAATTTTGGGACAAAAAGCATAATTGAACTAAATAATGCATATTGTGTTGCTGTAAATTTTATTGAGGTTAATCCAGACAAATAAATTACAAATGCAGCACCTGCAAACCCACTAGATATATTATCAGCGGTAATTACAGTTATTAAAAAATTAATACTTATTGATGATATAGCTAACCAGGCGAATAATAAGTTACTTGAAGCTGCAATTAAAGCTCCAAAAAATAAAGATTTCATTGTTCCAAATTTATAAGAACAATAACCTCCAATAAATCCACCCAGTATTGTCGCAAATACACCAAAAAATTTTGAGTAAGTTGCGATTTCTGAAATTTTATATCCTTTTTCTAAATAAAATATATTTGCCATTACTCCCATTACGATATCAGCAATTCTATAAAGAGAGATTAGAAGAAGTATTAAAAAAGCAAATTTTCCATATCTTTTTATAAAATTAAAAATTGGACCCATATAACTTTTAGAAATCTTATTTTTTGGAGCAAAATCAATTAAGATCAATAAAAAAATTATTATAGAAGAAAAAATAAAACAGATTATTAATCTTGTTGTCGAAAAAAGAAAGCTTAATAAAACTTCTTTTTTCTCAAAAGGATTATCAATTATTGAATATAAAAATATAAAGCCTATTACTGCAACAAAAATAGAAATTAAAAATTTTACATGATTATTAGAATTAAAATTTTTTTTTAAGTTTGGTTCATCTGAAATAAATGTTGCAAAAACACCAATCAACATGAAGATGGACATTATAAGATATACTTTTTTCCAAACATTTTGATCATAAATTTCAGTTCCAAAGAAGGATGCAAGCCATAAACTTCCAGCACCAGCAACAAGCATTGCAACTCTATATCCAGCAATATACATTGATGATAAAGGACCTTGCAATGATTGTGGGGCCGACTCAATTCTAAATGCATCAATTAAAATATCTTGTGTTGCACTGAAAAAAGCTAAAATTGTTATAAATAAAGCTGTAAAAAATAAACTCTCTTTTGGATCTGTAAATGCTGTCAATATTAATGACACAATAATAAGGAATTGAGATAAAAGAAGCCAACTCCTTCTATGACCAAATTTTTTAAGTATTGGTAATCTGTAATTATCTACCAATGGTGACCATAAATATTTAAAAGCATAAGCAAAACCTGCCCAACTAAACAACGTTACAGTACTTCGACTAATCCCTGCTTTTACCAACCAAACTGAAAGAGTTGAAAAAACTAAAAGTATCGGAAGACCCGATGAAAAACCTAGACAGATCATTTTCAAAGGTTTTTTTTCAAAAAAAATACTAATATTTTTCATAAATTAATTTCTCCAAAAAGAAGGCAAAAATAAAACCAGTATAGCAAATAGTTCTAATCTTCCTAAAATCATACCAACACTTAGTATCCATTTAGATACATCTGGTAATGATGAAAAATTACTATTAGGTCCAATCATAGATCCTAATCCTGGACCAACATTTGATATAGAAGTAGCAGCTCCGGAAATTGAAGTAACAAAATCAAGTCCGGTTAAAGTAAGTAATGACGTAATTAAAAAAAAAATTATTAAATACATATAAATAAAAGAAATTATTGAAGAAATAAATTTGTTATCTATAGGATTTTGATCATACTTTAAAACAAAAATTCCTTTTGGATAAATAATTTTTTTCAAATTATTTATAATAAATGAATATAATATTTGAACCCTAAATATTTTAATACCACATGTTGTTGAACCAGCACATCCACCAATAAACATTAAGATTAAAAATAAAACTAACGGAAAACTTCCCCAATTATCAAATTGAGCATTTACGTAACCAGTTCCAGTTAATATTGATACAACATTAAATAATACGGATCTGAAGCTATAAGAGTTAAAGTCATTTATTATTAGATAAAGCGATAAAATAATTATAGTTGAAATGATAATCTTTAAAAAAGTTATAATTTGAATATCATTAAAAAAAATTAATTTATTCCCACTTATGAATTTTATATAAGCAATAAAAGGTAAACTACCCAAAATGATGAAAATTATAGCAGAGGTTTCAATTAGAGCACTATTAAAATAACCAATAGACTCATTATAGTTTGAAAATCCACCCGTTGCGATAGTCGTCATAGAATGTGTAACACTATCAAAAATATTCATACCAAAAAAATAATAGGAGACACCACAAAGTGTAGTTAAAATAATGTAAATAAATATTAACCTTGTTGCTATCTCCTTAGATTTTGGAAGAATTTTTTCAGAAGAGTCATTGTTTGAAATTTTAAATAATTGCATACCGCCTACATTCATTATAGGCATAAGTGTGATTGCCATTACAATTATTCCAATTCCACCTAACCATTGAAGTAAAGCTCTCCATAACAGAATACCCTTAGGCATTTCATCTAAATTAGATATGATTGTTGAACCAGTGGTAGTTATTCCAGACATACTTTCGAAAAATGCATTTGTAAAACTAAAATTCATACTTGAGAACACAAAAGGAAGAGACCCAAAAATTGCTATACTAAGCCAAGATAACGCTGTTAGTAAGAAAGCTTGTTGTAAATTTAATTTTTTATCATGATCAAGATTTGATAGAAAAAATAAAGTGCCAAAAATAATTGTTACTATAGATGCTCCAAAAAAAGAGGAGTCAATTTCTTTGTATAAAAACTGAGCAATAATCGGAATGAACATAAAAAGCCCAAGGATTATTTGAAGAATTCCTAGTGTAAAAAAAACAGTTTTATAATTAGGCATTTTGAAAGAACATTATTTTATGGTAAATAAATTTCAACTCTATATGAATTAACTTAATCATATATTTTAGATTTTATAAGCAATATTTATGATTAAAAAAGAAAACTTAGATAAAACAAGTGCTTGGCCTTTTGTAGAAGCAAAAAAAATGCTTCGTGAGAGAAAATTATTTATAGAAAAAAAAGGAAAAATAACTCTGCAAACAGGATATGGGCCCAGTGGTCTTCCCCACATAGGTACATTTGGAGAAGTAGCAAGAACTTCAATGATTGTAAATGCCCTCACACATTTAACAAATCTCCCAACAGAGATTATAACTTTTTCAGACGATATGGATGGTTTAAGAAAAGTTCCCGATAATGTACCTAAAAAAGAATTGTTAGAAAAAAATTTACACAAACCTCTTACACAAGTTCCCGATCCATTTAATAAGTTTAATAGTTTTGGTGAACATAATAATCAGATGTTAAAAAATTTTTTGGATAATTTTGATTTTAAATATAACTTTAAAAGTTCAACAAAACTTTATAAATCAGGTTTTTTTAACTCATCTCTTCAAGTAATTTTAGAAAACTATGATGGAATTATGAATATAATTTTGCCTACACTAGGAAAAGAACGTCAAAAAACTTACAGCCCTTTTTTACCCATTTGTCCAGACACAGGTCATGTTTTAGAAATTCCGATAAAAGAAATAAATAAAAAGGAGTCAAAAATTATTTTTGATAACAAAGGTAAGAAATTGGAGAAAAGTATTTTGAATGGAAATTGTAAACTTCAATGGAAAGTTGATTGGGCAATGAGATGGTACGCATTAGATGTAGATTTTGAAATGTATGGAAAAGATTTAATTGAAAGCGCTATTCTCTCTACAAAAATAATCAAATTAATCGGAAAAACTAATCCGTCGGGATTTGCATATGAATTATTCTTAGATGAAAAAGGCGAAAAGATTTCCAAATCAAAAGGGAATGGGATTACAATAGACCAATGGCTGGAATATGCATCACCAGAAAGCTTATCTTTATATATGTATCAAAATCCTAAAAGAGCAAAAAAATTATATAAGGAAATAGTTTCAAAAACAGTAGATGAGTATTTAGAATTATTACAAAAAACAAAAAATCAAGATGAATTACAGCTCTTAATGAATCCTTTGTGGCATGTTCATAATAGTAATGTACCAAAAGAACAAATGATAATGTCTTTCTCAATGCTACTCAATTTAGTTGAAACAAGTAATGCTGATAACAAAGATCTTCTTTGGAAATTTGTTAAAAGATATAAAAAAGATATTTTAAAAAAAGATTATCCAATTTTTGATAAATTAGTTGGTTATGCAATTAAATATTTTAATGATGTTCTTAAAAAAAATAAAAAATATAAAAAACCTAATAATGAAGAAAAAATAGCTTTAGAGGCTTTAATTCAAAAACTTGATGATTGTAATGATGAAATGTCACCTGAAGATATTCAAACATTAATCTACTCAACTGGAAAAGAAAATGGTTATTCAAAAAACTTGAGAGATTGGTTTAGATTAATTTATGAAGTTGTATTTGGTGATGAAAATGGACCAAGAATGGGTTTTTTTATAAGTTTTTTTGGTGTTCAAGAAACCAAAGATCTTATAAAAAATAAAATTAAATAATGTTTTCAAATATAAGATCATTAATATTTAAACTTGATCCTGAGACTGCTCATAACTTAGCAATTAAGTCTTTGAAATTTAATTTTGTTCCTAATGTACCAGATAAAAATAAAGATGATCCATTATTTAAGACAAAATTGTTTGGGAATGATATTGAAAATCCTATCGGCATGGCTGCCGGATTTGATAAAAATGCAGAGGTGTATAATTCTTTATTTAAATTAGGTTTTGGGTTTGTTGAAGTTGGAACTATTACACCATTAAAACAATATGGAAATCCAAAACCTAGAGTTTTTAGATTAGTCGAGGATGAGGCATTAATAAATAGACTTGGTTTTAATAATATTGGTGCAGAAAATATAATAAATAAGATTAAAATGAATAAAAAAATTGGAACTCTTGGAGTTAATATTGGACCAAATAAAGATACAGAGAATAAAACAGAAGATTATTTAAAATGCCTAAAAATTTTTCATCAAACAGCAGATTATATAACAATTAATATTTCGTCTCCTAACACAGAAAATTTAAGAAAATTTCATAATCAAGAAAAATTGGATGATTTATTAAAAAATATTGAAAAAGAAAAACAAAACCTAAGCTCAAAAATTCCAATAGTCGTAAAAGTCTCACCGGATATTAACAATGTTGAAATAGATCAAATATCACAAGTTCTTTTGAGTAATAATGTTCAAGGAGTAATTGTTTCTAACACATCAGACTCAACAAGAGAAAATTTAGCTAATGTTCAAAAATATCAAAAAGGTGGACTATCCGGTAAACCAATAAGAACAAAATCTACTGTATTAATAAATAAATTTTATCAACTACTTAAAGGCAAAATAAAGATTATAGGAGTAGGCGGAGTAGACTCTGGCAAAAGTGCCTACGAAAAATTTCTAGCTGGAGCAAATTATTTGCAGTTATATACTGGCATGGTTTATAGAGGTCCAAATATTGTCAGTATGATAAAAAAAGAGCTTAGAGAATTATTATTAAAAGAAGGTGTCAAAAATTTTAGTGAAATTGTGGGAAAAAAAACAAATACCTAAATGTATTAAACTTGACGTCATCAATATCTCACCTTATATAGTTTCTACTTTATGTCAAAAAAATGTGAATTAACTGGAAAAATACCAATGAAAGGTCACAATGTTAGTCATGCTAACAATAAAACTAAGAGAAGATTTTTACCAAATTTAAAAAAAGTAAAATTCACTAGCGACCTTTTAAGAAGAAGTTTAAAACTAAATGTAAGCAATGCGGGTGTTAGATCTGTAGATAAGAAAGGTAGTTTCGATGAGTTTTTAAAAAGTGTGAAAAATAAAAATTTATCTCCAAGACTTAAAAGATTAAAAAAAAGCTTATTATTAAAATCTCCTTACCAAAAAAAAATAATTCAATCTAAAACAGCTTAATGAATAAATTATTCTTATTACTCTCATTAATTATGGGAGTCGTTGTTTTAGCTTCTAATTATTTAGTCCAATTTCCAATCAAATATTATGGTTTAGAGGAAATATTAACTTATGGAGCATTTAGTTATCCAATAGCTTTTTTAATAACTGATTTAGCAAATAGATCTTATGGAAAATTAATTGCAAGACAAATAGTTTACATTGGTTTTATTATAGGTATTAGTTTTACTCTTATCTTTTCAACAAACTTTGCAGATCTGATATCTGTAAGAATTGCCGTTGGATCAGGAACTGCTTTTTTAGTAGCCCAACTAATAGATGTTCAGATTTTTGATAAATTAAGAAAGAAGAAATGGTTTGTAGCACCATTAACCTCGTCTTTTATTGGTTCGGCAGTTGATACCTTCTTATTTTTCTCTATATCTTTTTATGCTACAGGGATACCTTGGATAACATTATCTTTAGGTGACTTGGCTGTAAAAATATTTGTTGCTTTAGTAATGTTAATTCCTTTTAGACTTCTTTTAGGCACTTTAAAACCAGCTTAAAACTATATCAAGGGCTCCTGTTGCGTCATGCAATGGATTGCACCAAATCCCCAAATAAGTTCACTACAATCAATAGGTATCACTTTTCTTTTTTTAAAAAATTTTTTAAAAATAGAAAAAACTTTTTTATCATTTTCGTCGTTAAAAACCGGTAACAGTACTATTCTGTTTGCAATATAGAAATTAAGATAACTTGCAGGAACTTGTATATTATTAATATAGATGGGTTTTGGCATCGGAATTTTGATTATTCTAAATTTTTTTCCATTCGTATTTCTTGATTTTTTTAAAATTTGTAAATTTTCATTTAAATTTTTAAAATTTCTGTCTTTTTTATTTTTTTCAATTGCAGCCATTATAGTATTTGAAGAAACGAACCTAGCGATATCATCTATGTGTCCATGAGTATCATCCCCCTTAATACCTTTATTTAACCATATGAAATTTTTTAAATTAAGATATTTTCTAAAAGCATTTTCTAGATTTAATTTATTTACACCAGGGTTTCTTTGCTGAACTTTACTTAAGAGACATTCTCGGGTCAAAAGTATTGAACCTTGGCCATTCACGTCTATTGCTCCACCTTCTAAAACAATTTTTTTAAGATTTCTTTTTACTTTAATTTTGGGTTCAATTTTTTTAATCTTAATCAATTTTGCGATTTTAGTATTAATTTTATTATCTTTTTGATAATCATTATACTTTGACCACCCATTAAACCTAAAATTAAGAATAATTTTTTTTCCTTTTTTATTATTAATTAAAAATAGTGGGCCACTATCTCTGATCCAAATTCTATCTGTTAAAATTATGTGAAATTTGATTTTAGATAGATCACTTCTAAATTTATTTAATTCTAGTTTAATTCTTGCTTTATCTTTATCAGTTCTAATAATTAAATTTACTGTTTGATTAATTGACAAATTACTGACAATCCTACTTACTACTTCAGGAATTTTATCAAACAATCCTGGCCAATCTTTTTTATTATATGGCCAAACAATCCAAACAGATTTTTGTTTTTCCCACTCTCCAGGCATTCTAAAACCTTCAAGAAATAAATCTTTAAGCATCTTCAGGATTTTTTAGTAAGCCCTTGTAATAATCAATTCTTCTATCTCTTAAAAATGGCCAATGTTGTCTTGTATTTTCTACTTTTTTAAAATCAATATCACATATTAATATTTCTTCTTTGTTAGATTTGGATTGTTTGATTATATTTCCACTTGGATCAATAATCATAGAATTACCCCAAAATTGAATCTTTTTATTTTTAATTTTTTCCAATCCAATTCTATTTATTGCAGCCACAAAAACACCATTTGCAATAGCATGAGATCTTTGCATTGTAATCCAAGCATCTAATTGTGAATTCCCAAATTTTTTTCTCTCTTTGGGGTGCCATCCTATTGCAGTAGGATAAAATAAAATTTCAGCACCTTTAAGCGCAGTGAGTCTTGCTGCTTCAGGAAACCACTGATCCCAACATACTAAAGATCCTATTTTACCATGATTGGTATTTATTGATTTAAAACCCAAATCTCCAGGAGTAAAATAAAACTTTTCGTAGTAGCCTGGATCATCTGGAATATGCATTTTTCTATATTTAGAAACAATTTTTCCATGTTCATTAATTACAATACTAGTATTGTGGTAAAAACCAGAAGTTTTTTTTTCAAAAAGAGATATCATTAGAATAATAGAGAGTTCTTTAGCTAGATTACAGTAAATATTTGTGATTGGTCCTGGAATCTTTTCAGCAAGTTTGAATTTTGAATGACTCTCGGTTTGACAAAAATAAGGTGAAAGAAATAATTCTGGTAAACAAATTATTTTTGCATTTCTCTTTGCTGCCTTTTTAATTTTTTCTATTGAATTTTCTAAATTCTTGTTTTTATTTTCAAAAACTTTTGTTTGTATTAAACCAATAGTGGTTTTTTTTTTCATTTTTAATCAAAAATTTTAGAGAAGTTTTTTCGACTTCTATTTTTCCATTCACCTTTGTGAAATGCGTCACTGCAAATTAAAGGTAATACACTGGTAGCTTCTGCAAAAACCATTTGTTCCTTAGTAACATCAACCTTACCCCAAGAGCTAGCCTCTTTTAAAGTTGAACTGCTACAAGCTCCATCCCTGGAGTCTGCTACAGTGATTTGAACTGCATATTTGTGCATATCTACATCTTTACCTAAAAGTTCTGCACATATTACTGTGTCTTGTATAAAGTTTTTTGGAACACCCCCACCTATCATAAACAGACCAGAATCCTTAGATTGAATCTTTATTTCAGTCAGTTCTCTGAACTCTTTAATTGAATCTATAGTTAAATGTTTTTTTGGGTTTTTTTCTTGATGAATTACTAATCCAAAACCTGCACTAGAATCTGTAAAAGCAGGGCAGAAAATAGGAACATTATTGTCATATGCGGTTTCAATTAATGAGTCTTTCTTTACTGAATTTTTTTTTAAATATTTACCCATTTCGTGAATAAATTCTCTAGAGGTATAACTTCTTGGTTCAAGACCATCAGCGATTTCACAAATTTTTTTGTCACAAACTTGTAATTCATCCTCATCAATATATGTGTCATAAATCCTATCAATATAATTTTTTCTAAGCTCTGTATCGTCCTGAAATTGTGATCCTTGATAATGCTTAAAACCCAATGCTTCAAAAAAGTCCATATCTACAATAGAAGCTCCTGTAGCAACTATTGCATCGACCATATTGTATTTAATAAGATCTTTATAAATACTCATACAGCCAGCAGCAGAAGTGGATCCTGCTAAAGTTAAAAATATTGTACAATCTTTATCTTTTAGCATTTCATTATAAATATTTGCTGCATTTGCAGTTTCTCTTGAAACAAACGACATTTTTTTCATGGAAGAAATAATTTTTCTTGAGTCAAATGATGTGATGTCAATGTGTTCAACAGGATTTTTAAGAAAATCTTTTTTACTATTGTGACCTAAGTTTCTTTTTTTAGACATTAAGCAACCAATGTGGCTTTACTTGTGTCTTTATCATAAAGGCTCATAATTGGGTTATCTTCTACTTCATAAATTTCGTCAGAATAAAATCCATTAAACTGCGTTCTAAATGTTAAACCATACGCACCCAGTTGACCAAGCTCAATATAATCATTTTCTTTAATATTATTAGGTAAAAGAAAAGGACCTTTCATATAATCCATGCTATCGCAAGTTGGACCATAAAAATCAAAAGCAGTTAATTTTTTTGAAATAATTTTATTAGAACTATCTTTAATCATTTTTGTTGGATAGACTATGTTTGGCGTTCCTGCATCAAAGAGTGTTCCGTAAGTACCATCATTTATGAATAATTTTTGTTTTTTTCTTAAATTTACTCTAACAATTGTTGATCCACTTTCTGCAACCAATGCTCTTCCAGGCTCACAAATGATTTCAGGTAAATTAGATAATTTTAAATTTTCTAAACTTTTTTTAATTTCATTAAAATAACTATCTAATGATTGAGGAATTAAATCTGGATAAATAGTTGGAAAACCACCACCAACGTTTATGTAATTAGGAATAATTTTTGTCTTTTTAATAATATTTCCTATTTCGGTAATACCTTTTGCGTAGGAAATAGGATGCATACATTGAGATCCAACATGAAAGCTTAAACCTATTTTTTTTGCATATTGTTTGACCAATCTTAGCAATCCTGCAGCTTCTGAGTTTAACGCACCAAATTTTTTCGACAAATCTATTTCAGCATGTTCATTTGATACAGAAACTCTCACAAAAAGTTCTAGATCTTTTGCATGACTTGTACTTTCAATTATTTTAATTAATTCATCTTTTGTATCTAATGCAAATGTTTTAATATCGTATTTGAAATAAGCATCTCTTATACTTTCATGACTTTTTACAGTGTGCATATAGGAGCATTTGGCTGTTTGACTAAATTTTCTTACAGATTTTATTTCCTCTATTGATGCAACATCAAATTGATTAATTCCACTTTTTACAAGTGTCTTGATCACTTCAGAATTTGGATTAGTCTTAACAGCGTACAATATTTTTCCTGGAAATTTTTTTTGAAAAAATTTTGATGCAGAAAGAATGGATTTCTTTCTGATACAATACACCGGTTTATCAGGTCTCAGTTGACTTACTAAGTTTTCAACTGATTTAAATTTTTGCATTAAATATGCTCCCTAAAAAAAATTTAACAAAAAAAAGTCTTTTTATTTAAAAAAACTTTTATATTTCAGGCAAATTATTCAATAGTTATTCAATGTAAAGAAAATAATGATCTATTGAATTGTGGTAAAAAATCACCATATTAGTCCTATGAAAAATGAGGGAACATTACAAAATT
Organism: uncultured Pelagibacteraceae bacterium; assembly: GCA_902570425.1. Classification (GTDB taxonomy): domain Bacteria; phylum Pseudomonadota; class Alphaproteobacteria; order Pelagibacterales; family Pelagibacteraceae; genus Pelagibacter. Next base: position 155,134 of record CACFYB010000001.1, read on the forward strand.
TGAGCGATTTTGAGAATAAATCGCTATTAATTGTTGATGATGACAATCCATTTAGAGAGAGACTCGCTAGAGCGATGGAAAAAAAGGGTTTTGAGGTTATTCAAGCTGAAGGTGTAAAAAAAGGTATTGAATCAGTCAAATTAAAGAAACCTGGTTTTGCTGTTGTTGATCTAAGGCTAGGTGATGGAAATGGTTTGGAAGTTGTAAAAGAAATTCAGTCATCAAATTCCTCAAGCAGAATTATAATGCTTACTGGTTATGGAAATATTCCTACAGCAGTTGCAGCGATAAAAGAGGGAGCAATAGATTATCTTGCAAAACCTGCGGATGCTGAAGATGTTGAAAAAGCTCTTCTAGCAGATCCATCAAAAAAGGCAGCTCCACCAGAAAATCCTATGTCTGCAGACAGAGTTAAGTGGGAACATATCCACAGGGTCTTTGAATTATGTAATAGGAATGTATCTGAAACTGCAAGAAGACTTAAAATGCATAGAAGAACTTTACAGAGAATTTTATCTAAAAGGTCACCTAGATAACTTTTCTAAGTTTAAATATTTTTTTTGCTAAGATAGTAAGTATTGAAATTTTAAATATTTCAGCTAATAAAAAAGGTATAACACCCAGCTCTAATAGAGGTTTGTCCCATCCTATGATTGTTCCTAACCATAAAATTCCTAATATGTATATAATAGAAACAGACATTATTAACTTTAAAAAAATAATTAGATAATTATCCTTCAATTTTATAAAGGAAGCAAAGTAGGTTGCTAATAAAAAACCAATTAGATATCCCATTGTTGGGCCAGTAAAATAAACCAAACCTACTCCTCTTTCAGGAGAGTTTGAAAATACAGGAAATCCAATAATTCCTTCAATTAAATAAAGACTAACTGTAGCTAAACCAATTTTATAACCAAAACTTAAACCAAGAAACAAAACAACAAAAGTTTGCATTGTCATTGGTACTGGGTAAAAAGGAATTTTTATTTTCGCTGAAATTGCAAGAACAATTGATCCTATAAAAATTATAGATAAATATTTAATAATTTTTGCTTGACTATTTTGTTTAATTAGATCCATTAAAAATAATACCTTTATTTCTGTTGATAATCTATAAATAATTTATCTTTAAAGTATGATATATATTTTCTAATTCAAAGATAATGATAACAATATAATATTAAAAGTTTTAATGAATAAAATTAAAAAAACAGACCATTTTTATCTTGTAGATGGTTCAGGTTATATATTTAGGGCCTATTATGCGCTTCCTCCATTAACACGAAAAAGTGATGGATTACCTACTGGAGCAGTAAGTGGATTTTGCAGTATGCTTTTTAAACTATTAGAAGACTCAAAATCAGATAAAAATCTGCAGAAGCCGACACATTTTGCTGTAATTTTCGACTCAGCAAGGAAAACATTTAGAAATGAAATTTATAGTGAATATAAAGCTAATCGATCAGAAGCTCCAGATGATTTAGCCCCACAATTCGAATATATTAGAAAATCTGTTTTGGCATTTAATTTACCATCAGTCGAATTAATCAACTATGAGGCTGATGATTTAATAGCTACTTATGTTGATAAAATTTTAAAAGAAGGTGGAAAAGTAACTATAGTTTCCTCTGATAAAGATTTAATGCAACTATACAAAAAAGGTGTTCGAATATATGACCCAATGAAAAATAAATTTATTAAAGAAGAAGATGTTCAAAAGAAATTTGGTGTAGACTCAAGCAAAGTTATAGATGTTCAATCTTTGGCAGGTGATAGTAGCGATAATGTACCTGGAGTTCCAGGCATTGGAGTTAAAACAGCAGCAGAGTTAATTAATAAGTATGGAACACTAGAAAAACTTTTAGAGTCCGCTAATGAGATTAAACAAAATAAAAGAAGAGAAACACTTCTTGAAAATAAAGATAAGGCTTTAATTAGCAAAAAATTGGTTACATTGAAAAATGATGCTCCAATTAAGATAAAGTTAAATGAGCTAGAGCTTAAAAATATTGATAAAGATAAACTTTACAAATTTTTAAGAGACATGGAATTTAATAGATTATTAAGTTCGGCAATATCTGCATATGGTGAACCAGATATTTTTAAAAACAAAGAAAAAAAAAATAACACCGATAAAGGAAAACCTATCACCAGAGATGATTATCATTTAATTTCTAAGATAAATGAGTTAGATTTTTGGATTAAAGAAGCCGAAGAGGCTGGAGAGATTGCAGTAGACACCGAAACTAATTCACTCGATCCCCATCAAGCAGATTTAGTTGGAATATCGTTGTGCTCAAAAGTAGGAAAGGCTTGTTATATACCACTAGGACATAAATCAAAAAAATGTTTAGATAAAAATTTAGTTCTAACAAAACTCAAACCTTTATTGGAGGACCTCAGCATAAAAAAAATAGGGCAAAATATAAAATTTGATTTTATAATATTTTTTAAGCAAGGTATTAAAGTTTCATCAATGGAAGATACTATGCTTATGTCATATGTTTTAGATGCAGGAAAAAATAGACATAACATGGATACGCTTGCAAAAATTCACTTAGATCATGAAACAATATCATTTAAAGATTTGGTTGGATCAGGAAAAAAGGAGATTAACTTTAGTGAAGTTGAAATTGAAAAGGCTAAGGATTATGCGGCAGAAGATGCTGACATCACTTTAAGACTATATCAAAAATTTAAAAAAGATCTCAAAGCTGAAAAATTGACAAATATTTATGAAATTTTTGAAAAACCTATGATTGAAATATTGGCATTAATGGAAATAGAAGGAATAAAAATTGATAGTGGATTTCTAAATAACCTATCATTAAAATTTGAAAAAAAAATTTCAAAGATTGAAAAAGAGGTCTTTGAGATTTCAAAAAAAAAATTCAATATTGCATCACCCAAACAGCTTGGTGATATAATTTATAATGATTTAAAAATCGCAATTCTCAAAAAGACTAAAAAAGGAGGATTTGCTACAAGCGCGTCTGTCTTAGAAGACTTAGCTTTTAAAGGTCACAAATTTCCTAAACTGGTTTTAGATTGGAGGCAATTGTCAAAATTAAAAAATACTTACTCAGACTCATTGCCAGAGCATATAAATCCAAACACGAAAAGAGTACACACATCCTTTTTGTTAGCAGCTACTACGACTGGAAGACTTGCTTCCAGCGATCCAAATTTACAAAATATACCAATTAAAACGGAGGATGGAAAAGATATAAGAAAAGCTTTTATAACCAATAAAGACTATGCTCTGATCTCAGCAGATTATAATCAGATAGAAATGAGAATTTTAGCTGACTTAGCAGATGTGAAGGCGCTTAAGAAAGCATTTATAAATAATGAAGACATACATTCTTTAACAGCAAGTCAAATATTTAATATTGATATTAAAAAAGTAAGCACAGAACAAAGAAGAAAAGCTAAAGCGATTAATTTTGGAATAATATATGGAATATCTCAATATGGATTAGCCAAACAAATTAATGTAAGTAATCATGAAGCTGAAGAATTTTTAAATGCTTACTTCACAAGATTTCCAGAAATTAAAATTTATATGGATCAAACAATAAAATTTTGTAGAAAAAGTGGCTATGTAAATAATATTTTTGGTAGAAGATCTCATTTTATAAGTATAAATGATAAAAATTATAATGTTAGGAATTTCCAAGAACGAGCAGCAATTAATGCACCCATTCAAGGTTCTGCCTCTGAAATTATGAGATTAGCAATGATAAGATTGAAAAATCGATTAATTGATAAAAAATTTGATAAAACTAAAATGTTACTCCAAATTCATGATGAGTTAATTTTTGAAACACCCAAAGATGAAGCAAAAAGAATCAGTAAAATTATAGTTGAGGAAATGTCTAGTGTTTCCAAAAGTGATCAGCATTCCTTTACGATACCTTTAACAGTAGATGTTAATATAGGTGACAATTGGGGGTCTCTACATTAGTTTAAATATTATTGCCCAAATTAGAACAATTTAGTATTTTTATATTGGTTTATGCTTAAACAAACAATAGCCCTGATAGATGATGATAGAAATATATTAACTAGTTTAAGTATTGCATTGGAAAAAGAGGGATTTAAGGTCCAAACATATATTGATGGAGAGAGTGCTTTGATCGGACTAACAAGAACACCACCAGATTTAGCAATTATTGATATTAAAATGCCAAAAATGGATGGAGAAGAGTTATTAAAGAAATTAAGAAAAAAAACTTCTATGCCTGTTATATTTTTGACTTCAAAAGATGATGAAATAGACGAGCTGCTCGGTCTTAAATTAGGTGCAGATGATTTCGTAAAAAAATCTGGAGGTTTTTCAATTAAGGTGTTAATTGAGAGAATAAGAGTTCAATTAAGAAAAAAAGACTCTAAAGAGTCTATTGAGGAAAATAAGAGCATAATTTCCCATGGCAAGTTAAAATTAGATCCATCACAGTTAGAATGTGAATGGGATGGAAAGCAGCTTCCTGATAAGTTAACAACAACTGAATTTTTATTAGTTAAAGAATTAGCGAAAAGACCTGGAATTATTAAAGAACGTGCTCAGTTAATGGATATAGCTTATAGAGAAGATACAGATATTGAGGATCGTACAATTGATAGTCATGTTAAAAGAATAAGAAAAAAATTTAAGAAAGTTGATCCAGACTTTTCAGCTATAGAAACAAGGTATGGAAGTGGATATAGATGGAATGTTAGCTAATGTTAAGCAATCTACTTAAAAATTTATCAATTCTAAAGAAATTTTTGTTAATCAATTCAATTTTTTTCACAATTATTGGATTATTTACATTTGTTTATTTGAAAAACATTCAGCCTAATTTAATAAAAAAAAAATCCTCAAATCATATAGAAATCATTAAAAATACAATAGACAATTTAAATAGGTTAGAGGTCAAATTTGTTGAGGAAGATATTAGAAAGTTTTTATTCTCAACGAGATTTCTATTTCAAAATTTAGATAGAGTTATTTTTTTCGATAACGAATTAAACTTAGTTGGCGATACTGATACTCTTGATCTTGATCCTAGATCATTTTCAACAAGGCTAGATTTAGTAGAATTAGAAATTTTGAATGAAAAAAAAACAAAAGAAATTACTGAAACTAAAAATATTGATATTGGAAATGATAATTCAGTCTCTTTAAAAGATATTTTATTTAATTATGTAGGCTCAAAAAATTACGGAATTCCTTTTACGTTTACACAGGATGAATTTAATAAATTTAAACTTACAACAATTAAAAATGTAATGAAGGGTGATAAAAATATTGGATATTTGGCTATCAGTGAAAATGCAAATGATGTAAAAGCAGCAATTGATGAAAGGAGAACTTTCATAATTCGGACAGCAATTGCGGTAGCTATAGTAATATTAATTTTCTCTTTTGTTTTAAACAGATATTTTTTGAAACCAATCAAAAATTTGGTTAGTTATACCAAAACTATAAAAGATAAAAATTCAAAAGGAACAAATATTGAAGTATTAAAACTGAGAAATGATGAATTAGGACTTCTCTCGAATTCTTTGAATGATATGACTTTAGAATTGCAAAAAAGAATTTCACACGCTGAAAACTTTTCAACTGATCTTGTTCATGAGATAAGAAATCCGCTAGCATCATTAAAAAGTGCTTCTGAAATTTTACATGACACTACTGATATGAATCAAAGGGTAAAACTAATAAATATTTTGAGCCATGATGTTCAAAGAATTGAAAGATTAATTACTGACTATTCACAGATGTTGAAAGATGAGGTAGCTTTAAGTAAAGAAAAAACAAAAAAAATAGACATTGAACTAGTAATTAAGTCAGTCGTTGATGATTTTAATAATATTTATAAAGTTAAGAGAGGTATAAACATTAAGTATGAGAATGATGGTAAAAACAAATACTTTATTTATGGAATTGAGAATAGGATTGAACAAATAGTCGCTAACCTCTTAGATAATGCCATATCATTTAGTGAGGATAATAAACAAATAATTGTAAAGGTTTCAAAATCAAATAACAAAAAAATTAATATCGAAATTTTAGATGAGGGACAGGGATTTAAAGAAAAGGATACTAACAAAATATTCAATAGATTTTATAGCAACAGGCCAGACAAATTTGGACAACATTCTGGATTAGGCTTGAATATTGTTAAAAACTTAGTTGACTTACACAATGGCTCAATAAAAGCGTCTAATCGAATAGATAAAAAAGGTGCAAGAATGGAATTAATATTTCCAACAATTTAAAGTTATATTGATTAATTTATTCTTTGTTGTTAGAAGAACCAACTATGGATGATTTTAAAGTAAAAGATATATCCCAAGCAGAATTTGGACGAAAAGAAATCTCAATTGCAGAAAGTGAGATGCCTGGATTAATGGCTTTACGAGACGAATATAAGGGAAAATCACCTTTAAAAGGAGCAAAAATTATTGGTTGTTTGCATATGACTATACAAACAGCTGTCCTGATTGAAACTTTAGTTAATTTGGGGGCCGAGGTTAGATGGTCATCATGTAATATTTTTTCAACTCAAGATCATGCAGCAGCAGCAATTGCTAAAGCTGGTATACCAGTTTACGCATGGAAAGGCGAGACTGAGGAAGAATATCTTTGGTGTATTAAACAAACAATAATTGGAAAAAAAAATTGGAAGCCAAACTTACTTTTAGATGATGGAGGGGATTTAACTGCTGTAATGCATAGTGAGCACAATGAATTATTAAGCGATGTAAGAGGAGTTTCAGAAGAAACAACAACAGGAATAAAAGCCTTAAATAAGATGGAGAAAAACAAAACACTACTGATACCTGCTATAAATGTAAATGACTCTGTGACCAAGTCAAAATTTGATAACTTATATGGATGTAGGGAAAGTTTAGTAGATGGGATAAGAAGAGCAACTGATGTAATGATGTCTGGAAAAATTGCGATAGTTGCGGGCTTTGGAGATGTAGGTAAGGGGAGCGCAGCATCACTAAGGCAAAGTGGAGCAAGAGTTTTAATTACAGAGGCAGATCCAATTTGCGCTCTTCAGGCTGCAATGGAAGGTTATGAAGTAGTTTTAATGGAAGAAGCAATAAACAAAGCAGATATTGTTGTTACTGCCACTGGAAATAAAGATATCGTTACAGCAGATCATATGAGAGATATGAAAGATAGAGCAATTCTTTGTAACATTGGTCATTTTGATAATGAAATACAAGTAGAGGCATTGAAGAATTACAAATGGAAAGAAATCAAACCCCAAGTTCATGAAATAGAATTACCGAGTGGTAAAAGAATAATTCTATTGGCTGAAGGAAGACTTGTAAACTTAGGCTGTGCTACTGGTCATCCTAGCTTTGTTATGAGCGCATCATTTACCAACCAAGTTATTGCACAAATAGAATTATGGAACAATTTTAAGAATTATGAAAATAAGGTATATGTCTTACCTAAACATTTAGATGAAAAAGTAGCAACTCTTCACCTAAAGAAAGTTGGAGCAAAATTAACCAAGCTTTCTAAAGAACAAGCAGACTATATAAGTGTTGAAGTAGAGGGTCCATTTAAGCCTAATGCATATCGCTATTAAAAGTGAAAAAATAAATTTAGTTTCAGAAAAAATAACTAATGAGTTAGCAAAAAAAGTTCAAAAAAAAATCTATGCTGGTGATATAATTTTAATATTTGGAGAAATTGGTGTTGGCAAAACTACTTTTGTTAAATATTTGATCAATCATTTTCAAAAAGAAAATAATTTAAAATTGACAGAAATAACTAGTCCAACTTTTAATCTACTTAATGAATATAAGATTAATAATTTGAAAATTTTACACTATGATCTTTATAGGATCAAAGATTCATCAGAATTGAAAAATTTAAATATATTTGAAAATAATTCTAACGCTATAACTTTGGTAGAATGGCCACAAATAATCAAAGAAAAACCAAAAAGATTTATTGAATTTTTGTTTCAATATGAAGACGACTATGACAAAAGGTCAGTTAAAATCAAGGGTTTAAATATTTAATTTTGTAGATGATTAAATTTCAAAGAATGAAAGAAATAAAAGGAGATGCATCTTTAAGAAAATTTTTTAGAAAAAAATCAAAAAATTCATCCTCTATTGTTATTTTTTCTTGTAAAGAAAAATTTAAAAATTTACTAGTTTATGACTCAATTAATAAAATATTAATTAAGAATAATATTTTAGCTCCAAAACTTTATACTGAGAATTATGAAAAGAATTATATTGAAATTCAAGATTTAGGAAATGAAACAATTTATCAAGTTTTAGTTCGAAAAAAAAAAAATCATTTTTCTTACTTTAAAAAAATTATAGATACATTAAAAAAAATCCAATTAATAAAAAATAGAAAGATTAAAAATTTTAAAAATAATAAGTATTCAATCCCAATATATAAAAAAAAGATACTATTCGAAGAAGCTAATTTATTTTGTGAATGGTTTATTCTTAAAAATTTACCTAAAAGCAAGAAAAAACAATTCAAGAGAAAATTTAGATTATTAGTTAAAAAAATACTCTCAAAATTAAAATTGAAAAATAATGTTTTTGTTCATAGAGACTTCCATGTATCTAATTTGATTTTAAAAAATAATCGTATTGGTGTAATAGATAGTCAAGATGCTTTGATTGGTAGCAAAGCTTATGATTTAGCATCTTTAATTGATGATGTAAGATTTAAAACTTCAAAGTCTTTTAAAAATTTAATTTATGAATATTATTTAAGAAGTGAAAATAAAATTGACAAAGAACAACTTAAAAATGATTTTGAAATTTTGTCTGTTCTAAGAAACTTAAAAATTATAGGAATATTTACCCGTCTTTCAATTCGAGATAAAAAAAAAAAATACTTAAAATTAATTCCTTATGCGTGGAGATTGATTAGTTTAAGAATTAGTGAGAATAAAAATCTGGAACCTCTAGGAGAACTCTTAATTAAAAACTTTAAAAACAGAATTAAATGAAAATTAAAACAGCATTAATATTGTGTGCAGGTTTAGGTAAAAGACTTAACCCTTTAACTATTAATACACCTAAACCACTATTAAAACTAAGAAATATAACAATGTTAGAACATTGTATAAATACAATTTTAAAACTAGATATAAAAAAAATATTTCTTAATACTTTTTACTTACAAGAACAAATTTTTGAATTTATAGAAAAAAAAAATTTTCCTGCAGATATAAGAATTGTTACAGATGGAAAAGAAATTTTAAATACTGGAGGTGGCATCTTAAATATGGTTAACCAATCATCAGATAGTGATTTTATAATTTTTAATCCTGATACTTATTGGAACAATAATTACATTAATGAGATAAATGAAATGCAAAATTTTTATTTTTCAAAAAAATTAGACAATCTTCTTTTAATAGTTAAAAACAATTTGAGTTTTGACGAAAATTTAAAAGGTGATTTTGATCTAAAAAATAATATCATTTCAAGAAAAAATAAAGAATATATATTTATAGGATGTCAAATTTTAAATAAAAGACTATTTGATAAAAATAATTTAAGTAATTTTTCGATTTCTGAAATTTGGAATGATTTGAATGATAAGAATAAACTTAATGGCTTCGAAAGTATCAATAAATTTTACCATTTGACTGATTATGAAATTTTTAAAAAATTAAAAGATCTTTAGCCCTACTTTTATCAAGATACTCACTTTTAAAAATTTTATGATCATTTTCAATATTAATTAAAAGAGGATTGCCCGTAGGTATTTCTAAACTAGAAATTTGAATTTCATCTAATTTAAATAAATATTTACATAAAGCTCTTATTGAATTTCCATGTGCTGAAATAAGTACATTATTTTTATTTAATTTATCCCTAATTTCTTGTTTATAAAAACTTATTACTCTTTCATAAGTATCCTTCAAAGATTCAGTATCGGGTATTTTTTCTTTTGGAATATTGTTGTAAGTTTCAATATTTTTTGGATGATAGGGACTTTCTTTATTTAATGGTTCAGGTCTAATATTCCAGGATCTTCTAAATTCATGTACTTTTTTTTCTCCAAGTTTTCTTATCATTTCAACTTTGTTTAAACCTGTTAAGGCTCCATAGTGTCTTTCATTCAGTTGCCATGCTTTGGTAAAGCCTTTTTTTTCATTTAGAATAGACTGGATTATTTCCAAAGTTTTATTGGCCCTTAATTGTAATGAAGAATAGAAATAATTAATGACTATTTTTTTTTCTTTAATTAAATTACCAGCTTTTTCTGCCTCAATTTTACCCTGATCTGTAAGATCAACATCAACCCATCCAGTAAATTTTTTTTCAAGATTCCATTTACTTTGACCATGTCTTATAAGTATTAAATGATTCATTATAATTTTTTTAATATAAAGTATCTATGTATTTCTTAAAGATAACCTTTTATATTTCAAATCCTATTTTATTTTTATTTTACCTTTATCCAGGAAGTATATTGGGATGTATAATTACAAACGATTGTGATACACAACCTCAAATTTTAAATCAATCTGTATTTTTGTCTTTAAATCATATTTTGATATTTATTTTATTTTCAATTTTAGGATTTTTTGCATATTATAAAAATTTCAAAAATATATTGATATATCTCATAGTAATTTCAATATTTTTAGAGCTTGCTCAAATAATAGTTCCTATTCGAACATTTCAGGTAATTGATTTGATTAGTAATTTGTTGGGAATAATGATTTCAATTGTGATTTACAAATTGTTTAATATTTGGAAACAAAAAAATAAGGAAATTAATAAAATAGTGTGAATATTAGAAATAAAATATTTATTATACTTATTTTAATTTTTCTATCATCATGCACTTCTATTCCAAAAAATACAAAAAATAGTTGCTTAATTTTTGACGAAAAATATCTTTGGTACAAACATACAAAAAATGTAGAGCAAAAATGGGGAACTCCAATTTATATTCAATTAGCTATAATTAAAATGGAGTCCAATTTTAATTGGCTCGCTAAACCTTCAAGACAAAAAATATTTAAAATAATTCCATATAAGCGACCATCAAGCTCTTTTGGTTATTCGCAAGCAGTTAAAGGAACCTGGGAGCAATATAAAAGAGAAACTGGTAATAAATTAGCAACAAGAGCAAGATTTAAAGACAGTGTTGACTTCATTGGATGGTATACAAATAAATCAGAAAACATTTTAAAGATATCAAAGAAAGATGCTTTCAAACAGTATCTTGCATATCATGAAGGATGGGGAAATTATAAAAATTATAAAAAAAATAAAAAAGTAATTGGACTAGCTAAAAAAGTTGAGAGACAATCTAATAATTACAAAAAACAATTATTGAAATGTAAAAGCACATTAAACAAAAAAAAGTATGTTATTTTTTAGATAATTCTTTTTTTAGTTCCAAGTCGACTATATCAATTCTTTTTGTATTTTTTGCTAATGCGAGATACATTGAAGGAGTAACATATAAAGTAAAGAAAGTTGAAATAATCATTCCTCCTAATATTGTAGAACCAACTGCTAATCTTGAACCCTCTCCTGCACCTGGGCCAAAATTTCCAATCACTAAAGGCATCATTGCAATCATTGTACTCAGTGATGTCATTATAATTGGTCTAAACCGAACAGCGCACGCCTCTTTAATAGCTAATTCAATAGTTTTTCCACTTGATCTAATTTGGTTTGCGTAATCTACAATTAAAATACTATTTTTAGTTGAGATACCTATCAGTATAATTAATGCAATTTGAGAAAAAATATTTACTGAGCTATTTAAAAATAAAATAAACACTAATCCTCCAAAAATAGCCAAAGGCACAGTTAAGATTATTACAAATGGATGAACGAATGAGTTAAATGTTGCAGCCATAACCAAATAAGCAGTTAGTAAAGCTAAAGCAAAAATTATAAATAATTCATTACTTGTCTCTTTAATTTCCTCTGATTTTCCTTTCCAAGTAATTTGGGTTTCTGGTGTTAAATCAACCATCACATTTTCGAAGTATTTAATCGCCTCTGTTAATGTGTACCCTTCACTAATATTTGCAGAAATTGTTACTGCTCGTTGTCTATTATATCTAGCAAGTTCTTTTGCTGAACCTTCTTCCTTAAAACTAACAAGATTTGCTAAAGATATTAATTTTCCATTTGTTTCAGAGCGAACAAATATTTTCGAAACACCCTCTTTATTTCGTCGATCAGATAAATATTGTTGAACAATTATTGGATATTCTTTGCCCAGTTTGCTAAAAGTCGTTATCTTTTTACCACCATAAAGTGTTTCAAGTGATTCACCAATCGATTTAGTTGAAACACCTAAATCTTTGGCTTTATTTTTATTTATAATTAATTTTACTTCTGGTTTGTTTCGATTGTAATCAGACTCAATTCTTGAGAGATTTTTATTAGATCTGAGTGTTCGTATAACTTTTTTTTGTATCGCCTCAAGTTCTTCATAAGTATTTCCATAAATGACCATTTGAACTGGTTTGTTGTAATTTGATACTCTGATAGATTGAGGAGATATAGGAAAAGCCAGGGCTTGGGGTAAAGTTACTATTTTCCCAATTGCCTCTCTAAGAACAACTTGTTGACCTTTTTTACGATTTTTCCAATCATCAAGGAGAGCGATTATTATAAAGCTATTATATGAATTAGCTGAATTTCCAAATCCTGGAACACGCATTATAAATCTTGAATATGGACTATCCTCAGCTTGTAGCAAAGGAATAAGTCTTGCCTCTACTTTTTGGGCTTGTTCTTGAGTATATTCAAAAGAACTTCCTTCATCAGTTGAGCCAATTATTAGATATGCTCCTCGATCCTCCATAGGCAAAAGTTCTTTTTTTGAGAAACTAAATAAAAGTACTGAGGCAATTATTATAAAAATAATAAAAAAACCTACACTTTTAGTTTTATTAATAACATTAACCAAAGTTTCCTCATAAAATTTAGCGAAGTTGGAAAAAATTTTTTCAAACTTTTGAATAAAAATTTTTTTCGATTTTTTTTTGTATAAAAATTTACTTGCAAGCATTGGTGACAAAGTTAATGCAACAAAAGAAGAAACTACAATTGAAAAAGATAATGCAATCGCTGTTTCTCTAAATAATGTTCCAGAAATTCCCTCTATAAATATTAATGGTAAGAAAACTGCTACTAAAATTAGTGTTGTAGCAACGATAGCAAAGGAAATTTGTTTAGAGCCTTTATAAGCTGCAACGAGCGGTGTCTCACCATTCTCTATTCTTCTATAAATTGCATCTGTCATAATTACCGAGTCATCTGTGATTATACCAATTGCTAAAATAAAACTTAAAAGTACAAAAATGTTGATAGAAAGACCAAATATGTATAAGCCTAGAAAGGATGCTATTAAACTCACAGGGAGTGCAATAGCAGGCACAATGACTGCCTTTAAATTCCCTAAAAATAAATAAATTATCAATACTACTAAAACAAAAGCGATTATCAAAGTTTTATAAACTTCTTCAATGGCGGCCTCAACATAGTTAGCCCTATTGAAAGAAACTCTCAAATCTAATTCTTCTGGTAAAGATTTTTTTACTTCGACAATTTTTTTTTTAATATCATTTGAAAGTTCTACTGTTGAAGCACCACTTCTTGCGTAGATACCTATTCCTACAGTTTTCAAATTTATTTGATCTTTAGTCTGAGCTTTAAAAAGAGTTTTCTCTGATACTGGGCCGAATTCAACGTTTGCTACATCTGATAACAGAATTACACGATTACTAGTTTTTTTGATGGGTATTTGTTTTATAGTTTCAATATCGTTGTATGATTTATCTAGATTTAGTGTTAAATCGATATTATCTGCTTCCAACGTTCCTGCAGGCAAACTTATATTTTCTCCACGAATTGCAAATTCAACTTCTTTAATGGTTAAATCATTAGCTGCAAGTTTAATAGGATCAATCCATACTCTAATGCTTAATTCTCTTAATCCACCAACCCTTATTCTTCCAACATTTTTAACACTTGAAAATTGGTCTACAAGATATCTCTCTGCGTAATCTCCTAATTCAAGGTCGCTCCATGAGGGTGAGGATAATGACAGCCACATAGTTGTTGTAAACCCTGCAGCTCGTTTAAGTATTTGTGGTGGGTCTGACTCGGTTGGCAAGTTATCCACAACTCTTGCAACTCTCTCTCTTATATCATTGGCAGCATTATCTAGATCAATACTCGTATCAAATTCAACATTAATTGTGCTTCTTCCATTTTCAGATTTCGAGTCTATATTTTTTATACCTTCAGCCCCACCAATAACATCCTCAACAACTTGTGTAACTTCTTGATCTACTATCGAAGCTGATGCAGATTTGTAGTCCACTTGAACTTGAACAACAGGTGGCTGAATTCCATTGGGCAATTCTCTAACAGGCAATTTCCAAAAAACAAATAAACCAAATATGATCAGTATTAGGGACATAACCCATGATACTGTCGGTCTTTTAATACTTAATTCAGTAATAAACATTATTTATTTATAGGTTTTATTTTTCCACTAGGCCTTACCTTTTTTAGACCCTCAGCTACAATTATATCACCCACAATTAAGCCTGAAATTATTTCAATGTTACGATCGCCTCTAAGGCCAGTTTTTACCTCAGTTTTATTTGCAATATTTTCTGCATTAATTTTGTAAACATATGATTTATCACCCTCTATCATCACACTCGTATCAGGTACACTTAAAGAATTTCTCAAATCAAATTTAACTTTTACCTCTAAAAGTGAACCTGAGATTAATTCTAAATTTTCGTTTTTCACTTTTATTCTTGATAATAAACTTCTGGTGTCTGCATTTATTCTGCTTGAAACAAAATCTATTTCACCTGAAAAAGTTTTATCTTTGAAACTAGATAAGGTAACTTCGACTGGAAGACCTTTTTTTATAAATTTAGAGTAATTTTCTGGAATTTTAATATCTGAGTAAATTATTGAGTTATCATCAAGTGTAATGATAAATATGTTGTTTGAAACAAGAATGTCTTCAGTTAAACCTGTGTAGCCAAGAACTCCACTAAATGGAGCCAATATATCCCCACTTTTCAATTTAATTAAAACATCTCCTTTTTTAATAAAATTCTTAAGTTTTAAATCCTCAAAAAGATCATCTTTTTTAATCTTAAAAGTTTTTGATTTTTTAGAAATTGCTGTACCGTAAGTTTCTATTTGTTCAGAGAATTCTTTTTCAATAACCTCAGTTACAATTATTCCTGGCGGTGGTATCTTACTGAATTTTTTTTTAAAATGATTGCCAATCATAGATCTTCCAACAATTACAATTGTAATTATTAAAAAAAATACAAATATTATTGAAATAGTTTTTGTAGATCTTTTCATATAAAATTTAAATTAATCCGTATTCGGCCCAAGAGCCATCATAAATACAAGGTTGATATTTATCATTTATTAGAGAATAAGCTAGTGCCAAAACACACGCAGTAACTCCGGAACCACAGGAAAAAACAATATCTTTATCATTCAAATCATCTATGAAAGATTCAAAAATAGTTTTAAGTTCATTTTTATTTTTAAAAGTTTTATCATTATTAAGACAATAGTCGAAAGGTATACATAAAGAATTTTTTATTGATCCACTCCTTAATCCTTTTCGTGGCTCAGGGACCTTTCCCTCAAATCTTTCCTTGCTTCTTCCGTCGATAATTTTAAATTTTTGGGAAATTATGTTTTTATCAATTAAATTTTTATTCTTAACTAGTTCTTTTTTTTCATCACTTTTGTAATTAGAAAAGTTAATCTTTAATTCAGTCGAACTAATTTTTCTATTTTCTTTAATCCATTTTTTTAGTCCTCCATTTAGAACATGTATCAATTTAGGATCATGTCCGAAGTAAATGAAATTGAACCAGCAACGGCAAGAACTTATTACATCTGAATTATCGTAAACAACTATCTTATCATTTATATTTATTCCCATTTTTGAAACTATTTTTTCCCAATCTTTTTTGTCGGTTAACATGTGTGGTAGGGAAGTATTTTTTTTTGAATTTTTGTCTAAATCAAAAAAAATTGCACCAGGTATATGATTTAATTTATATTCCTGATATCCGTCTCTCAAGGTATGTGGCATATGCCACGAACAATCAATAATCTTTACATTATAAAGATTTTTTTCTAACCATTTTGTTTCAACTAATGACATTCTATCTTTTTTCTAAATATTTCTGGTGATATTCTTCAGCTGGACAATAATTTTTTAAGAAAGAAATTTTAGTTACAACTTTACCAGATAATCTATCATTTACGTCGTTTAATACTTTTTCAGCTACCACTTTCTGTTTATCATTTAAAATAAATATTTCACTTCTATATTGTGTACCAAAATCTGGTCCTTGAGAATTTAATGTAGTTGGATCATGTATTTGAAAAAAAATTTTTAAAATCTTTTCATAAGAAATTATTTTTTCATCAAAATCAAGTTTGACAACTTCAGCATGATTTGTATTACCAGTACACACTTCTTTGTAACTTGTTTTTGGGCTATTGCCCCCGCAATATCCAACCTCTGTTTTAATGATGCCATTAATTTTGCTAAACTTGATTTCTGGACCCCAAAAACACCCTAATGCTAAAACTGCTATTTCCATTGATTATGATTTAAATTAATTTACAAATTATTCATATGCTGAGTAAAAATCAATTAGGTTTTTTGTACATGTTTTTGTCCATTTGTGCGTTTTCTCTAATGGATGTAATCGTAAAATGGTCTGTTGATTATCCTATAGGACAGGTATTATTTTTTAGAGGATTTATTGGAATTATATTTTATTTATTTATCATTCCTAAAGAGAGATTACACAATTTTTATAAAACGGATAGACCGGGCTTACATTTTCTAAGATGTGCATCAGGATTAGTAGCATTAGTTGCAATTTTTATTGCTTTAAGAGAATTGCCGTTGGCAACAGTTGTTAGTATATCATTTGCAGCTCCAATCTTTACAACTATTTTTTCTATATTTTTACTGAGCGAAAGAGTTGGAATCTTTAGATGGTTAGCGGTGATAATTGGATTTTTGGGTATTATAATAATTACAGAACCAGGTATCACCGAGTTAAATATATATTATGTGTTTCCTATAATTTTTTGTTTAGGACTTTCATATGTTGCGATTGCAATTAGACAACTTTCTACGACAGAGCCTGTTTGGTTAATTTCATTTTATTTTTCTTTATCTATAACTATATTGAGTTTTTTTACTATTCCCCAAGGTTGGGTGATGCCAAGTTTTAATCATTTAATTTTATTGTCACTAGTTGGTATTTTTGGTGGAGTTGCAAATTTATGGCTCAGTCAATCCTACAAATACTCAGAGGTTTCTCTTGTAACTCCTTTAAAATATTTGGCTTTAGTTTTTGCTATAATTTTTGGTTATTTTATTTGGGGTGAGATACCAACAATCAAAACACTTATTGGTGCTTTCTTAGTTATCATTTCAACATTGATAATTTTTAGAAGAGAAATATATAACAAAAAAATTATTACCTCTAAAACTATCAATGACTAAAGTACCAAAATATTGGAATAAAGCTAAAAAATATTTAGCGAAAAAAGATAAAATAATGTCTAAATTAATACAAAATTACAAAAGCCCATCAGAGATTATTTTGACATCAAGAAAAGATATTTTTTTCTCTTTATGCAAGAGTATAATTGGTCAACAGATAAGTGTTTCTGCAGCAAATTCTGTTTTTTTAAAATTTAAAAGGAAATGTGGCAATAAAATTAACGCAAAGACTGTTTCCAATTTAAGTTTTGAACAACTTAAAAGTTGTGGTTTGAGTCGTCAGAAAGTCTTAGGAATCAAAAGTCTTGCTAAACAAATTATAAATAAGTCTTTTAATCCCAAGTTAATTGAAAAGATGGAAGATGAGGAAGCTATAGAATACTTGTCTACTTTAAGACAAATAGGAAGATGGTCTGCTGAGATGATTTTGCTGTTTACATATAATAGATCTAATATTTGGCCAGTTCAAGATATAGGTCTGTTAAGATCTATTTCAAAAAATTATAAAAAAAAATATTTACCACCAGAGAATTTTGTAAAATTACTAAAGAAAAGATTTACTCCATACTGCTCAGTGGCAACATGGTATTTATGGAGAAGTATAGATCCAGAACCTATTCAATACTAAAACCCTCAATCACTTGCATATGTCTTGAAGTAGTGGTCTTTGCTAGGTTCCAACCATCTTGATACTCCTTAGACTCATGACATTTTAATGCCTGTTCATAGCTTGGAAATTCCCATACAACTGTCCTAGAAAAATCTTCACCATCAAAAGTTGTATGTTTTCCTCCCCTTACAAGAGGAACGCCACCATATTTTTTTATTATAGGTGTTACAGTTTCAGCATATCTTTTTAAATTATCTTGATTATTTACTTTAGAATATAAACTTATCCAATAACCTTTCATCATTTCTCCTTTTTTAATAATTTCAATTATGATAATAAATTTTATGGCAGAGAAATTAATTATCAATTTTGATGAATATACTCAAATTGTTGAAAAATTAGCAATACAAATTCATAAAAACTATAAACCAACAGTTTTAGTTGGCATTATGAGGGGTGCAGCTCCAATTATTGACATTTTATCAAGAATTTTAAAATTACCCATAGCTTACATAGTAATACAAAGTTATTCCGGTAAAGGTATAGAGGATCAACAAGGGCAACTTATATTTGCAAGAGAAATTAGTTCATTAGCAAAGAATGAAGATTTTAACAAAGTACTTTTAATAGATGATCTTTCAGACACAGGTTTGACATTAAATAAGAGTATTGAGTGGTTAAAAAATTATGGGCCAACAAAAAATTATATTAAAGAGGTAAAAACTGCATGTTTATGGAAAAAAAGATCTTCTACTTTTGAACCTGATTTTTGCCCAATTAGATTAAATTCTGACCCTTGGATTGTTCAACCTACTGAACATTATGAGGAATTGTCTATAGAAAAAATTGTAGAAAAAAACAGGGCCAATTAAAAACTGGCCCTGAATAGAATAACTAATTAAGCCACTGCAAAACTTACAACGCTTAATATTGCTACAACCCATATTGCTGGCGAGGTGCTTGAAAATTTACCAGTAAATATTTTGATCAAAGCATAAGATATAAAAGCTAAAGCAATACCATTACTTATACTATAAGTTAAAGGCATTGATATCATTGCAAGTATAGCTGGAGCAGACTCTGAAATATCATTCCACTCTATATCAGTAATGTTTCTTATAAAAAGCACTGATACAAAAAGCAAAGCGGCCCCATCAATTTGTTTTGGTAAACTAGTTGCTAAAGGAGCAAAAAATATACATGCTAAAAATAATATTCCTATTACCAAGGAAGTCATTCCAGTTTTTCCTCCTGCTTTAACACCAGCTCCAGATTCTACATAACTAGTAACAGTTGTTGTTCCCATCATGGCACCAGCAACTGTACTTACGCTGTCTGATAACATCGCTTTATTGATATCTTTAACCTTTCCATCTTTATCAACTTTACCAGCTACATTAGCAACTGAAGTCAAAGTTCCAGCTGTATCAAAAAAATCAATAAACAATAGAGTAAATATTACAGTTGACATTCCCGCTGTCATTGCCGCTGATAGATCAAATTCAAATAGATAAGTCATCGGTGGCGGTGAGCTTGCAATACCATTGAATTTAGCTAGTCCCGTAGCCCAAGCAATAATACTAAATACTAAAATACCTATAATTATATTTCCTTTAACATTCATTTTATCTAGAACAATTATTGCTATAAATGTTGCACATCCAAGCAAAACTAACGGATCACTTAAGTTACCAAGTTGTACTAATGTTACAGGATTATCGACAACAACCTCCATGATTTGAAGACCAATAATTGCTAGGAATAATCCTATACCTGCTCCAATTCCTAGTTTTAAACTTTTTGGAATAGAATTTA
This sequence comes from uncultured Pelagibacteraceae bacterium, assembly GCA_902570425.1. Lineage (GTDB taxonomy): Bacteria > Pseudomonadota > Alphaproteobacteria > Pelagibacterales > Pelagibacteraceae > Pelagibacter. The sequence continues at coordinate 175,125 of CACFYB010000001.1, forward strand.
TTAACCATGCTCTTATTGGTGTTAAAGATATTATTAAAAATAGAATACCCGCGACCAATACTGCCCCTAATGCTTCTTGAGGTGTATATCCCATACCGGCACAAACTCCGAAAGCAACAAATGCATTTATTCCCATTCCAGGCGCTAGTCCTATTGGCCAAGTTTTTCCGTAAAAAGCCATTATAAAACATGCAAGTGCTGTAGCTAAAATTGTTGCAGTGTAAACTGCACCAAAATCAAAGAAACCTTTTTCAGGTCCAGCAAATTCTCCTGATAAAATGAAAGGATTTAAAAACATTATATAAGCCATAGTTAAGAACGTTGTTGTTCCTGCTATTACTTCGGTTTTAAAATCTGTTTTATGTTTTTTGTAATCAAAATATTTATCTAACATTTTTCCTCCTAATAGTTATTAGGTATGTGATTCTTTAAGTAAATACTTTGATAATTGTAATTTTATTCACAAAATACAACTAGTAAGTTTATATTTATGCTTTAAATTTGATGGTAAAGTAAAAATGTGCAAAAAATAAAATTAATATTTATTATTTGTTTTTTAAACTTTTTAATATTGGGTTGTCAAACTGTTAAAGAGAAAACAAAAGATATTGTCGAAAAAGAAAATGAAAAATTAAGTAAATATATTGGAAAGACATCAGCAGTACTTAAAATTGATTTGGGAAATCCTGATGAAGATTACAGAAACAACAAAGGAAATTTAGAGCTTGTTTATAAAACTAAAAAATATGGCATTCCATGTGAGAGAAAGTTTGAGTTGAATTCAGACTCTGTAGTCGTTGGATTTGTTTCAAATGGATGTTTCTAGATATACTTGCGGAGCATGATCCCCGCAAGTAAGGCAATTTCTTATTTGATCTCAATAAGCCTTTTCTTTTTGTGATCAGGTAAAATTCTTTCACAATCAATTGTTAAAAGACCATCTTTCAACTCTGCACCATTAACCTTTACATCATCTGCAATAGTAAACGATCTAGCAAATTGTCTTTGTGAAATACCTTTATGTAAAATTTTACCATCTTCACTCTTTTCCTCTGATTTATTAACTTGTTTAGTTCTTACAGTTAATAAATTATCCTCAAACTCAACTTCAACATCTTTTTTATTAAAACCAGCTAGAGCAACCTCTATTGAATAGTTGTCTTTTCCAGTCTTTCTAATATTGTAGGGTGGGTAATTTGACTGCATTGTCAAATTTCCATTTCCCAACATACTTTCAAATTGATCAAACATATCATCAAAACCAATTGAGAAAGGTCTTAGAGAGTTGAATATAGATAAATCCTTACTTGTCATACATATCCTCCTTTTAAAGCAAGTTATTTTATATAAGCCCCAATAGGCGACTTATAAACTTTATGTAGTAATTAAATTTTAATTTTCAAGTCTTGTATGCTTATATTTTTTTAGAGATTTTCAAAATAAATGCGTAATCGAGAGCAATTTCTTCTATTGCCCCATCTCTACCAGATTTTCCACCATGACCCGCATTCATTTCCGTTTTCAATAAAAGAAGATTATTATCAGTTTTATAATCCCGGAGTTTTGCAGTAAATTTTGCAGGTTCGTCAAACAAGACTCTGTTATCACTTAAGCTCGTGGTAATTAACATATGTGGGTAGTCCATTTTTTTTATATTGTTGTATGGTGCGTAAGAAAAAATATAATCAAAATGTTTTTTATTCTCTTTTGCGTTGCCAAATTCATCAAATTCGCCAATCGTCAATGGAAGTGAGTGATCTAAATTTGTAGTCAAAGAGTCTACGAAAGGCACTGCCATCACAATACCAAGGAATAATTCTGGCGCTTCATTAATAACCGCACCCATTAGTAATCCTCCCGCAGAACCTCCCATGCCAATTATTTTTTGTTTAGATGTAAATTGATTTTTAATTAAAAAATTTGCCACGGCAATATAATCTTTAAAAGTGTTTTTTTTATTTAATAACTTTCCTTCTTTCCACCATCTCATTCCTCTTTCCATCCCACCCCTTATGTGTGCTGTTACCCAAATAATATCTCTATTAATCAAACTAAGTCTAGTTGAGGAAAAATCTGGAGACATAGAACTTCCATAAGATCCATAACCATAAAGAAGCAAATTTGCAGATCCATCGAGTTTAGTATTTTTATGCCTGGTTATTGTAATTGGAATAGATTTCCCATCATGTGAATTACATTGCAATCTATCAACTATATAATCTTCAGGATTATGACCTGATGGAATTTCTTGGTTTTTAACTAATTTTTTTTCTTTAGTTTTTAAATTATATAAATAAATTTTGCCTGGAGTTTTCGGTGATGAGTAAGATAAATATACAAAATCTGTATTTCTATCTCTTTGTTTCAATGATATTCCTGGTACTATTACTTTTTCATCTGAGAATATTAACTCTTGCTCTAAATTGGTTTTTTTATTTCTCACGAATAATTTATCTAAAGCATTTGATTTTTCTCCTCTAATAATCCAGTTTTCTAAAAATATTAATCCTCCAATTAGAACTCCATCTTTAGCTGCAATATAAGGTTCCCAATTTTGTTTGTCTAAATTAGAACATCTGTCAATTTTGAAATCTTCAGCATCCTCATTTGTATGACAATAGAAATAATTTTGCCATGATGAAACAGAGTAAATTACTCCTTTTTTTCTTTTTTTGATTAGTTTTGGTTTTGGTTTGTTCTCATTTACTGCAAAATAATATTGTTCAGACGTATTATGATCAGATGTTGTAATAAAAAAATATTTCTCGTCTGCACTTAATCCTATTCCAACTGTAAATGCTTCGCTTTTTTCCTCAAAAATTAATTCATCATTTTTACAAGAAGTTCCAATTTTGTGTCTATAAATTTTTCTAGGTCTATGAAATTCATCAAGTTGAGAGTAGAATATATATTTATCATCTAAACTAAAAGTTACACCTCCGTTAGTGTCTTTAATTCTTTCTGAGATTAATTTTCCTGATTGTATATCTCTTAAATAAATAGTGTAGTATTCAGAACCTTTTAAGTCTAAAGAGTATCCTAAATATCTATCGTTATAACTTATTTCCAAATCTCCAACACCAAAATATTCTGTTTTTAACTTTGCTTTTTCTTTATCCCCATTCCATATCTCTTCAATTTCTTTATGACCAATCTTTTTTCTTAATTTAATTGAGTAATTTCCTTCAGTTGTTGTTTTAGTCCAATACTCGTATTTTTTATCTTTAAATGGCAAAGACTCATCATCTAATTTAATTCTTCCTTTAATTTCCTGAAATAGTTTTTTTTGGCATTCTTTCGTATCCTTCAAATTGTAATCTGTATAATCATTTTCTTCCTCAAGATATTTTTTAATTTCAGGAAGTAATTTTGAACTATCTTTTAATACATCAAGAATATTTTCTTGGTGAATCCAACTATAATTATCTTCCCAAGTAACATTGTGACAAGTTTTTATTTCTGGTTTTTTTCTAAGTTGTGGTATTTTCATAAAATAAAATTATATGAATATAATTATCTATACTTTAGTAATATTAACAATTTTTTATTTCTTATTAAGGATTGTTAGTAATATTTCATCAAAAAAGATATCAAAAAGTCTAAGAATTTTGATTATCGTTTCTCTATTTGCTTTAGCAATCTTATTTGCTGTTGGTGGGAAATTTTTGTTAACTTTGCCTCTTACTTTAGCAAGTCTTGCATTAATAAAACTAAAAGGGCTGTCAATTTTTCAATTGATATCTCTTTATAGACTAATCCAAACACTAAGAGGATCTGGAAGATTTTCTTTTAATCAATCAAATGCAAATAATGCTTCATCTATTTCAGTACAAGAGGCGTATAGAATTTTAAATTTAGAACCAGATAAAAAAATTACGAAAGATGATGTAAATAAAGCTTATATCAAAATTCAGAAAAAAATTCATCCAGATGTTTCCCCCGAGACCTCTCGTTTATCATCAATTGTTAATGAGGCGAAAGAAATAGTGTTAAAAGATATTTCTTAATTTATTATTTCCATAAATTTTTCAAATATTTTTTTAGAATTTATTTTATCTTTTCCATTTGTATTGTGTGTAACTATTTTCACATCATCAGGTATTATTGGATACATTTTTGAACTATAATTCCCATAGGTTAGTGGAGTATCGGCCATTAAAGTAATTGTTTTAATGCCTAAAGCAGCAGACAAATGACTAAAACTTGAGTCATTACATATAGAGACATTGCAATTTTTAATTATAGGTAAAATTTCTTTAATAGAAAGACTATCTAACGGCTGACATATTTTTTTATAATTTGAATCCATAATTTGATTTAATATAATTTGTTCATCTTTATTTTTTCCAGTCGCGAGAAAAAAATTGCAATTTTTTATTTCTATTATTTTCTTAATTACACTTAAAAAAGTATCGGCTGGTATTCTTTTAGTTGGTCCTGATCCACCAATCCCAAGTAATATATTCATCTTATTTTTATCTATTTTAAAATTTTTGACTGCATTTTGAATTAAATTCTCATTCAGTTCAATTTTAGGATCATCATTTACATTTATTCCTAAATTATCATTAATAAATTTTTTTGGAGTATTAGTAATATGTTGATATTTTTTTTCGAAAAGAGGGTATTGATAAATTTCTTTAATATTAGATAATTTTGCGATCAAATGATATCTTAGTGAAGAATTAAATATAAAAATTTTATTAAAATTATATTTTTTAAGATCTTTAATTAAGTTTAATCCTCCAAATAAACCACTATGTCTACTTTGAGTTTTTTTTGTTCTATCTAAAATAATTATTTCATCTATATAACTTGCTCCAAATAAGTATTGATCAGCTTTTGAGTTTTCTTTGACCAATATACTCACAGGTGAATTAAATTTTTCTGAGATTGCTTTTATATAGGGTAAAAATATTATGGTATCTCCAATACCCATTCTGCTCTGTAAAGCTAATATTTTCATAAGATATTTATAAACTTTACTAAATGTTTTTTTTAGATAAATTTTCTATATGACAAAAATAAAAGGAATATTTGCAGCTTCAATGTCAATTTTAAATCAGAATTTGAGCCTAAATATACCTGAAACTATAAAACATGCAGAAAAACTCATTACAGATGGATGTCATGGTACGGCGATATTTGGGAGCACAGGTCAGGCCCAATTAATATCAATTTCTGAAAAAATAAAACTTTTAAATAGACTTTCTGAGACGAAATATAAAGATAACCATTTGATTGGCACAGGATTAAATTCTTTAAATGAAACAATTAATTTTTTAAAAATTGCAAGCTCACTAAATTTTGAAAAATTTTTAATTATGCCGCCAGCTTATTATAAATACAATGATGAAGAAGTTATAAAATTTTACTCAAAGATAGTAGATGCAATTCCTGAGAGTAAAATTATTCTTTACAATTTTGAAAAATTATGCGGTTATAAATTTAGTTTAGAATGTATAAAAAAATTAGCAAAAAGATTTCCACAACAAATAATTGGAATTAAAGATAGCTCATATAATGTTTATGAAAATTTAAAATTAGAAAACTTTTCTATTTTTCCTGGATCAGAGACAAAATTATTGAAAGGCTTGGAAATAGGTTGTTCAGGTGTAATCACTGCAACATGTAATGTGACCGCAAAATTATCAAGAAAAGTTTATGATGATTATTTTTCAAATAAACAACAATCAGTCAATAAAAAATTAATTGATGTTAGAAGTGTGTTCGATAAATATAATCTGATTTCTGCACTACATACGCTGTATTCTAAAAAAAACAAAATTTATGAAAACATTTTACCACCTTTAAGACTTTTGAATGAGATTGAAGAAAAAAATTTGATAAAATCTTTAAATGATTTAGATTTTTCAACAAAGATAACACTAGCAGCCTGATATGCAATTAGCTCGATTCTTAAATAAAATAATTAAAAAAGGCGGTTTCATTTTGACCGATGCTAACGCAAAAGATTATATAATTGGCAATCCAAATGATGAACCTTTAAAATTGAAAATTTTAAATAAAAAACTTCATTACAAATTACTACTTCATCCAGATTTATATTTTGGAGAGGCATATACTAATGGAGAAATTATAATTGAAAATGGAACTCTAACTGATTTTTTAGATTTAGCTTTAATGAATATTGGAAGAGGTGAGGTAAATTTTTTTAGTTATTTAATTAATAGATTAAGAGGATCATACAGATATTTTACTAATTTTAATTTCATTAAAAAATCTAAAATGAATGTTGCTCATCATTATGATATTTCAGATGATTTATATGATTTATTTTTAGATCCAAAGAGACAATACTCATGTGCATATTTTAAAAATGAAAATGACAATCTCGAAACAGCACAAAATAATAAAATTAAACATATAATTAAAAAATTAAATATTAAATCTAATCAAAAAGTATTGGATATAGGTTGTGGATGGGGATCATTAGCTATTGATATTGCTAAAAGTACAAAATGTGAGGTCACGGGTATTACTTTGTCTGAAAATCAATTCAACTATTGTAATAAAAAAGTAAAAGATCTTAATTTAGAGAATCAAGTTAATTTTAAATTAATAGATTACAGGGAATTAAATGAAAAATTTGATAGAATTGTAAGTGTTGGAATGTTTGAGCATGTTGGACGAAAATTTTATAAAAAATTTTTTAATCAAGTTGAAAATCTTTTAACAGATGATGGGGTTTCTTTAATACACACTATAGGATCTGTTAACCCTCCCAGGGACCCTCATCCTTGGATTACAAAATATATTTTTCCAGGTGGATACACGCCAAGCTTGAGTGAGGTTACAACTCCTATAGAAAGAGCTGGATTAGTTGTAACAGATATTGAGGTATTAAGATTGCATTATTCTCATACTTTAAGACATTGGAAGGAAAATTGTATAAAAAACAAAGAGAAAATTGTTCGAATGTTTGATGAAAAATTTTTTAGAATGTGGGAATTCTACCTTACAGGATGTGAAATGGCATTTAAGTGGGGCGATCAAGTTGTATATCAATTTCAACTTACAAAAAATTACAGATCAACACCAGTTACAAGAGACTATATTTATCAATAAATACTTGTTAGAATCCACTTTCCTTTAAATGAAAAAAAAGAGAAAAAATTCTAAAAAAAAAAATAAGATTATTAAAAAGAAATTGAAAAGCAGTCTCTTTAGAAAGATTCATAAAAAAAAAAAAAAATTTAAAAAAAGTATTAAAAAGTCTGAAAAAAAAAAGAAAAAAATTAAGCTTAAAAAAATTGATACTAGATCAATTAAATCAAAAAAACAAAGCTTAACATCAAGATTTGTTAGGTTTCAACTATCTTTAAAACCAAAATTACAATTTAGAATTAATTTAAATCCAGAAAAATATATACAAAGATTTTTTGATAAAATTTCAGAGACAATTTCTAATTATAAAGAGCTTAAAGATGAGGAAAAAAGAAGAATCAAACTAGAGCAAATTGAAAAAGAAAGAAGAGAAAAAATTGAAATTCAAAAACAAAAAATTCAAGAAGAAGCTGAAAAAATAAAGCTAAAGGAAAGAGCTCTCAAAGAAGAAGCTAGACTAGAAAAACAAAGAAATAGGGACATTAAATTGTTTTTAAGAAAAGAACAGGCCATCTTAAGAAGTGAACAGGCAGAAAAACAAAAACAATTTTTAAAACAACTTCAATTAGAACGTCAAATTGAGAAATTTAGAATTAGAGAAGTAAAAGAATTAGAAAAACTTGAAAAAATTGCGCTTAGAGAAAAAAGAGAGGACTACCAAGGTTTACAAGAAAGAATTGATAAACTTAAAGAAAAGTATCGTATCATTAGAGATAAAAAAATTAAAGAACGAGTTGAGGCTTTAGGTGTAAAACTTCAAGGAGATGAGGATAGAGAAACTTTACTCCAAAAAGAGAGAGATTATACATTAGCAAGACAAAAAGTTGAGTTTGCTCTCGAAAGTTTTTACCGAAGTGCTAGTAGTTTGGTTTTTCAATTAAATAAAAGACATGTAACTCGCGATATGTCTATTTTACGATGTATTGATAGAAGATTTGAAACGGGAGAAGTTTTTATTAAATGGGATGAATCAGAAGATGATGAGTGGCTATTATTAATTTACATTAAAAACAACTCTCCTGATGAGGGAATTATAATAGAAGATAAAACAAATCCTGAAAAAAATCTTTCTCATGAATTTAAAAGTATCGATATCTTTAAAGCTTCAGACACAATGGTAGACTCCTTGACGCAACTAATTGCCAAAAAAAGATTAAAAAAAGATAATTAAATTAATTTAATTGGATATATAATATTTTTTATGATTTTTGGTTCTGTTGTTCTCATTATTTTATATTTGATATTAAAATATTTGATAGCCTGGATTACTTATTATAATAATTTGGATCCGAGACTTGGAGATAGTACTTGGCGTTTTACTTACGATTATCCTGTGGTAGGTGATAGAGATATTTCAGATTTAGATGATAAAGATTTTGTAAGATTAAGAAGAAAAAAAAATAAATTTGTATTATGGATGTATTCAATTGTATTAATAATGTTTATAGCTTCAATGTCTTTGTTAAGTGAATTTTTACTATTTTTTTTTAGTTAATTTTTTAGTTGTTTTTTGTTTTTAAGATAAAGTAAAAATGCAACTATTTCATAAATTAAAGAAAATAAAGTAAAAACTATTGGCAGCTTAAAAAAGTTATATAAAAATTTATATTTTGGCATTTTTTTCCATAATAATAAAAAAGCTTCTGCACCTCCAATAACTTTCTCACCATCTTTTACATGCAGTCTTCTCAAAAGTTGTTTACTATCTTTAGAGGTTTCTTGTTCAGCTAATTCATTATCTGTAATATCAACCCAATCAATTTCCTCTATTTCTTCCTTCTTATAGAGATCAATTTCTGCCTTACAAATTTTACAAGAATTATTAAAATAAACTTTCATAATTAGATGTTTTATTACTAATTTGTCCCATATATGTACATGCGTAAAATACTCTAGTTGAAAAATCTTTGAAACAATTTATTTAATGTCTTCTATGAGTAATTTCTTTGAAAAATCTGACCTATCAAGAAGTGAGGCTGAAAATATTATTTCGGATACTCTTCAAAAATGTGATGATGGTGAGTTGTACTTAGAAAATTCTAAATCTGAGTCAATTTTACTAGATGATAATAAGATAAAAAATTCTAGTTATAATTCAGATTTAGGATTTGGGTTTAGAGCTATCTCCGATGAAGTAGTTGCTTATTCTCACTCTAACGAAATTTCAAAAAACTCATTAAAACAATCTTCAGAAAATTTAAAATTAACACTTAAATCTGTCAAAGGCACCTATAATCATGAAATTCCTAAATCTAATAAGAAATATTATGAAAACATTAACCCTATTGAACAAAAATCTCTTAATGAAAAAATTAAAATACTTAATGAAGTAAATAATTATTTACGTTCAAAAGATGACAACATTAAACAAGTTACAGCTAATTTTTTGGGAGAACAAAAATCGGTTGAAATAATTAGATCTGGTGGAGAAACTTTAACTGATGTTCGTCCTTTAATAAGATTCAACGTATCCGTTATGCTTGAGAAAAATGGGAGAAAAGAGACGGGTGTGTATGGTGTTGGGGGAAGACAATCTTATGACTCTTATTTAAAAGATGATAAGTGGAAAAGTGTTTGTGATGAGGCTTTGAGAATAGCTTCAGTAAATTTAGAGAGTAAACCTGCACCAGCTGGTGAAATGAAAGTTGTGCTAGGACCTGGCTGGCCAGCAATATTAATTCATGAGGCTGTTGGTCATGGTTTAGAAGGGGATTTTAACAGAAAAAAAACCTCAGCTTTTCATAATTTAATGGGCCAAAAAGTTGCAAGTGAGGGAGTTACAATTGTTGATGATGGTACTATTGATAACAGAAGAGGTAGTCTTACGATTGATGATGAGGGAACCCCGACAGAAAAAACTGTTTTAATTGAGAATGGGATTTTAAAAAATTTTATGCAAGATCGTCTAAACGCTCGTTTAATGAAAACCAAATCTACTGGTAGTGGAAGAAGAGAAAACTATAGACATATCGTTCTTCCAAGAATGAGAAATACGATGATGCTGAGTGGAAATCAGACTCAAGATGAGATGATTAAAGCTGTAGATAAAGGTATTTTTGCTGTGAGTTTCGGTGGTGGACAGGTTGATATCACCTCTGGAAAATTTGTATTCAATTGTACTGAAGCTTATGAGATTGTTAATGGCAAAATTGGATCTCCAATTAAAGGTGCAACACTTATTGGAGATGGACCTTCAATTTTAAAAGAAGTTTCTATGGTAGGGAATGACATGATGATGGATCCTGGTATTGGAACATGTGGAAAAGCTGGCCAAGGTGTTCCCGTAGGCGTTGCTCAACCATCTATACTAATTAATAAGATGACTGTTGGGGGCACAAAACTTTAAATGGTCAAAGATCAAGAATTTCTAAAGAAAAAAGCATCGTATTGTTTAGGTTTGGCTAAAAAATTAGGCGCAACCGAGTCAAGTGTGATTGTTAATAACTCTGTATCTGAAACTGTTAATTTTAGAAATAAAAAACTAGACGAGTCTAATAGATCAGATGATCTTGGAATAAGCATTACCACTTACATTGGAAAAAAAAAGTCATCAATATCTTCCTCTAATTTACTTGACGATAACCTAAACATTTTGATTGAAAAATGTGTTGAGACAACAAAAAATACTCCTGAAGATGAATTTAATTCTTTACCAGATAAAGATTTATTGGCCAAAGAGGTTAAGGATTTGAATCTTTATGACGATACCCATATAGAAAATGATCAAAAAATAGATTATTTAAAAAAATTAGAATCTGCTGCTTCCAATGATATAAAGATTGTTAATACAGAATCTAGTTTTACTCAAAATAAATCAAATTTTATTTTAGCCAATAGTGGAGGTTTTTGTGCTGGCTACAAAACATCTTCATTTACAGCTTCGAGCGTCACAGTTGCAAAAGATGAAAAAAGTATGGAGAGAGATTATGAATATTCTAGTAAATGTTTTCTTAAAGACTTGGATGACGCAGGAGAATTAGGTAAACAAGCTGCTGATCAAACAATTAGAAAATTAAGCCCTAAAAAAATAGGTAGTGAAAAAATTGCTATAATTTTTGACAAAAGAATAGCTAAGGGAATACTAAGTACCTTTGCAAGTGCGATTTCATCATCAGCGATATCAAGAGGAACCTCTTTTTTAAAAGATAAAGTTAACCAAAAAATATTTTCTGATACAATTAATGTTTTAGATAGACCGGATATACTCAAAGGTTTAGGCTCAAGAAATTTTGATAGCGAGGGGGTTAAAACTGATACTCTTAAATTAGTAGACCAGGGAATTTTAAAACATTATTTGATTGATACTTACAATGGAAAAAAATTAAACCTTAAATCAAATGGAAGATGTGGAGGGACAAGTAATCTTTATTTTGAAAATGGAAATATTAGTTTTAAAGATTTATTGAATTCAAAATCAAAAAGTCTCTATATTACAGAAACTATAGGACACGGAAGTAATATTGTAACTGGTGATTATTCTGTAGGTGCAACAGGGTTTTTAGTAGAAAACGGACAGTTTAAGTATCCTATAAATGAAATTACTATTGCAGGTAATTTTAAAGACATGTTTAAAAATATTACCCTCGCAAATGATTTAGAGTTTAAATATGCAACTAATTCACCTACCATGATGGTTGAGGGAATGGTTGTTGCTGGTAAATGAGTGAATTTTGCGTAATCGGCTCAGGTATTTCCGGAGCTACAATTGCGAATCTTCTTAATAAAAAAAATTCAGTAATCCTATTTGACAAAGCGAGAGGTCCAGGAGGTCGTGCATCTTTCAAAAGAGTGAAAGGCAATATAGGCTTTGATCATGGCACTCAATACTTTTCGCCAAAAACCCCAGAATTTAAAAAATTTACTAAAGATTTAATTAAAAAAAGAATTTTAAAGGTTTGGGGAGGCAAACACGTTTTTCTTAACTCCAAAAAAAAAGAAAATAAAAAACATCTGAAAATTATAGGTAAAAATGGAAACAATGATATTATCAAGTACTTACTAAAAAAAATTAAGTGCAACTATCAAAGTGAATTAAAAAAAATTCATTATAAAAACAAACTTTGGCATTTATCATTTGCTGATGGAAAATTGAAATCTTTTAAAAGTATTATTTTAACTTGTCCTTTTCCACAATTAAAAAAACTCTCTAAAAGATTTATAAATAATTCTTTTTTAAAAAAATCAATAAAAATGGATGCAAATATAACTACTATGATTGCTATAAAAAAAAACAAGAAATCAAATAGTAGCTATCTTTTCGAAGATCCAATTCTTGGTTGGGCGGGTAATGAAAACTCGAAAAAAAGATTTAAATCAAAATATGATTTATGGACCCTTCAAAGTACTTTTAACTGGGCAAATAAAAAGATTAATCAAAATAAAAATAATAAGAAAGAGAATTCAAAAATTATGATTGATAAGTTTTTTCAACTTTCAAATATAAAAAAAACAAAAATTAATTTTTCTTTTAATCATGGTTGGAAATATTCTTCCAATTCAAAACCTTTCAAAATTAAAAGTTATTGGGATCCAAAGAAAAAAATAGGCGTTTGTGCTGATTGGTTTGTAGGGCCAAGACTAGAGTCAGGGTGGATAAGTGCACAGGACTTATTTAAAAAAATTTCAAGATAAATTATTCAAAGCTTTTCAATCTGTATTCCCAATTACCCATCCTCGAGTAAGTCACTTTTAAAATTCTTAAATTTTGTTGATCGTACCAAATATTAAAGTCTAATCGTTTATCTTTAGGAATGCTCATATCTTTAGATTTAAGTGTAAAATGATCAGCATCATAAATTTTTCCATAAAGATCAATTTTTTCTTTTCCTATAAAAGTAACAACCTGTTCTTTAATACTTCCAGATATTGGGCTTATTTGAGACCCTGCCTGTAAAATTTTATGATTCCACCAATTTCCAATAACGTTATTAAGGTTCGCCTCGCCATTGAATGAGGAGCCTTTAATATCAAATTTTTTACTATTTTTATTTAAATTTAAATTTACAAATTTTTCTTTATCATTTTGAAGGGTTTTAGAATTATATGATATCAACTGATCTTTGATATATTTTTCTTCACCATAAGATTCGACCTCAAAAATTTTTGCTCCTAAGATAACAACAGAAAATTTAAATTGATTTGTAATAATGGTTTCCTCACCATTTCTCTCAAAAAAATAATAATTGTATCCAATTAATTCACCATTTCTAAAAATCTCCATTTCAATTTTGTTATATTTATTGTAGTGACCTATATGTGCCATGGAAATAATTGGAAAAATTACAATAAATAAAATGGCTATAAATTTTTTCATTTGGCTATTACATTAGTGGACTTTATCTATAATAGAAATAACTTATTAAGATGTTTTTAAAAATAAAGAAAATACCAAAAGTAAATTGGAGCTCAGAAAAGCCATATAATTTTAAACCAAAATTTTCCACTTTCTTTTTTTTATGTTTTGGTCTGACATTATTTGGTTTTGGTGAGGGTTTATTAATTGTTTCCTTTACAGGTGCTTCTCCTTGGAGTGTTTTAGCTCAAGGTATATCATTAAATGTCAATTTAAGTATTGGAACAATTACTCTCTTAATAAGTATTGCTGTATTAATTTTATGGATACCTTTGGGCCAAAAACCAGGAATGGGTACTATATTTAATGCCTTAATAATAGCTTTTATGATTGATCTTTGTATAAAGTTTGTACCAACCCCATCTAATTATTTTTATCAATTAATCTTAGCAGTAATTTCTGTAATGATGGTTGGAATAGGAGGGGGCATCTATCTAGTTTCAAACCTTGGCGCAGGACCAAGAGATGGATTAATGATTGGTTTACAAAAAGTAACTAATTTACCAGTAGCAGCTGTTAGAGCTTTTTTAGAAATTTCTGTTGTAAGTATTGGTTGGTATTTAGGTGGAACTGTAGGTGTTGGAACACTCTTATTCGCTTTTGGGATTGGTCCTTGCGTTGCTCTAGGTTTGTCTTTAGTTGATAAAATTTTTGATTAGGCGGCAGCGCCCGATTTTTCACTTCTTTTTCTTTCATGAGGATCAAGAATAGCTTTTCTCAATCTACAAGACTCTGGAGTAATTTCTAAAGCTTCATCTATATTTAACATACTTAATTGTTCAGCAATTGACATTTTTCTTACTGGAGTTAAGACAACATTTTCATCAGTACCTTGCGTTCTCATGTTAGTTAATTTTTTGCCTTTCATAACATTAATGATCATATCCCCTGGCTTAGGTGATAAGCCTACAATCATTCCTGGATAAACAGGATCGTTATGAGTTACAAACATTTCTCCTCTAGCCTGTAAATTAAAGATTGCAAAAGCAACAGCCTTTCCTTGTTCCATAGAAATTAAAGCACCATTTCTTCTGCCCTCCATTTCGCCCTCAAATGGACCATATTCATAAAAAATTCTATTGATCACACCATTTCCTTTTGTGAGAGTTAAAAATCTACTTGTATATCCCATCAAACCTCTTGTCGGTGCATGAAATATAAGTCTTTTTTTATTTTTACCAGTATCTTTTAATTCTATTAATTTACCTTTTCTTCTATTCATTGAATCAATTATTTTTGATGAATGCTCTTCATCAAGATCCATCGTAATTTCTTCAATTGGCTCAAGCTTGTTTCCATTTTCATCTTTTTTATAAAGAACTTTTGGAGGGCTCACTGTCATTTCAAAACCTTCTCTTCTCATTTGAGTAAGTAAAATTTCCAACATTAATTCACCTCGACCACTAACCACAAATGAGTCATTTCCCTTATTTTCAGTAAATGTAATTCCAACGTTATTTTGTGCCTCTTGAACTAATCGATCTCTAATCTGTGTACTTGTAAGTTTTTTACCTTCTGTACCAGCTAAAGGTGATGTATTTACAGTTATTGTAATTGACATAGTTGGAGGATCTATAGGAGTAGCCTTTATTGGTTCGCTAACTTCGAGATCACAAATAGTATCTGCAACGTTGGCCTTTTCTAAACCTGCAACTACTACAATATCTCCAGCTTCACCAACCTCAATTGGAACTTTTTTGGTTCCTTCGTATCTAAAAATTTTAGTTAATCTACCTTCATCAACTTTTTCTCCTTTCAAGTTGATTGCCTTAATTGCTTGATTAGCTTTTGCTGTTCCTTGAGAAATTCGACCTACTAAACTTCTTCCCAAAAAACTATCAGCATAAAGAAGTGTAGAAAGCATAGCAAAAGGTTTTGATTTATCTAATTCAGCAGGTTTAACATGCTCTATAATTTTATCTAAAAGAGGATTAAGATTTTCTCTTGGACCATCAATTTCATGATCAGCCCATCCAGATCTTCCACTGGCATATAATACTGGGAAATCTAGCTGTTCCTCATTTGCATCTAAACTTACAAATAAATCAAATGTTTCATCTAGAACTTCGTTAGCTCTTTGATCTGCTTTGTCTAATTTATTTATAACCACAATTGGCTTTAAACCTTGTTTTAATGCCTTTGCTAAGACAAATTTTGTTTGAGGCATTACACCTTCAGCAGAGTCTATTAGTAATAAAGCTCCGTCAGCCATGCTAAGTACTCTTTCAACTTCAGC
This sequence comes from uncultured Pelagibacteraceae bacterium, assembly GCA_902570425.1. Classification (GTDB taxonomy): domain Bacteria; phylum Pseudomonadota; class Alphaproteobacteria; order Pelagibacterales; family Pelagibacteraceae; genus Pelagibacter. The sequence goes on from CACFYB010000001.1 coordinate 190,841, forward strand.
AGCAAAGTCTCTATGGCCGGGTGTATCAATTATGTTTATTCTTGAATCTTTCCAATTAATTGAGGCAGGCTTAGCCAATATTGTTATTCCTCTCTCTTTTTCCAATTCTCCAGAGTCCATTAATCTTTCATCTACAACCTCGTTCTCCCTGAATGAACCACTTTGCTTCATTAAGTTATCAATTAAGGTTGTTTTGCCATGATCAACATGGGCTATTATGGTGATATTCCTGATAGTATTATTCATAAATCTGGGTTCTTATACATATTTAAATACTTTTGAAAACTTAAAAAAACCCATGCTGGGCTTGAAAAAAATAGGTATTTTTTTTCTAATTTGTATTTTTTCGCTTTTCGCGTTTAAGTTTTCTTTTTTCTTTAAAACTTAATTTAGGTTTTTTTTTAACACTCGAATCTTTAAATGATTTTCCACTATATCTTTTTGACATTATCGCAAGTTTTTATAAACAATGATGTGTTATATTTATATATGCAGAATCAGCAACTAAAATTATTTAATAAAAATAGCTCGCTAAATTTAAAAGAAAAAAAAGAAATTTTTTTAAGATCTATTATTAGTAAAAATACCAAAAGTCAGAATAAATACAAAAGAGTTGCTTTATCAACGATCAGATATGCAGGTGGAAAATCTTTAGCTGTAGGACACGTTTTTGAATTATTACCAAACAATGTCAAAAAAGTAGTCTCTCCATTTTTTGGTGGTGGATCTATTGAAATAGCAATGAGTAAAGTTTTAGGACTTAATGTAGTTGGTTATGATATTTTTGATATTCTTTGTAATTATTGGAATTTTCAAATTAAAAAACCTGAAATACTTTTTAAAAGATTAAATAAACTTAAGCCTACTTTTTCAGAATTTGAGAGAATACGAAAAATCTTAAATAAAGTTTGGAAAAAAGAAGTTAAATTAGATCCACTTACTTTAGCAGTTTATTACGTGTATAATTTTAATTTATCTTACGGTCCAGGGTTTATGGGATGGACATCAGAAATTTATTTAAGTAAAAAAAAATATCAGGCAATGTTAGAAAAAATAAGAAATTTTAAACCCGGAAAATTATCTGTGAAACATGGTGATTTTGAAAAAGTTTTAAAAAAACATAAAAATGATTTTTTGTATTGCGATCCTCCTTATTATATAGGTTCAGACTCTAAAATGTTTAAAGGGGTTTACCCAATGAGAAATATTCCAGTCCATCATAAAGATTTCCAGCATGAAAAATTAAGAGATATGTTAAAAAAACATAAAGGTGGTTTTATATTATCTTACAACGATTGCCCAACAATAAGAAAATACTACAAAGGATTTAAACAATATTTTCCAAGCTGGCAATATACGATGGGTCAAGGTGAGACCAGAATTGGAAAAAACAGGATTGAAAAAGGTGACAATCACGTTAAAAAATCACACGAGATTATAGTTTTTGCATCTCCTAAAATGAGAAATTAGTAGATGATTGTTAAGTAAAGCTTTGGATTTTTTTTTATCTCTAAGAGTTTTGTAATTAGTCATAAGATTATACATTTTTACATCTGATGAATATTCTTTTTTGTTTTCTTGGTAATTCCATTCTGGATATTTTTGTTCTTTCTTGAAATAAATATCTTTTAAAATTCCCTCTATAGACCTTGAATCTAAACCTACAATATGTGAATCTGTTTTATTTAGCTCCTTAATATTCGCTTTAACGTCATCGTACGTAATCGCATGAGCTGAAAGTTTATATCCATTTTTAAGATAAGCGTAAATTTTTATGTGACATAAAAATCTACTATTGGAGAATCCTCCTGAGATTGCTTGATTTATATAAAATTTTTCCAGGTTATCTTCTATTGAGCTATTTGATCCTCCAATTTTAAAAATTTTATCGTTACAGCAAAAAAAATATACATGGCAAATTTTTTTGCTTAAAATATCTTTATTTAATGTAAATCTCAGATTTATTAAATTTGTTTGAAAAAGAATTTCTTTTGGTTTTTTTTTATATTCTCTAGGTTTTAAGAATTTTTTATTGATTTCAAAATCCCCGACTTTGATTGCGTTTGTTACATAGGATATATTCATGGTAATTGATTATTAACTTATAAATTTTCGAGTAAACAAAAAAAAATGTTGTAATAACTGAGTTTTTGATTTTTTTTTGAGCACAACTTGGGTTACATATTCATACTGCGAGAAATCATTTATTTATACTTTTATAAATATCTATAGATTTTTGATAAATCTCATTATCAAAGCTTATATCAATTGTTTTATTTAAATTTTTAAAATAATTTAAATTTAAATTATTATTTTTGTCCAAATTTATTTTTTTTAATATGTTTCTTATGTAATTTGGATTAGATAAATTTTCGTAAATTATGAATATACAATTTTTATTTGCTTGGTATTTTTTGTAAATTTTTGAGTAAAATAAATACCACTGCTCTAACCAATAATTAATATCATTTAAGTCTTGAAAATTAATTGGATTATTCCATGGTTTATGATCAAGACCAAATTCATTATGACCTAGATAATTCATATATCTTCTTATGAAATCATTTTTTTTTTGCAGATTACAAAAATGTTTATGTTGAATACTTAATGAGAAGCATTGTTGGAGTGGTTCTCTAATTGGAATTATAAAATTTGAATTAGGTAATAATGAAGTTAGTAAATCAATTCTTTTATAATTGAGATTATTTTTGCTAACATATTTAAATTTATTTTCTGAAATCAATATAAGTTTCAAGTAATTTGATAATTCATCTTTAATAAATTGTATTTTATTACTTAAAAATACTTCATCAAAAGCCTCTGGGCTATTGAGGTCATATGTTATTTTATCTAGATGAAGTCTTTCTTTTTTTTCAAAGGACTTTTTATTAAATATTTTTGAAATATTTGGAGAAAGAATAAAAGGCATATTAGAGTATTTTAAAGAAGCAAATTCACCAGATGAATATATAAAATTTAAAATACTAGTTGTACCAGATCTGGGTAGACCAGTAATAAAGATTTGTGAATGGTTAATTAATTTTTTTTTTAAAAAAAATAATTTTTCTATTTCAAATAATGATTTGTTGATAAATTTTCGAGAAAATAATAAATCATGTAAAAATTTTTGAATAAAATTATAATTTTGCATTAATTCTTTTTCGTATTGAGTGATAAATTATTATGATAATTACAGTTTCGATAATACCGGTGTTTGAAAATAGAAAACTATAAAAAGAACTGAATAAATTATTTATAATAAATATTAAAAATATGATAACTAAAATTATAAGAAATATTTTAATAGATGAAGTAAATAAAGATTTTGAATAATCCATAATTAATTTTTCCTTAATAGAGTCAGAGTTTTTCTTATTACTAAATAAATCGATTATTTTTTTAAGAATTTTAAAATTCGTTTCAATAATTTTAAAAAATTTTAAAAAGATTATTAATTCATAAACGCATATTGATACAAAGAAAGTAAGTAAATAATTAATCAATTTTTTTTTTTATCTTTTTTTTTTTTAGATATTTTTTTAATGGGAACCATATTAAACCAAAAATAGCAGCAAAAATTGCAATAACCACACCCAATGTTGCTGCTAAAACACCTGCACCAATTCCAGGCCCAAGGTAGGCATACGCTGATGTAGATGTAAAAAAAAACAGGATTGAGAAAATAAATATTTTAATCATGATTTATTAAATAGTTTTCATTTATTAAATAGTTTTCTTAATTTTTTAGATTTTTCTGAGACAATTATTCTTGCCCAACTTAAAAAATAAGGATCATTTTTTGAATTGATGTTATTAAATTCCCACACAACTTCTTCATTCGAATTGATATATAAAATTCTGTTGTTATTAGTATCTTCAACTATTATAGATCCGTCCTCTAAAAAATCTGATAAGCCAGCCGTATGGGTATTAACTTTATTTTCTATAAAAGTATCTTGGAATTTTATAGAGAAACCATCTGTTTCAAAATTATATATTAACAATTGGTTATAAGTCCTATCCTCTGTTTTACTATTAACATCTAAGATTACATTATTATTGTAAATAGAAATTCTTCTATCATCTATGATATCAACATCATGTTGGTTTTTAAAAAAACCTCGAATAACTTTAATTATCTTATTATTAGACGGTCTATAAAGAATTATAGCACTTAAACTTCTTGAACTTAAAAATAAATCTCCTTTTTTGAAAAAAGGCGTATCCTCTAAAACTGGTTGAATGTCATTAAGATGTATTGGATCAAAATTTAGCATATTTTTTTCAGTAAATACTTCGTCTGAATAACCATTTTCAACCAAAATATCTGAAACAGATTTTGAGAATATTAAATTTCCATCTTTATCTAATATAGATATGGCATCATTATTGAATTCTCTCTGGGGGTTTAATTTTTTGAAAGGCTGAATATATTTTTTCAATTCATCCGAAAGGTCTACAACTGAGCAAACATAAATATTTCCTTCTAAGTCTGTATTAATTGAATGATGATAATTTTGTTCAAAGTTAATCCATATAACTTTGCCATTTTGATCTACTTTGACTAGGGGTCCATTTGCAATGAAAATTAACCCACCATCTGAATTTATTTCAGGATGAGACATTTGTATTCTATTTATTCCAAATTCAGATTTTAATTGTTTTGACTTAGATTTTGTCATATCGATATTGTTGTAAATTTGATTCATATCAGGCAAATATGAATGTAATATTTTGAATGTATTAACATCTCTTAGTTCAACGACTGATCTACCCAAATTACCATCGTGGCGAGCAACTAATATCAATTCATCCTTTTTAATATTGTCATTTATTTTTTTTTTAAAGAATTTTTCTTTATCGAAAATAATCGTATTTTCTTGATTAAGATCTTCATTTTGTTTTGAGGGCTTTATGACATCTCCATCTAATGTCTTATATGTAATCATAAATTTAACATTTGAAGGTATCTCAGCAAAAAAAACTGCAACTTTTTGTATAGATGGAAATTTTTTTCCACCTATGTAATGGTGTCTTAGAATAGATCCATATAAAATAAAAAAAATAAGTGATAAAACGATAATAAAATAGACAGAGTAGCTAAAAGGTTTATTTTTCACTGATAAATACTACATCTAAATATTTCCATGAAAAGTAAAAAAAATGTAAGATAAAAAAAAAGGGCAGATTGGACTGCCCTTTCTGAATTTTTGTTTAAGTGTAGTGGGGATTACATACCCATACCGCCCATTCCACCCATACCGCCCATACCGCCCATTCCACCGGGCATTCCAGCAGGAGCCGCATCTTTTTCCTCTGGCTTGTCAGCTATCATTGCTTCTGTTGTAACTAATAATCCAGAAATTGAAGCTGCATCTTGAAGTGCAGTTCTTACAACTTTTACTGGATCAATAATACCTTTAGCAAACATGTCACAATATTCCTCATTTTGTGCATCATAGCCGTGAGTTTTTTTATTCTGTTCCAACAACTTACCAACTACAACTGAACCGTCTACTCCAGCGTTTTTAGTAATTTGTCTAATTGGAGACTCTAATGCTCTTCTTACTAAATCAACACCAGCTTTTTGATCTTCACCTTTTGCTTTGACTTTATCAAGCTCTTGAGCAGCATATAACAATGCACATCCACCACCTGTTACTATACCTTCTTCAACAGCAGCTCTTGTTGCATTTAATGCATCTTCAACTCTGTCTTTTCTTTCTTTAACCTCAACTTCTGTAGCACCACCAACTTTGATTACAGCAACTCCACCAGCTAATTTAGCTAATCTTTCTTGAAGTTTTTCTTTATCATAATCAGAGGTTGTTTCATCAATTTGCTGTTTGATTGAGGAACATCTTGCTTCGATATCAGATTTTTTACCACTACCATTTACGATAGTACTATTATCTTTATCAACTTTAATTTTTTTACATGACCCAAGATCATCTAATTTAACATTCTCAAGTTTAATTCCTAAATCTTCCGAAATTACACTTCCACCAGTTAAAATTGCGATATCCTCAAGCATAGCTTTTCTTCTATCACCAAAACCTGGAGCTTTAACAGCTACCACTTTTAAACCGCCCCTTAGTTTATTAACAACTAAAGTTGCTAAGGCTTCACCTTCTACATCCTCAGAAATAATCATCAACGGTCTTCCAGCTTGTACAACTGCCTCTAAAAGTGGAACCATTGGTTGTAAGTTTGTTAATTTTTTTTCATGTAAAAGAATAAATGGATTTTCTAACTCGGTTGTCATTTTATCACTATTTGTAATAAAATACGGAGATAAATACCCTCTATCAAATTGCATACCCTCAACAACATCAAGTTCAGTTTCAATTCCTTTATTTTCCTCGACTGTAATAACACCTTCGTTACCAACTTTTTGCATAGCCTTAGAAATCATTGTTCCAATTTCTTTATCACCATTAGCGGAAATAGTTCCAACTTGTGCAATCTCATCACTATCCTTAACTTTTTTTGCCGAAGATACTAAGTTTTGTTTAACAACATCCACTGCTGCATCAATTCCTCTTTTAACATCCATAGGGTTCATACCTGCAGTAACATATTTTACGCCCTCTTTAACGATTGCTTGAGCTAAAATAGTTGCTGTTGTTGTACCATCACCTGCTTCATCATTAGTTTTACTTGCTACTTCTTTAAGCATTTGGGCACCCATATTTTCAAACTTATCTTCTAGATCAATTTCTTTAGCAACAGAAACACCATCTTTAGTAATTCTAGGAGCACCATATGATTTATCCATTACAACATTTCTCCCTTTAGGTCCTAGTGTAACTTTAACAGTATCAGCCAATATGTTCACACCTCTAATCATAGCTGCTCTTGCTTCAGCATCAAATTTAACAATCTTCGCCATTTTATTTCTCCTTTAAATTAAATTACTTACTAGAAATACCCATAATGTCTGATTCTTTCATTATGCTGTATTCTTTACCATCAATTTTGACTTCAGTTCCTGACCATTTGCCAAATAAAACTTTATCACCAACTTTAACATCCATTGGAATTTTTTTCCCATCCTCTGTTTTCGCGCCACCACCAACAGCAACAACTTTGCCCTCTTGTGGTTTTTCTTGAGCTGTATCTGGTATGATTATTCCACCAGCAGTTTTTTCACTGCTATCTAAAACTTCAATAAGAACACGATCGTGTAATGGTTTAAATTTCATAATAACTCCTTTATAAATATGGATGTCATATAGATATTGGCCATACATTTTCAAGACCAATATGCAAATTAAGATAAGCAAAAAAGATAGGAATTTCCTCATTTTATGGTTTATAGATTAATTTTATGACCAAAAATTTAGATAATGAAGGTTTGAGTTCGATTGTAGATAATTATCAATTATTTTATGTTGACCTGTGGGGTGTAATCCATAATGGAGTCTCTCTTCATAAAGAAGCGATAAAAACTCTTAAAGAAATCAAAAATAAAAATAAAGAATATGTTTTGCTCACTAATGCGCCAAGACCAAATAATGCAGTAAAAAAATTTTTAGAAAAATTGGGCATGGAAGAAGAAATTAGGGAGCATGTTTTTACCTCTGGTGAAGCTGCTTTGATATATTTAAAAAAAAATTTTTTTTATAAAAAATTCTTTCATATCGGTCCTCCAAGAGATTTTGATTTATTTAAGGATTTTGAGAAAAATAAGTCTGAAAAAATTGAAGAAAGTGAATATTTTTTGTGCACAGGCTTATTTGATGAGCACGATGAAGATTTGGTTTATTACAAAGATCTACTTGAAAAAAATACAAAAAAAAAGATGATTTGCACTAACCCAGATTTAATTGTGGACAGAGGTAATATTAGAGAATTGTGTGCAGGTTCTGTAGCAATGATTTTTGAAAAAATTGGTGGAGAGGTAGTTTATTTTGGCAAACCTTATCCAGAGGTTTATAATCAATCTATTGATAACAAAAATAAAAAGATATTATCTATAGGAGATAACTTAAATACAGATATAAAAGGAGCAAATTTATTAAATTACGATTCCTTATTAATTTCAAATGGAATTCACAAAAATGAAATTGAGGAAAAAGGTATTGAAAAAGTTTCTAAATCATATGAAGCAATTTGTAATTATATTCAATCAGAATTAAAATGGTAAAATCATTTAAAGTTTACAAAAATTTTAAAATAGAACCTAAAGATAAAAGGTCAATAGTTTTAATAGGGAACTTTGATGGATTGCATTTAGGGCATCAAAAATTATTTACTCAAGCTCAAAAATATAAAAAAAGATATAAATCTAAAATTGGTGTGCTGACTTTTGAACCAATGCCAAAAATGTTTTTTAACAAGAAATTAAAAAATTTTAGAATTTCTGATAAAAAACAAAAATTAAATCTATTCAAAAAATTTAAAGTAGATTTTGTAATTTTAAAAAAATTTACAAGAAAATTATCAAGAATGAAATCAGATAAATTTATAAAGGGTATATTGGGTAAAAATCTAGCAGCAAGATTTATTTTTGTGAGTGATAATTTTAGATTTGGAAATAAAAGAGAGGGAGATGTTAAACAATTAAAAACTTTTGAAAACATTCTGAATTATAAAATTATTAAACCAAATCCGTTAATCTTAAATAAGAATATAGTGTCATCCTCTTTAATTCGAAGAAATTTGCAAATTGGTAACTTATCGAAAGCAAATAATCTTTTGAATAGAAAATGGTCTATATTTGGTAAAGTTCAAAAAGGTAAACAATTAGGAAAAAAAATTGGTTTTCCAACTGCAAATATTGACATCAAAGATTATATATTAGCAAAACCAGGTGTTTATGCTGTGAGAATTAAAAAACAAAAAAGTAATAAATTTATAAAAGGTATAGCTAATTTAGGGTATCGCCCAACATTTAATGGGAAAAAAATATTATTAGAAGTTCACTTATTTAATTTTTCTGGAAATTTATATAATAAGTATTTAACAGTTGAATTTTTAAAATTTATAAGAAAAGAAAAAAAGTTTAAGAATGTGGATCATTTAAAAAAACAAATTAAAAATGATTTGTTGGTAGCAAAAAAAACAAAATGACTAAATCTCAAATTAATCTCCCCAAAACAACTTTTTCTATGAAGGCAAATTTACCTGTTAAAGAACCTGAGATTCTAAAGATTTGGGAAAAAATTAATCTTTATAAAGAACTTAGAAAATCTAGAGAAGGTGAGGAGAAATTTGTTCTACATGATGGACCACCTTACGCTAATGGCAATATACATATGGGTACAGCTTTAAATAAAATTTTAAAAGATATTATTGTTAGATTTCATCAAATGAGTGGTCAGGACTCAGTTTATGTTCCAGGATGGGATTGTCATGGATTGCCAATTGAATGGAAAATTGAAGAGCAATATAAAAAAAATAAAAAGAATAAGAATGAAATTCCTGTAATTGAGTTTAGAAAAGAATGCAGGACATTTGCAGAAAAATGGATTGAAATACATAAAAGTCAATTTAAGAGATTGGGTGTCGTTGGTGATTGGGAAAATTATTACTCTACAATGAGTTATGAGGCAGAAGCACAAATTGTCAGAGAGCTAGGTAAGTTTTTAAAAGAGGGGAGCTTGTATAGAGGCTTTAAACCTGTTTTGTGGTCAACTGTTGAAAAAACAGCATTAGCTGATGCAGAAGTAGAATATCAAGATCACAAATCTGACACTATCTATGCGTCTTTTTTAATAAAATCATCTTTACTTAAAGAATTAAATAATTGTCATGTAATCATTTGGACTACTACTCCTTGGACTATACCTGCTAATAAAGCTTTAGCTTATAATGAAAATTTGGATTATTTGATTATTAAAATTTTAGATGATGGTGATTTTAAAGATCAAAAAATTGTTATTGCTGAAGCTCTATTGGAGTCTGTAATTAAAGATTGTAAAATTGAAAAATTTACAAAAATTCAAAAGTTTAAAGGTAAAGAATTTAAAAATACTATTTGTCAGCACCCCTTTTTTGATCTGGGATATAAATTAGATATTCCTATGTTAGAAGCAAGATTTGTTACAACAGAGCAAGGGACTGGTATTGTTCACTGCGCTCCAAGTCATGGTCCAGATGATTTTAATTTATGTTTAAAAAATGGAATTAAAGCGATAGAGACAGTTGATGGAGACGGAAAATATACTAAAGTTGTTCCTTTGTTTGAGGGAATGCATATTTTTAAGTCCAATACTTTAGTTATTGAAAAATTAAAGGAACAAAAAAAACTTTTATCAAATGGTCAATTAATTCACTCTTATCCTCATTCTTGGAGGTCTAAGGCTCCTTTAGTTCACAGGGCAACACCACAGTGGTTTATTTCAATGGATAGTCATAATTTAAGAAAAAAAGCTCTGAAAGCAATTGATGAAACAAGTTTTTATCCAAGCAAAGGAAAAGAAAGATTAAGATCAATGATTGAAACAAGGCCAGATTGGTGTGTATCAAGACAAAGAGTATGGGGCGTTCCACTTCCTATTTTTGTGAACAAAAAAAATAATGAAATTTTGATTGATGACAAAGTGTTTGAAAATATTGCCAATATTTATGAGAAAGAGGGTTCAGATTGTTGGTTTTCCGACGATCCTCAAAAGTTTTTAGGAAACAATTATAGGGCAGATGATTATGAGAAATTAAGTGATATAGTTGAAGTATGGTTTGATAGTGGATCAACTCATTCATTTGTCTTAGAAAAAAGAGAAGATTTGAAATGGCCTGCATCAATGTATTTAGAAGGTTCAGATCAACATCGAGGCTGGTTTCATTCATCACTTTTGGAATCTTGTGGAACACGAGGAAGAGCTCCTTTTGAATCAATTTTATCTCATGGATTTGTCGTAGATGGAAAAGGTTTTAAAATGTCAAAGTCTCTTGGCAATGTAATAGCACCTGATGATATTTTGAAAAAATATGGTGCTGATATATTAAGAATTTGGGTTGCCTCCTCTAATTATGCAGAAGATTTAAGAATTGACTATTCTATTTTAGATCAACATTCTGAGTCATATCGAAAAATAAGAAATACATTCAGATATTTGCTTGGAAATCTAAATGATAAATTTGAAAATATTGATTTAGAAAAAATCAATTATGATAATTTGCCTGAATTAGAAAAATTTATGTTAAATAGAGTTTATTCACTTAATGAAAAATTCAACGAATATTTTAAAATTTATGATTTTCATAATCTTTATAAAGAATTATTAAATTTTTGTACAGTCGATTTATCTGCATTTTATTTTGATATAAGAAAAGATACTCTTTATTGTGATCCTTTAAATTCTAATAAAAGAAAATCATGTATTATTATTTTGAATATTTTATTGAACTCTTTACTTAAGTGGTTTGCACCAATTCTGACTTTTACAACAGAGGAAATATATCAATTAGTCTCAAAAAAATACAAAAGTATTCATTTAGAAAAATTTCAAATTTATCCAAAAAAATTTAAAGATGAAAAGCTTGAAAAAAAATGGCTAGAGTTAATAAAGTTAAGAAATACTTGCAATGTTAGTATTGAGGAAAAAAGAGCAAATAAAGTAATAGGTTCAAGTTTAGAAGCCGAATTAAATCTTAAATTAAATAGTAGCTATAAAAAAGTTATTTCAAATATTGATTTAGCTGAATTATGTATAACCTCAAAAGCAGAAGTCACTTATGATGATAAAATTGATGTTATTGTAAGCACAAAAAAATCTTTAGGAGAAAAATGTTCTATATGTTGGAAAATAAAAGACGATCCATGTACTAGAAATAATTGTGGTCTTCAAAAAATGATTAATTCTTTAAAGAAAAATTTTATTATTAATTTTTTATTTGTTTTTACAATTTTCTTTTTAGATAGAATTACCAAATTATATGTAATTAATTTTAATGAAAATTATGGTGTCGATTTAATAAATTCAAAATTTCTTAACATTAGCTTAATTTGGAATCAGGGAATAGCATTTGGTCTTTTTTCATTTAATGAAAAATATTTTTATAATATTTTAACATTCATTATTCTAATAGTTATTTTAATAATCCTTTTTATGATAAAAAATAGCGAGGGTTTAAAAAAATACTCATTACTAATGATATTTGGTGGAGCTTTAGGTAATCTTTATGATAGAATTGTCTTTTCTGCGGTTCCAGATTTTATAGATATCCATATTAATAATTTTCACTGGTTTATATTTAATGTAGCTGATATTTTCATTACTTTAGGAGTATTAATCATGATTATGACAGAATTTATTGGTATAGACAAAAATAAATAATATGTTGTCCTTAAATAAAATTTTAACTCTATTTCTTATTTTCATTTTTTTATTTATTTCTGCATGCAAATCTGCTCAAAAAGCTTTCGTTCCTGAAAAAAAAAAGGGTAGTGATGCTTTTTTAGTAAAAAAAAAATCACCATTGGTAATGCCACCTAGTTATGGTGAACTACCAAAACCAAATGAAAAAGTTGAGAATAAATATGAAAAAACAGATATTCAAGGTTTAATTTCAGGATCAGATAGCAAGGTTATCGAAAAAGAAAAAACTACAGAAAGTAGTTCAATTGAAAAATTAATTCTCAAAAAGATTAAAAAGAATTAATGTTTACAAAATCTTTTCATTTTAAAAATTTTGAAAAAAAAAAATTTTTTTTAAGAGATCAAAAAAATTTAAAACAACTTTTAAATAAAAAACAAGAAATTATTAAGTCTCTTAGCTCAAGTTATAAATCTGTTTATAATAAAAAAAAAATATCTAGTAATTATAAAAAATATAATGAGATAAGATTGATAGGAATGGGTGGTTCTATTCTGGGTGCAAAGGCAATACATGATTTTTTACGCCATAAAATTAAAAAAAATTTTCATTTCATTGACAATCTAGAACCAAATCTAAATCAACCTTTAAAAAAAAATTTTTTAAATATAGTAATATCTAAATCAGGCAATACTCTTGAAACTATCGCAAATTTTAATGTTCTTAGAAATAAAAGAGATAAAAATATTTTTATAACTGAAAATAAGAAAAGTAATTTAAGAGTTCTTGCTAAAAAACTTAGATCAGAAATTATAGATCATAATAATTTCATTGGTGGAAGATATTCTGTATTATCTGAAGTTGGAATGTTGCCTGCTGAATTTATGGGCTTAAACCCCTCAAGATTCAGACAATTAAATTATCTGATTAAAAATAAACTTTTTTTAAATTCCCTAATTTACAACGTAGGATCAATTTTATCTTTAATTAATAAAAAAAAAATGAATTCAATTTTTCTAAATTATGACTCAGATTTAACTAATTTACTTGAATGGTATAAACAACTTATGGGCGAGAGTTTAGGTAAAAAAAGTAAAGGCATTTTACCTTTAATTTCTAATATGCCTAAGGACAATCATAGTGTGATGCAGTATTATTTAGATGGGCCCAAAAAAAATTTTTTCACTTTTTTTTCATCTAAAAATGACTCTTCGATGAAAATTAAGAATATAAAATTGGAAAAGGATTTAAACTATCTTAAAAATAAATCCTTGAGTCAAATAGTGAAATCTCAAAAAATAGCTACAGAAAAAGTTTTTAAATATAAGAAAATACCTTTTAGAAGTTTTGAAATTTTTAAAAAGAATGAAAAAACTTTAGGAGAATTGTTTATATTTTTTATATTAGAAACTATCCTTTTAGGTAAAGCTTTAAATGTAAATCCGTATGATCAACCTTCTGTAGAATTAATTAAGACTCAAACAAAAAAACTTTTGATTAAATAATTTTTCCAAAATATATTTTAGATAGTCCTAAAATCTTTTCTCTTAAAACTACAAACTTTTTATTTATTTTTTCAGTTGTTTTTTTATTTCTGTGAATAATTACTTTTGTATTCTCTAAAGTCATTTTTAAATCCTCAATTTTATCGATTAATTCATTTATTTGGTCATTTCTGAATGGTGGATCGATAAAAATTAAATCAAACTTGTCATCTGATGTTAAAAATTTATCTATATCAAAAACACTTTTATTAAAAATCTTTGTTTTATTTTCTAAATTAAATTTTTTGATATTTTTACTCAGTATATTGAGAGAATTGTTATAGTTCTCCACAAAAAATACTTTTTTTGCTCCTCTGGACAAACATTCCAAACCAAATGATCCTGATCCGGAAAATAAATCTAAAATTCTAGCACCATTCAAATTTACCTCATTTTCTTTAGAGTGTTGAATTATATTAAAGATCGTTTCTTTTACTAAATCTCTTAATGGCCTTGTATTATTGTCAAGTGGTTGTAAAATTTTTTTTCCTTTAAGAAAACCGCTAATTATTCTCATTTAGTTTCAATTACCCTGTGTCCAATATCTTTTCTAAAGTATCCTTTTTTCCAATCTAACTTTTTAATTTGTTTAAAAATATTTTTTCTAGAATGATAAAAATTATTTGAAATATTTACAAAGTTGAGAACTCTACCTCCTGCAGAATAAATATTGTTTTGGTTTATCTTTGTTCCAGCATGAAATAAAAAATTAGACTCATCATCTCTAATTAATGGAAGATTCTCTATGATAATATTCTTTTCATATCTATCTGGGTAACCTTGTGCACATAAAACTATGCACATACTTTTTTCATTTTTCCAACTTATTTTAAAATCTTTTAATTCTTTATTCATACAAGCCAAAATTAAATCTAAAAAATCTGTTTCTAATAAAGGAAGAATTGTTTGACACTCTGGATCTCCCATTCTCACATTATATTCTATTAAAAATGGCTCATTGTCCTTAATCATTAAGCCAGCATATAAAAAACCAACGTATTCCTCTTTTATCTCCTTTAAAGCATTAAAAGTTGGATCAATTATCTTTTCTAAAATTTTTTTTTCTAATTTTTCATTGATTAATTTTGATGGACAATATGCACCCATACCACCAGTATTTTTTCCAGTATCACCTTCTCCAACTCTTTTATGATCTTGCGCTGTTTGAAAACATTTATAATCTTTTCCATCTGAAATAACAAAAAAACTCATTTCTTCACCATCTAAGAATTCTTCAATCAAAATATTTTTTGCTACACCGAATTTTCCATCAAAAATTTCATTTATTGCATCAACAGCATCTTTTTTTTGATTACATATATAAACGCCTTTCCCTGCCGCAAGAACATCAGCCTTAACTACTATTGGCATTTTTGAATTTTCAATAAAATCTATTGCAAATTTTTTTGACTTAAAAATTCCAAAATTTGCTGTAGGAATCTTATATTTTTCACATATCTTTTTTGTAAATATTTTTGATCCTTCAAGCATAGCTGAATTTTTTTTAGGCCCAAAAACCATAATTTTTTTTTTGATTAAATAATCTACTATTCCGTTAACCAAGGGATTTTCTGGACCAACAATTACTAAATCTATATTTTCCTTTTCTACAAATTCACTAATCGAATTAAAATTATTTATATCTAATTCAAGGTTTTCAGCTATTTTGGCAGTACCAGCATTTCCTGGAATACAAAATATTTTTTTAGTTTTTTTGGACTTAGATATTGCATATGTTAAAGCATGTTCTCTACCACCGCTGCCTAAAATTGCAATTCTCATATACTTAATTTATATATCTTAAAAATGAAAAATAAGTTAGCTAAATTAAAATATTTGCCAAATAGCTTTAAAATTTTGGAAGACGGAGATCATGTTATTTGTGCAATTTCAAAAAAAAAAATCTTATTAGAAAATTTAAATTATTGGAATACAGAGAAACAGGAGGCTTATTTTTCATATATAGAGGCCTCAAAGTTTAGAGAAAAAGATAATATATAATTTTTATTTTTTCCACCTGTTATGGGTCCAAATCCATTGATCAATATTTCTTAAAATCATTTCTTCAAGTATTTGATTTAATTTAAGAGTGATATTTGCAACTGTATCATTTTTATCAAAAGTTAAAGATTTGGATATACTCATCTCAAAAAAAAATTTATTTTTTCTCTCAATATAAATTGGAACAATTTCGCAGCCATATTTTTTTACTAATTGTGCCGGTATAGTGGTCGTTGGTGCTAGTTTATTAAAAAAAGGTGACTCAATACCCTCTCTAACTCTTTGATCTATCATTAAGGCTATTGATGATCCATCATGAAAATTTTTTATCAATTCCCTGCTTCCTGATCTTCCTTTTTTAATTTGTTTTTTGCAAATATATTTTTTTCTAATGTGTTCCATTGTATTATTTAAATATTTATTATTAAGAGGTCTGTAAATTGCAGCTAAATTTATACCAGCTTTTTCAAGTTGCATCGCCATTAACTCAAAATTATTAAAATGGCCAGATATAAATACAACTTTTTTATTTTTTTTTATTATTTCCTCTAAATACTCTTTTCCTTTAATTGAGATAAATTCATTTAATTTTCCATTTCTAAAATCTTCTAGAAAAATATATTCAGCAAAAATTCTTCCATAGTTTCCAAAAACATTCTGAGATATTTTATTAAGATCATTATTATTTACATAATCAATTTGTTTAAGATTATTAAAAATTTCTAATTTTGATCTAAAGAGAGGGCCTAAATATTTTCCAATTATAAAACCAAAATTAGATGAATTTTTATATCCAATTATAGAGAATATAGAAAATAAAAATTTAATAATAATATACTCAATTAAATAGATTATGTTCTTCATAATTTTTTTAATAACATGTTTTTAAGTTTATTTTCATTCTCAATCTTTAATTTGATCTTAAGAAATTTAATATTTTTTCTCTGATTATTTTCAAGTCTGTTAAAATCTTTTTCAGTTGTGATAATTTCTAATTTTTCTTTTTTTGCTATTTCTTTTAAATCATAAATTTCTTTATTATTGAATTTATAATGATCTGGAAAAAATATTTTTTTTCTTATTTTAAATCTGTATTTTTCTAATGTTTGTTGAAATTCATGTGGATTTCCTATCCCTGAGAACATTAGATATTCCCTATCTAGATTAAATTTTTTTAAGTTTGTTGGTTTGTACTTTGTTAGAAAGAAATTAGATTTTTTTTTGTGCAAATAAAGAATATTTTGTAAATCTAGATTTTTATTTTCTCCACTTATAATTATTAAATCATAATTTTGAATTTCACTTAATTTTTCTCTCAATGGTCCTGATGGAATAACAAAATTATTTCCAATACCTTCTTTAGAATTAAAACATACGATCTTGATATCATAATTAATATCTTTTTGTTGCAGACCATCATCTAGGATAGCAATTTGAAATTTTTTTTTCTCGGCAGTGCTTAAAGCTTTCTTTCGACTTTGGTCAGCAATAACTATTCCATTTTTCTTTAGTTGTTTTATTTCATCAATTTGATTTGAATATTTTTTCTTTATAAAGACTGTTCTATATTTTTTATTTAGCATTTTATAAATTTCTATTGCTAGAGAAGTTTTGCCAGTCCCACCGATATAAATATTACCAATACAAATTGTCTTTATATTAAAATTTTTTTTTGATGATAATTTTTTAATTTGGTTAATGAATAAAGTTATTAAACTTAGAGGAAATAAAATAAATGAAATTATTGATTTTTTTTCCCAAAATGTAGGCTTAAATAACTTCATTTTATATAATTGTTTAATTCATGTAAATTTTTTTTTAAAATTTTTTCTCCAATAGTATTAATTTTTCTAATCATTGAATTTGGGACTTTTTGATTAATTTTTTTATAAAGTATTTTTTCTAAATTTAATAAATTATTTGTCATAAAAGAGATATTATTTTTCTTCAAAAAGGAATAAATTTCTCTAAAGTTTTTTATATATGAACCATGAATAATATAATTATTTTGTCTTGCTGGTTCTAAAGGATTTTGACCACCATGTGGAATTATTGATCCACCCATAAAAGTTATATTTGATAACTGGTAAAAATTTTTACTAATACCGAAACTATCAACTAAATAAATATCTGTATTTTTTCTGATTACTTTATTTTGAGAATGAATTTCAACATCAAGATTTAGATTTTTTAATTCTGATGAAATTTCATTGGTTCTTCTAATATGTCTTGGAATTATAATTGTTAAAAGATTGTTTATTTTTCTTTTAATTTTTTTATGAATTTTTCCTATCAATATTTCTTCATTATGGTGTGTACTTGCAGCACACCAAACTTTAAATCTTTTAAATTTTTTTAACAATCTGTTTGTTTTATCTTTATTAGTTTTATCTCCAAAATATTTTAAATTTCCACAAATTTTTATTTTTTTAACACCTAAGTAGTTGAGATATTTTGCTGTTTCTTCATTCTGAGGTAATGCCAAACTAATTTTGCTAAAAATATTTTTAGCAAATTTTTTAGCTAAAAACCATTTTTTGAAGGTTTTTTTTGTTATTCTCGCATTTAAAAGTATTATTGGAATATTATTTAAATATAAATTTTTATAAGTATTCGGCCAAATTTCAGACTCAACAAAAATAGCTACTTTGGGTTTCCAAAGTTTTATAAACTTTTTTGAGTTTAAATTTGAGTCAATAGGGAAATATTTATGAATAATTTTCTTAAATTTAAATTTTAAAAATATATTAGCAGAACTGGTGGTAGTTGAAGTTACTAAAATTTTTTTTATATTTTTATTTTTTTCAAGTTTTTTTAAAACAGGAATAATACTCATCATTTCTCCCACACTAGCTGTATGAAACCAGATTAAAGGATTTTTTATATTTATTTTTTTATAAACACAAAATCTTTCAAGGAATCTTGATGAGTCTTCTTTTCCAATAATTATTCTGTAAATGATAATTATAGGCGACAGAAGAAGCAGTAAATATATTAAAAAATTATAAATTAAAAACATTAACTTTGTTTAATTTGTCTATCGTAAAAATTTTTGTAAGACTCTGAATTTTGCAGCAATTCTTTATGATTACCTGTGCTAATCACTTTTCCTTTATCTATTACAAAAATTTTATGAGATTTAAGAATAGTGGATAATCTGTGAGCTATTACAATAGTCGTTTTATTATAAGTCAATTTTGATAGAGCTTCCTGAATTTGCTGTTCTGTTTCAGAGTCTAAGGAAGATGTTGCTTCATCTAGCAAAATTATTTTACTTTCCTTTAAAAAAGCTCTAGCGATTGATAATCTTTGTTTTTCACCACCAGATAATCTTGTTCCATTTTCTCCTATAACTGTATTAAAACCATCAGGTAATTTGGTGATGAAGTTTTCACACATTGATAATTTTGCGGCATTATAAATTTCTTCATCTGATGCATTCGGATTAGCATATTTAATATTATTAAATATTGTATCATCAAATAATGTAGTATTTTGGTCTACAATAGAAATTTGTTTTCTTAATGAGTCTAAGCTAACTTTTTTTAGATCTTGATTGTCGATCTCTATCTTACCATCTATAGGATCATAAATTCTTGGTATCATGTTTAATAATGTTGATTTTCCAGAGCCACTATGACCAACTAAAGCTGTCATTTTTCCACCTTTAATTTCAATATTAATATTTTGTAGTACTTTGTTCTCTAAATTAGATTTATAAAAAAAACTGACATTTCTAAAAGATATATTTCCAGATACTAGTTTGATTTTTTTATCACTTTCTTTTGAAAAAATTTCATTTTTAGTATCGATTATTGGCAAAATTCTTTTTGCAGCAGATAATCCCTGACTAAACATTATGTTTACTTTTGTAAGGGATTTAACTGGTTGATAAGCTAACATCATAGCCGCTAAAAAAGAGAAAAAATTATTGATTCCAAGTTGCTCGTTTATAATGAGTTTACCTGAATAAAAAATTAGTATTGCTATCATTATTCCTGTTAAAAATTCCATCACAGGAGTTGATCTAATGTATACAGCTGAAATTTTTAAGGTTTTATTTTTCAGATCATTAACAAACTTTTCTGAGCGAATTTTTTCAAAATTTTCTCTTTGAAAAATTTTTATAATTTTGTGATTTTTAAATAGATCAATTAAATATCTATTTAGATCTCCAGATTTCTCTTGAGCTTCAGTAACAACTTTGCCCATTCTTTTCGCTAAAACTTTTGCAATTATGGAAGCTAATGGAATCATTATTATTGCAATCAAAGATAGCTTCCAATTCTGAATAAACATAACAATTAATAATCCAATTAGCGTTAGACCATCTTTAAATACGCTCAAGAAAGCCTCAGATAACATTCTTGTTATTTGGCTGACATCAAAGTTTAAGTTTGAAATATATTTTCCTGTATGTTTACTCTCAATATGTTGAGTATCAGCAACTATAAATGAATTTAACATATTTGTTTGAAGTTGTTTTTTTACTTCCTCCCCGACAATAATCATTAAAAGTTTTGCAAGGTAAAGTGAGATTCCTTTTGCAGTAAAAGCTATAATTATTGCTAGGGGTATTATAATTATAAGTTTTTGATCTTTCTCAATAAAAATTTTTTCAATCGCCGGGTCTAGCAACCAAGCAATTGCCGATGTGCTCGAGGCTACAATTATAGAAAAAAATGCAGCTAATAAAATTTTATATATGTGTTTACTTGTATAGTCTTTAAATAATCTTTTATATATTTTTTTATTATCCATAAGTTTAAGCCAATTTACCAATCAAAATATTTATGAATATTAATAACCCTAAAAAATTATTACTTTTAAATTTTTCTAAGCACATTGTAGTTGATTTAAAATTTAAATTCTTAACTTGAAAAAAAAATAAATGAAAAAAAGGAATTATATTAAATAGATAATAATATATTTTAAATTTCATAAGTATTCCTACAAATATAAGTGACAACATAAGAAAAAAGTAACAAATGTATAAAAATTTTTTTGGTTCATCTTTAAATTTGATTGATGTTGATTTTACACCAATTATTTCATCATCTTTAATATCTTGAAATCCGTATATGGTGTCGTATCCAAGTGTCCAAAATATGGCTCCAATGTACAAAATTAGGGGAACTAAAGATAATTCATTAGTGACAGATATCCAAGCCAATATAATTCCATAATTAAAAGTTATTCCTAAAAATAATTGAGGCCAATAAGTAACCCTTTTCATTAACGGATAAGAAAAAGCTAGAGGCATAGAGAGCATTGCCATTAAAATAGTAAAATTGTTAAAATTGATTAAGACTAAAAAAGCAATTAGACAAAGCACAGATGCATAAATTGATGCACTAAATTTTGAAATTTTACCTGAAGCTAGTGGTCTATTTTTGGTTCTTTCAACTTTTTTATCAAAATTTATATCAGCTATATCGTTTACGATGCAGCCTGCAGATCTCATTAATATTGATCCAAGAAAGAATAATGTTAAGAAAAAAAAGTAATTTGATAAATCGAAGTTAAAATCATAAGCAAGTGTTAAACCCCAAAGACAAGGCCAAAATAAAAGCATAAAACCGATTGGTTTTTTAAGCCTAGTTAAATCTATGAATAAATTGATTTGCTCCATAATTATTTACTTGTAAATAACAAAGCCAAGATTGATAATCAAACTGATTCGTATGAATATAGATTACACTGTTACTGCCTTAATGTTTCCCGCAATCCCACTAATAATGGGGGTTTATTCTAATAGATTTCACACCTTAAGTTCTTTGATAAGAAAAATTCATGATGAGTACGTTTTTGAAAAACACACTCCTCCCGAATGGAAAGATCAATTAATAAATCTGGAAAAAAGAATTGGTGTTTTGAAATTAAGTATATTATTTGCTGCTTTTGGTTTTTTATTTAATATGCTGACTGTTTTTGGGCTTTATTTAGAGGAACTTTTTATTGCAAGAATAATTTTTGGTTCATGTTGTTTATCAATGATGATTTCAATCATATTCTTTATCATTGAAATTCAAATTTCAACTAAAGCTCTCAGACTTCATCTATCAGATATGGATATTCAATTTAGGGAATAATTACTGCGGGTCCAGTTAATAATCTTGCTTCCAAGTCTTTATGTGCTTGATGAGCCTCTTTTAAAGGATATTTTTTTGAAATTTCTACTTTAAATTTTTTAGATAAAATAGCATCAAAAACTTTTTTTGCTGATTCAACAAGTTCCTCTCTGTTTATAGTATAATGTGCAATAGACGGTCTGGTAAAAAATAACCCCTTAGCATTAATATCTTTTTTGACATCAATTGTATCAACATATCCAGATGCATTTCCAAATGCTACCATCATTCCTCTTATCTTTAATGTTTCAATTGAACCTTTGAATGTTTCGATACCCACACCATCATAGACAACATCAATTCCATTTTTACCTACAATT
Source organism: uncultured Pelagibacteraceae bacterium (assembly GCA_902570425.1). Taxonomy (GTDB): domain Bacteria; phylum Pseudomonadota; class Alphaproteobacteria; order Pelagibacterales; family Pelagibacteraceae; genus Pelagibacter. The sequence goes on from CACFYB010000001.1 coordinate 213,101, forward strand.
TTTTCTACTTCATCAACAAAATTTTTTTCAGAGTAATTAATTACATGATGGCATCCGTTTTTTTTAGCTATTTCCTCTTTTGTTTTTGAACCAACAGTTCCAATTACTTCAGCCCCCAAAGCATTAGCCCAAGAACATAAAATTTGACCAAGACCACCAGCTGCTGCATGGTATAAAACTTTATCACCTTTTTTTAATGGATATGCTCTATGTAATAAATATTCTGCGGTAATTCCTTTTAATGTAATACAAGATGCTACTTCATTAGAGATACCATCAGGGACAGAAACTAATTTATCTTCAGGCATTATTTGCTTTTCAGAGTACGCACCAATAGGCATTGAAGCGTGAGTTACTCTATCACCAACTTTAAATAATTTTACCTCAGATCCAATTTCTTCAACTACACCACAAGCTTCAAGCCCAATACCACTTGGTAATGGAATAGGGTAGAGACCTGTTCGATGATAGATATCTATAAAATTAAGACCGATTGATAGATTTTTAATTAAAACTTCCTTTGGTCCAGGCTTAGCTATCTCAACATCCTTAATAACCAAAACTTCTGGTCCACCAAATTTATCTATTTGAATTGATTTCATTATTTATTTTACAAATGTACCATTATGATAATCTTGAACAGCCTGTAAGATCTCCGCTTTAGTATTCATTACAAATGGTCCACCTCTAGCTATTTCCTCATTTATAGGTTTCCCTGAAATAACTAAGAACTTTGCATTAGATTGCGCTTTAATATTTAAACTCTCACCTTTTGAGAGCAAGATTAAAGTGCTATCTTTGACTTTTTCATGTTTCCTTTCACCAATCTTTATTTCACCGTTTATTAAGTAAACAAATGTATTGTGTGTAGAGGGTAAATTAAAATTAAATTCTTTATCCTTCTTTAATTCAACATCAAAATAAATTGGTTCAACATTGTGCCCCTTAACTGGTCCTTCAGCCTCTTTAAATTTACCAGCTATAACTTTAATTTGTTTGTCGTTATCTTTGTGAAGACTCATTTTATTTGCATCAATATAGATATATTCTGGTTTACTCATCTTCAATTTTGCAGGCATATTAATCCATAATTGAAATCCATGAAGTTTACCCTCTTTCATTGCTGGCATTTCAGAGTGAATAATTCCACTTCCTGTTTTCATCCATTGAACATCACCAGCAGTCATTTTTCCTTTCCCACCAGTGCTGTCTTCATGCTCAAAGTCACCTGCAAGCATGTAAGTAACTGTTTCAATTCCTCTGTGAGGATGTGGCGGAAAACCAGCAACATAATCATCACTATTTTCAGAACCAAATTCATCTAACATTAAAAAAGGATCAAAATAATTTGGTTCAACACCAATACTTCTTTTTAATTTAACTCCTGCACCATCAGAGGCTGGAATGGGATCAATAATTTTACTTACTTCAATATTTTTCATTAATCTTTAATAGTCTTTATATTTTGATTTTCAATATTATTTTTTTATTTTTTAAATTAAATTTATAAGTTCACTTAAATTTTTAATTTGATTAATAGGTTTATAGTCAAGATTATCGAAGATATTATTATTTCGATTTACCCAAATAGCTTGATAACCATAATTTCCTCCACCAGAAACATCCCAGGTATTTGCACTTAAGAATGCAATCTGGCTTTTTTCAATTTTATATTTTTTTATTGGTAGATCATAGACTTTTGAGTCTGGTTTATAAATTCCAACCTCTTCAATAGAAAACAAATCATCAAATAAATTATCTAAGTTACTACTCTTAACTAATCGATTTAAGAGAGAAGGGGTTCCATTTGAAAGTATAGCTAATTTAAAATTCTTTTTTTTTAATATCTTTAAAGTTTCTGGAACTTCTTGAAAGGGCGAGAGGACTTTATATAAATTCAATAATTCATCTTTCATTTCGGGATCTATATTAAAAGCTTTCATGGATTTATCTAAGCTGTCCTCAGTAATTTGCCAAAAATCTTTATGTCTTTTCATTAAAGTTCTAAGCCAGGTATATTCTAACTGAGTAGTTCTCCAAAAATTTGCAAAAGGCTCCCACTTATCTCCAATTTTATCTTTACATTTTTCCGCAGCAGAATTGACATCAAACAATGTGCCATAAGCATCGAAAATTATTGCTTTAATATTTTTCATAAACTAACTTAACATAAATGAGTAATATTAGATTATTTTTTTCAAATTCATTATCAGCTAACTTGACTGATAAATTAGATAAATCTCAATCACATTACTTAACTAAAGTAATGAGAATTAAGGAAAATGAAGTTTTTTCTTTATTCAATAAAGAAGGAGAATGGGAAGCAAAAATTTTAGGAATATCAAAAAATATTGTTGAATTTAAAACCACAAAGCAATTAAGGCAAAAAGAAAATACTAAAGAATTATGGTTGGCATTTTCTCCAATCAAATCAAACTATCAGAATTTTATGATACAAAAAGCAACTGAATTAGGAGTGACTAAGTTTTTGCCAATTATTTTTGATAGAACAGTTGTAAGAAAGATTAACAAAGAACGTTTAGAAAAAATAGTTATTGAAGCAAGTGAACAATCAAATCGTATTAATGTACCCTTTATTGAAAGTCCCCAAACCTTGGATATTCTTCTAAAAGAAAACTCAATGAATTTAATCTTCACAGATTTAAATTCAGATAACAATAAAGTTGATAAATCAAAGTTTACAGACAAACCAGTATGTATAATTATAGGTCCTGAGGGTGATTTTTCAGAAGTTGAAAGAGACAGGATTCTTTCTTTCGGAGGAGTTCAATCTGTCAAAATTAGTGAGAATATATTGAGATCAGAAACAGCCGTCATTTCAGCAATTTCGATCGTAAATTATGTGATTAATTGATAAATTGTCGCGAAAAGTAAAGTGTAATTTTCATAAAAGAGCTTTATATAGCTATTAAAAATGAAAAAAAATTTATTTATATTTACAAGCTTTTTTATAACGCAAGAAGCATTTGCTAATCAGCCAGTTGATTGGCAATTAGGTTTTCAAAAAGCTGCTTCAGAATCTATGAGAGACATTGTTGCATTTCATGATAACCTTTTATTACCAATAATAATTGCTATAAGTGTTTTTGTTTTATTTTTAATGCTTTATGCCTGTGTGAGATTTAGAGCTTCAGCTAATCCTAATCCCTCAAAAAGAACACACAATGTAACTGTTGAGGTTTTATGGACGTTAATTCCATGCTTAATTTTGATAGTTATGGCTGTTCCATCGTTTAAAATTTTATATAAACAAGACGCAATACCAAAAGCAGATTTGACAATAAAAGCTATCGGCTACCAATGGTATTGGGGATATGAGTATCCAGATGAAAATTTAATTTTTGAGTCTTATATGATTGAAGAAAAAGATTTAAAAGCTGACCAACCAAGGTTGCTTACTGTGGACAACGAAGTAGTTGTTCCAGTTGGAAAAGTTGTTAAGGTTTTAATTACTGCAAATGACGTTTTACATGCATGGGCTCTACCTTCATTTGGTGTAAAGAGAGATGCAGTTCCAGGAAGAATTAACGAAACATGGTTTAAAGCAGAAAAAGTTGGTACTTATTATGGTCAATGTTCAGAACTTTGTGGAATTAAACATGCTTTTATGCCGATAGCTGTAAAAGTTGTAAGTGAAGAGGAATATCAAGAATGGTTATCTGAGGCGCGAGTAAAATTTGCAAAAGAAGAAATTCAAAATGATAAACTTAAATTAGCGAGTAAATAATATGTATACACAAACTATATCAAACGATCATCATACACCGACTGGTTGGAAACGTTGGGCATATTCTACAAATCATAAAGACATTGGAACAATGTATTTAATTTTTGCTATAATTGCTGGAGTAATTGGTACTGCATTCTCTGTTTTGATGAGAATGGAATTGATGCATCCAGGTGATGGTATATTAGGTGGTAACTATCATTTGTATAATGTATTAGTAACTGGCCATGGTTTGATCATGATATTTTTCATGGTAATGCCTGCAATGATTGGTGGTTTTGGAAACTGGTTCGTACCAATTATGATTGGTGCTCCAGATATGGCATTTCCAAGAATGAATAACATATCATTCTGGTTGTTACCAGTATCACTAACGTTATTAATATTATCAATTTTTGTTGACGGCCCCCCAGGACAAACGGGAGTTGGAGGAGGTTGGACTATTTATCCACCCTTATCATCAAAAGCAGGTCAACCAGGACCAGCAATGGATTTAGCAATTTTAAGCCTACACTTAGCAGGGGCGTCATCAATTTTAGGAGCTGTTAACTTTATTACCACAATTTTAAATATGAGAACTCCAGGGATGACATTACATAAAATGCCATTATTTGCTTGGTCAATTTTAGTAACAGCATTCTTATTGTTGTTATCTTTACCAGTGTTGGCTGGTGCAATTACAATGTTATTAACTGATAGAAATTTTGGGACAGCTTTCTTTGAAGCACAAACAGGAGGAGATCCTGTTCTATTTCAACATTTATTTTGGTTTTTTGGTCATCCAGAGGTTTATATTTTAATTTTACCTGGCTTTGGGATGATTAGTCATATCGTTTCGACATTTTCTAGAAAACCAGTTTTTGGTTATCTAGGAATGGCCTATGCAATGGTTGCAATAGGAATAGTTGGCTTTGTCGTTTGGGCTCATCACATGTATACAGTTGGTTTGAGCACCGATACAAAGGCTTATTTTCTGGCAGCCACAATGATTATTGCGGTTCCTACAGGGATTAAAATTTTTTCATGGATAGCAACTATGTGGGGGGGATCCATTTCATTTAAAACACCAATGATGTGGGCATTAGGATTCATATTTATGTTTACTGTTGGTGGAGTAACAGGTGTAGTTTTAGCAAATGCAGGAGTAGATACAGCAATGCATGACACATATTACGTGGTTGCTCACTTCCATTATGTATTATCATTAGGAGCGGTTTTTGCAATTTTTGCAGGCTTCTACTATTGGTTTTCAAAAATGTCTGGATATGAATATTCAGAATGGATGGGGCATTTACATTTTTGGTTAACATTTATAGGTGTTAATTTGATTTTCTTCCCGCAACATTTTTTAGGTTTAGCTGGGATGCCACGAAGATATGCGGATTATCCAGATGCTTTTGCTGGATGGAATTATATTTCTTCAATAGGATCGTATGTTGCGGTAGCTGGTTTAGCTGTTTTTTTTGCAAATCTAATTTATGCTTTTGCAAAAAAGAAAGCAGCAGAACAAAACCCTTGGGGAGAGGGGGCCACAACTTTAGAATGGACTGTGCCATCTCCACCTAATTTCCACACATTTGAGGAGTTGCCAAAGTTTGTTGATGATCAAGAAACGGAAAAATCACACAGCTAAAATAAAAGCTAAAAAGATTAATGGATAATTCAAAGCTAAAAAAAAGAAGTTTATCTCAAGAAGATTTATTTAATTTCTCTGAGCTATTTAAATTAATGAAGCCAAGAGTTATGTCTTTAGTGATTTTTACATGTGCAGTTGGTCTGCTGACAGCACCAAATCTAGTTTCAACAAAAGACGCAATTATTGGTATCTTATTAGTTTCATTAGGAGCTGGTGCAGCTGGAGCATTGAATATGTGGTATGAGTCTGATCTTGATGCTTTGATGACTAGAACTTGTTTAAGACCTATACCAACAGGAAAAGTGAACAAAAATCAGGCTTTTATATTTGGAGTTACTCTATCGATTGTTTCAGTAGTAGCACTCGATTATTTTACGAATAGAATTTCAGCTGCAATATTACTTCTAACAATATTGTTTTATGTTTTTATTTATACAATTTGGCTAAAAAGACGAACACCACAAAATATTGTTATCGGCGGAGCTGCTGGAGCATTCCCACCTGTGATTGGATGGACAATTGCAACTGGCTCACTTTCAATTGAACCAATAGCCTTTTTTTTAATTATATTTTTTTGGACACCTTCACATTTTTGGGCATTGAGTTTGTACAAATCGGATGATTATAAAAAAGCTAATATACCAATGCTCCCTTTAACGAATGGAGTTGAGAGCACAAAAATAAATATATTTGTTTATTCCTTGCTGATGTTACCAGTTATAATTTTCCCATACTTAATAAATTTTGTTGGATTAACTTTTTTAGTTCCATCATTACTGTTAACATTTTATTATAACTTTTTATGCTACGAATTATACAATTATAAGAAAAATAAGTTCAATCCGAAAAAGGCTAAATCAATATTTGGATATTCAATACTTTACTTATTTTTGGTTTTTGTGCTTTTTTTGATAGATAAAATAATATGATAACACCAGATAAAAAAACAAAAAGAAAAAATATTTTTACAGCAATAGCAATAATTGCCTTCATGATATTTCTTTTCTTTTTTACACTATATAACACTGGAGTATTTGATAGAGCTATATGATTGAAAAAAAAAAATTAACTCCATTAGTTTTAGCCGGAATTTTTGTTCTAATGTTAGGTTTATCTTATGCGGCAGTGCCTTTGTATGATCTTTTTTGTAGAGTTACTGGTTTTGGAGGGACTACTCAAGTATCTGATAATGCTCCAAAAGTAGTATTAGAAAAAGTAGTAAGTGTGAGATTTGATACTAATGTAAATAATTTACCATGGGATTTTAAAGCAAAATCAAATGTGATCGATGTTAAAGTTGGCCAGGTTAATAAAATAGAGTTCGAGGTTACAAATTATAGCGATGAACCGACAGCCGGAGTGGCAAGTTTCAATGTTTCGCCTGCTAGTTTTGGGAAATATTATAGTAAACTTGGATGTTTTTGTTTTGAAAAGCAAGAGTTAAAAGCTGGAGAAAAAGCAACTTATGTTATGACTTTTTATCTAGACCCTGAAATGGTTAATGACCCGACTGTAAAAAACTTAGAGGATGTAACTATGTCGTATACTTTTTTCTCGACAGATTACTATAAACAATCATAATCCAAAAAAATGTCAGCTGAAAAAAAACATGATTATCATTTAGTAGACCCAAGTCCCTGGCCAATCTACGTTTCTTTCTCGTGCTTAGTTTTAGCACTGGGAGCAGTTTATTACATGCACGCAGATGTTTCATGGGGAATGTATTTAGGTTTTGCTCTACTAATTTACGGAGCATATATGTGGTTTAGAGACGTAGTGATTGAAGCTGAACATCAAGGTCATCACACTCCAGTAGTTCAAATACACCATCGTTATGGAATGACATTATTTATTGCTTCAGAGGTAATGTTTTTTGTTGCTTGGTTTTGGGCTTACTTTGATGTGAGTCTTTTTCCAAATGAATTCGTCGGTAACGTATGGCCACCAAAAGATATTGAAACTTTTGATCCTTGGGATATTCCATTGATAAATACTTTAGTGCTATTACTTTCAGGAACAACTGTTACCTGGTCTCATCATGCTCTTTTAGAAAATGATAGGAAAGGTTTTATAAATGGCTTGATCTTAACAGTAGTTCTTGGAGTTTGTTTTACAGCTTTACAGGCATACGAGTATCATCATGCAACATTTGCTTTTTCAGATCATATTTATGGATCAGTATTTTATATGGCAACAGGATTTCACGGATTCCATGTTATTGTTGGCACAATTTTCTTAGCAGTATGTTTATGGCGAGGAAAATTAGGTCATTTCAATAAAGATCATCACTTTGGTTTTGAGGCCGCAGCTTGGTATTGGCACTTTGTTGATGTGGTATGGTTATTTTTATTTGCAGCCATTTATATTTGGGGAAGCTAATTTTGAATTTTGAAACATAAATTTTTATTTTCAGTTTTTATAATATTTTTTATATTAGTTTTTATTGCATTGGGTACTTGGCAGATAATTCGGTTGAATTGGAAGAATAATCTTATTTTAGAAATTGAAAATTCATTAAAAAAACCACCAGTCGAACTTACAAAATCAAATAAACAAAATTATCTAAAGATTAAAACATCAGGAAGTATAGATTTTGAGAAACAAATTTATCTATATAATTTGAATGATACGGGAATACCTGGTTTTGAAGTATTAAATCCAATTTTGATTAATGGTGAAAACTATTTAATTAACAGAGGATGGATACCTTTTGAAAAAAAGGATATGCCAGAGATAAATATATTTGATCAAAATAATATAGTAGGCACTCTCAAAACTCAGGGAAGAAAAAATATATTCAAACCAGATAATGATATTAAAGAAAATTACTGGTTTAGCTTAAATAGAGAGGATATTTCAAAATTTACTGGTAAAAAATTTTCTGAGTACATAATATATTTAGATGGAAATTATCAACTTCCAAGACCAAAAAAAATTACTGCTAATATTTCTAATAATCATAAAAAATATGCAATGACATGGTTTTCGTTAGCGATTTCAATTCTTTTGCTATATCTATATTTTAGAAAAAAGAATTATTAAATGAACTATATAAGCACAAGAAATAATAAGAAAAACTTTACTTTTAAAGATGTTTTCCTCAAAGGTTTGGCAGATGATGGGGGGCTATTTGTTCCTAAATCAATTAAGCAATTTAAGAATTCGGAATTAGATAATTTAAAAAAACTTAACTACAATGATTTGGCAGCTGAAATAATCTATCCATTTGTAGGAGATTTTATTTCTAAAGAGGGATTAATATCTATAATTTCTAAATCGTATTGTAATTTCAGATCAGATGATGTGGTAAAAATTTCTGAACTAGGAAATTTAAAAGTTTTAGAACTATTTCATGGCCCCACTCTTGCCTTTAAAGATATTGCAATGCAATTAATAGGTAATTTTTATCAACATCAATTAGAAAATGATCAAAAAAAAATTAATATAATAGTAGCTACTTCAGGGGATACTGGAGCAGCTGCCATAGATGCGTTGAAAGGAAAAAGTAATTTAAATATTTTTGTATTACATCCAAATAACAAGATTTCACCAGTACAAAGAAGATTAATGACAATACATGAAGAGAACAACGTATTTAACATTGCAGTAGAGGGCAATTTTGATGACTGCCAAAATTTAGTTAAAGCAATGTTCAATGACAAAAAATTTTCAAAAACAATTAATATGTCAGGTGTAAATTCAATTAACTGGGCAAGAATTATTGCTCAATCAGTCTATTATTTTTATGCTTATTTTAAAGTTGGAAATGGTCAACCTTTATCTTTCTCTGTTCCAACAGGAAACTTCGGTGACGTTTATGCAGGTTACTTAGCAAAAAAATTAGGCCTTCCGATTGATAAACTAATTGTAGCTACAAATAAAAATGACATACTACACAGAGCAATATCAGTTGGTGACTATACCCAAAAGAAAGTTGAGGAAACAAATACTCCAAGCATGGATATACAAATAGCAAGTAATTTTGAAAGGCTTTTATATGATGTAAAAGATTGTAATTCAGAAGTTACAAAAAATATAATGGCTGAAATAAAAAATAATACTTATAAAATTGATAAAAATGATTTAGATAAGATTAAAAAGAATTTTATATCTGAGATGCTTGATGAAAACGAAACTACCAAAATGATAAAGACAATTAGTGATGAACATCAAATGGTGGTTGATCCGCACACTGCAGTAGGCATTGGTGCAGTCAGAAAATTAGGATTGGAAAAAAATTGTATTGTATTATCAACTGCACACCCTTGTAAGTTTCCAAATGCAATAGAGGAAGCAATATCAAAAACTGAAAATTTACCAGATAGCCTGAAATATGTGAATGATAGAAAAGAAAAATTTGAAATTATTTCAAATGATTTTGAAAAAGTTAAAAAATATGTAATGAACTCTATATGAAACTTAAAATAAAAGATAAAATACCAGATACAGAGATTTTTCAACTTATTGATGGAGAACCTCAAATAAGTAAATTAAGAGAAATTATAGGTAATGGAAAAATCATTTTGTTTGGATTACCTGGAGCATTTACGTCAACTTGTTCAAAACTTCATTTACCAGGTTTTGTAGAAAATGCAGACAAAATTAAAGCAAAAGGAATAGAAAATATATTTTGTTTATCAGTAAATGATCCTTATGTAATGAATGCATGGGGAGAGATCAATAACACTGGTAATAAAATTAAAATGTTATGTGATCCTTATTTATTATTTACTAAAGCAATTGGTGCAGAAGTTGATCGAAATGCAAAAGGAATGGGAATTAGATCAAATCGTTATTTGATGGTTATTGAAAACTCCACAGTTGTTAATATTCATGTAGAAAAAGAAACTAAAGAATGTGGTTTAACTTCAGCAGAAAATTTACTAAATAATCTATTATAAGTTGGCAGCATCTTTAGCAAGTAAATCTACTTCATTGTTTAATTTATCTGTTGAATGTGCTTTTACCCAATTCCAACTGATTTCAAATTCACTATTTAGTAGTTCTAATTCTGTCCAAAGTTCTTTGTTACTCACCTCTTTTTTGTTTGCAGTTTTCCATCCATTTTTTTTCCAATTATATATCCATTCTGTTATTCCAGACTTTACGTATTTAGAGTCTGTAAAAATTTGGACTTTGCTTCCTTTTGGAATTTTTTTAAGAGCTTCTATAGGTGCTAATAATTCCATCTGATTATTTGTAGTATTTTTTTTATTTCCTTTTATTTCAGTTTTTTTACCATCATTTAATATTATTGCAGCCCAACCTCCTTTGCCCGGATTTCCAATACACGAACCATCAGTATAAATTTTGATCATTAAACTAAATAATCTTTATATTTTTTTAAATTATTGTGCACTATCAATTTTTGATAATATTCTCTTGGATCTTTAATTTTTATTAAGGCTGTTTTTGGGGTGTTGGTGTAGTCATAAAGTCTTGTGAGAAAATATCTCATTGCTGCAGCACGACATAAAACATTTAGTGATTTTTTTTCTTTTAGTGAAATTTTTCTTATATTCTCATATCCTTTAATTAAATTTTTTACCTTCTTTTTATTCAATCTGAATTGGGGATTTTTTTTATCGAAACATAATGCGTTTATACATATTGCGATTTCATACATAAAATAATCATTCGCAGCAAAATAAAAATCTATGATTCCAGAGATCTTATTTTTTTTGAAAAAAATATTATCTATGAATAAATCTCCGTGTATTATTCCACTAGGTAATTTTTTTGGCCATTTGTTTTTTATATCTAAAAAGTTTATTTTTAAAAATTTTTCTATATTAGTAAATTTTTTTGATTTAAATCTAATACTATTTAAAAGAGGATTTAGGTTTTTTATACTCATTGAATTTTTTCTATAAAGTTTGATCTTTTTAGTAGATGAATGCATTTCACCAATAATTTTGCCAACATCATAACAATTTTTATTATTAAGTATTTTTTTATCTTTCCCCTTTAGAAATGAAACTATACATGCACTTTTATTTTTTAATTTGATTAAATAATTACCCTCATCATTTCTTAAAGGTTTAGGACAATTTATTTTAAAATTATTTAATTGATCCATAAGTTTCATAAAAAAAGGCAATTCCTTTTTTGACACTCTTTTTTCAAAAATAGTCAAAATAAATTTTTCATTTTTTGTTCTTAGCAGATAGTTTGTATTTTCAATTCCTTGTTTAATTCCTTTAAAACTAATAAATCTTTTAGAACTAAATTTATTATTTATATAACTAAGATTTTTTTTATTTATTTTTGTATAAACAGCCATTTAATTTAATTTCTTTGGAATTTTAAAAACAACGTTTTCTTTTATTGCCTCTACCTCATCTATATTGACTGTAAATCTTTTTTTTAAGCTATTTATAAAACTGTCCACTAAAATTTCAGGAGCTGAAGCACCAGATGAAATTCCGATTGTATTAGATTTTTCAATAAGTTCATATGGAATTTCACTTTGAGAATGGATTAATAAAGAATTTTGGCATCCTGATTTTTTAGCAACCTCAACTAATCTAACTGAGTTTGATGAATTCCTACTTCCAATAACAAAAAACAAATCGCATTTTTTCGCAATATTTTTTACTGCCATTTGTCTATTTGTTGTAGCATAACAAATATCATCTTTTTGAGGTTCTTTAATATTTGGAAATCTTTCTTTTAAAATTTTAATGATTTCTTTTGTATCATCTACAGATAGAGTTGTTTGAGTAACATATGAAATTTTATTTTTATTTTTTAAATTATATTTTTTTGCCTCATCTTCATTTTGAATAAGATCTATTGATCCATTAGGTAATTGGCCCATTGTGCCAACGACTTCAGGATGATTTTGATGACCAATTAAAATTAAATGGTAACCAGATTTATGAAGATTTTCAGCCTCTCTATGAACTTTTGACACTAAAGGGCAAGTAGCATCAACATAAGTCATATTATAATTTTTTGCATCATCTGGTATTTTCTTAGGAACACCGTGAGCAGAAAAAATTACTGGTCTTGACTTATCTTCTATCTCCTCAAGTTCTTCGACAAAGATTGCTCCTTTATTTTTTAAATCATCAACTACATATTTGTTATGAACTATTTCATGTCTAACATAAACAGGTGCTCCATATTTTTGAATTGATTTTTCTACAATCTCTATAGCTCTTTCAACTCCAGCACAAAAACCTCTAGGGGCAGATAATAATATTTTAATTTCTTTATTTTTCATTTTTTTCTAAAAGATATTCCAGCAATATATGTGGAAAGGTTAAAGACGCCAAACCTATAAATATTACTTTAAATATAGCCTCATTTAATTGATTTAGATCTAGTAAAAAATACAAAGCGATAATGAAAATAATAGCTGTAATTATAGAGAGCGGTAAAGCTTTATTTAAAAACATATTTAAACCTTTTTTTATATTTTCTTTATCGAGTTCCGAACTAAGCGAAATAATATGTCTAACAGAATGTAAGAAACAAAAATAAATAGTGAAAGCAAAAAAAGGTGAAAAAAAATAATTAATTGCTAATATTGATGGAACTTCAAAATAAAAAGAAGGAGACTCTTTACCAGAAATTAAATAAGAAGATAAAATAGTCAAACCAAGCATTAATTCAAAAAAATAATATTTTTCTAAATTAAAAAGATTATCTATAAAAGCTGCACTGGAAATCATTCTAAAAATTTCAATTGTTTCATTAGTATGGAATGCCAGGGGTGCGAAAATAATAATAGAACCTCTTGAAAAATAATAAAGTAATTTAAAATTTGATTTTCTTACTTTCTCAAGACTGTCTTCTTTACCAAAATGGTAAGCTGCAATAATTAAAAAAATAAACAAAGTTGTTGTTGGTAAAACTTTCCATAGAATTATTATGAAAAGAGCAATCAATATATAACTTAAGTAAAAAATAATTGAATTTTCCAAAGAGTAAAATTTTAAAAGTTTTCTACCTTTATGATTATCTAAAGATCCATGAGAAACACCAATCGTTGCGATTAAAAAAAAACATATCAGATTTGTTGTACTATTATTAATAATAGGATTCTCTTTAATTATTTTCAAATCGAGACTCTCAAATTCTTGATTAGGAAATATAAAAACTCCAAGCAAAATAATGACTAACACAGTAAACCAAATACTGTGGTAAAATTCTAATTCATCTAATTCCAACTTGTTCATTAATAAAATAAAGCCTTAATAAAAGTCCATTTTGGCATTTTTAAAATTATTTTTAAATCTTCAAAAAAATTACTTTTATTTGATAAAAATTTTATAACAGTCTTTGGCGATGTCCTAAACATGTTAAAGAATATATTCGACATTTTTTCAGGATGTTTATTTAAGACTCTAAGAAAAATATCATCTAAAAATTGGTATTTTTTACTAATTTCAAATCTTTTAGAATTAGAAATATTTTCAATATTTTCTCTAATATATTTACTGTGTTCTTGAATATTTAAAAAAGTATAACCTGTACTTAATCTTGTCATACCTCCAGCAGTTCCAATATTTATCTTATTTTTTTCTTTTTCATATAATGGATAGAAGAGGGGGATTGCACCTTCTTCTTTGTAAATAATTTCATAATCTTTTATTTTAAGATGATTTTTAATGTAATCTTTAATTTGTTGGTCATAGTCTTTTTGAGAATTATCATTCATTTTAGATAACCAAGTTGTCTCAATCAAAGCTTTATTTTTTGTGAAAGGAAGTGTATAGAAAAAATGGACACTATCTCTTTGCTCACAATCAAAATCCATAAGATTAAATATTTGCTCATCAAAAAAATTATTTTTAGTCTCAATTTCTACGCCACAAAAATGTTGCCAAAGGTTTAGATGATTTTTTTTAATAATTGGAACGCTGTTAAAAATAAATGAATTTTTTGTATTAATTTCATCAATACTTTTAAAAAAAGAAATATTGCTATTTTCTTTTAATTTATTATTTATTTTTTCGTAAAACAAACCACTATCGATACTTTGATATGGATAATCTTTACATTCTAGATGATTAGTTCTGCTAGGCACATTTATTGAAAAATTTTCCCAACTTTTTTTTATACAATCATCAAAATTATGGGGTGTTACTTTCCAGAAGGACCAAGTTTTATCTCTTTTATACTCTGGCCTAGGTTCAATAATAGCTAAAGTTTTATCTTTCAATTTCTCTTGAATCTCTAGTTCATATGCAAGTGATAAACCTGCACATCCACCTCCGATAATTACATAATCAAATTCTTTCATCTAGATCTATTTCCTGACTAATAATAGCATGTTCTTTCGCTCTTTGATGAGATTCTATTTCTTTTAAATAAACTAATATCAAATCAAATATAGAAATAATTGTGTGATAAATTTTTTCAAAATTATTGACGTAAATCTTTCCTGATCTCTCATAATTTTCCATGTTACTTTTTTGTAAAATTTTTCTTCCAATCTGCCTGTAAATTCGTCTGGCAACAATAATAGAAAATTTATATCTAAATGGAATTTTCTGAATCGAGCTAAATGAGCTTTCATAAAACATATCTGCTAGTTTTAAGGTTGCTTGAATATTTTCAAAATCTGGCTTGATATATTCTCTGTTCATTTTCTTATCTTCAATTACGTCTCTAGCAATATTTGTCAATTGCATCGCAATACCCAAATCAATCGCTCCTTTGAAAGCTCTTCTATCATTCACCATTAAAATTTTTGACATCATTAAACCAACTGTTCCAGCTACTCTATAAGAATAAACTAATAAATCTTTAATAGATCTAATATGAATTCTTTTTTTTAAATCTGAGGCAACACCATCAATTAAGTCCTCTAAAATTATTTTTTTTATATCATTATTTTTTGCAAGAGTGATTACATCATGAGCAATTTTTTCATTTTCGTTAGATGAATGTACTTCTATATTATCTGCATTATAATATTTTTTAAGAAAATTTCTCATTTCGTCAATTCTTCTAATTTTAGAATCTAAATCAGTTTCTTTATCCGCTATGTCATCTAGAACCCTACAAAATGCATAAAGTTTAGCAGAATCTTCATAAGTTTTTTTGGGTAAAAAAAAACCTGCCCAATTAAATGATTTAGCGAAAATAGCTAGATAGTTTTTTTTATTCATTAAATTATTTTATCTAATACTTTAGCTGACGATAAAACTCCTGGTACACCAGCACCAGGGTGTGTTCCCGCTCCAACAAAATATAAACCATCATAAACTTCTGATTTATTGTGAAATCTAAAATAAGCAGATTGTGAAAATTTTGGCTGGATAGAAAAACCTGAACCATGTTTAGTATTTAAATCTTTTTCAAAGTAATCTGGAGTTAAATAAAAATCCTCAACAATATTTTCTTTTAGATTTGGCATTAAATCATTTTGCATTTTATCAATTACTAAATTTTTCATTTTTTCTCCCTCTATAGACCAATCAATATTTGATTGATTGTTTGGAACAGGTACAAGAACATAAAAACAATCGTTCCCTTCAGGAGCCATAGATTTGTCTGTTGAAGATGGTCTGTGAAGATAATAGCTAATATCATCATTTAACATTTTATTATTAAATATATCATCTAGATGTTCTTTATATTTATTACCAAACTTAATTGTATGATGTTCTACATTTTCATATTTTTTTTTAGTACCAAAATAATAAACAAATAATCCCATTGAATATTCCATTCGATTTTTTTTCCATTTAAATAGAAAGGAATTATTTATATTTCCATTTAACATTTTTTCATAAACTGCAGGTGGGTCTGCATTACAAATAACATTATTAGAGTTTATGATAGTTTGATCATTAAGTTTAACACCAGTAATTTTTTTTTTATCTGAAATAATTTTTGTAACTTCATGACCTTTGATTACTTTAATTCCTTCTTCATTCATGAGCTTTTCAAGTCCTTTTACTATATTTCCAGTCCCCCCCATCGAATAATGAATACCCCATTTTTTTTCTAAGTATAAAATGAGTCCATAAATCGAAGTTGTAGTGAAAGGATTGCCGCCTACTAGTAGTGGGTGCATACTGAACATTCTTCTTAATTTTTCATTTTTTACATAGGATGAGACTAATGAATAAACTGATTTGTAACTTTTAAGCTTTAAAAGAGCCGGTAATTGTTGCATCATCACAAATGGTTTGTCAAATGGAACATCAGCCAGTTCAGTAAAACCTTTATCAAATATTTTTTTTGTAAAATTTACTAATTTTTCATAACCCTCAACATCATCTTTACTTATTGTCTCAATTTGTCTTTTCATTTCATTCTCATCACCTGAGTAATTAAATTTAGTTTTATCTTCAAATACAAATTGATACCAAATCTTAAGAGGAGAAAGCTTTATGTAATCTTTTGGATCTTTCTTGAATAATTCGAATAACTCATTAATTAAGTAGGGAGCAGTAATTACAGTTGGCCCACCATCATAAATAAAACCATTTTTTTTAAATACTCTAGCTCTACCACCTAGATCTGGATGTTTTTCTATCAAAGTTACATCATGTCCTTTTGCTTTTAGACGTAACGCAGCAGCTATACCTCCAAAACCAGAGCCAATTACAACAGAATTCATTGTGATAATTTATAGTTTTTTTTAAAAAATTGTAAGAGGATTATGAGTTAATTTTTTTTAACTCCTCTTTAGTTTCCTCTAAATTTTTTTGGAATAGTGTATCTAATTTAGATTTATCTACAGATGTAGTAATAATCTTTTTAACAGAGTCCACGGCAATATTAATTGAGGCATTTTTAATTTCTTTTATTGCTGTCTCTTTCATCTGTAAGATTTTGTTTTCAGCAGAATTTTTTTTTATTTCAGAGGATCTATGAAACTTATCATTTAATTCTATTATTAATCTATCGCTATCTTTTTTTGCTTGATCTAAAATTTCATTTCTTACAGCCTGAGCAGTATCCAATTTTTTTTGAGCTCTTTCCAGCAATATTTTTGCTTCAGTTCTTAATTTTTCACTTTCATCTATTTCATTTTTGATATCTAAAATTAACTTATTCAGTATTTCATTAATTTTCTGAGGAACTTTAAGATATATCAGTCCTCCAAAGAATATAATAAAAGAAACTGCAACCCAGAAAGTAGAATCAATCACCATAATATTTTTCTCCACTTTTTTTTGAAAGATCGTCAACAATTGCTGAGATACTACTATTATTTACTTCTGCACCAATTAAAACTTTTAATATTTCTGATGATGTTTCAATTGCAATTTTATTAATTTTTTCAGGTGCATATTTTTTGAGTTGACTAATCTCATGCTCTGCTTTTTTTATCTCTTCGTCAATTTGATTATCTAAATTTTCTTTTTTAGTATTGATTTCTTTTATAGTTTTTTCTTTTGTTTCCTTAAAGATATCTTTTGCATCTATTTTTGTTTTAAAAATAATATTTTCATACTCTTTTAATTTAGTCTCACTATCTTCCCTTTGTTTCTCAGCGGCCTCAATATTTTCTTGTATTTGGGATTTTCTTAATTCTAGATTAGCACTTATTTTTGGTAATATTAGTTTTGATAAAACAATGTATAAAATACCAAAAGTTAATGTAAGCCAGAAAATTTGTGAAACCCAAAACTCAGGATCTAATTGAGGCATACCACCACTTTCAGCTGCAAAAACCTTTTTCGTTAAAAAAAGGTTAAAAAATATTAACTGAAAAAAATATTTCTTAATCATTAAATTTAAAATGCAAAAAGAATGATTAACGCAACAACTAATCCAAATAATCCTGTTGCTTCTGCAAGCGCAAATCCTAAAAGTAAATTAGGAAATTGCTTCTGTGCTGCAGAAGGGTTTCTCATTGCTCCTGATAAATAATTTCCAAAAATTATTCCTATACCTACACCGGCACCAGCTAAAGCAATTGCTGCTAAGCCTGCCCCGATCATTTTTGCTGCTTCTAATTCCATTATATCCTCCTATGTTAATTAATGGTGTAAATTTAATGCATCATTTAAGTAGATGCATGTTAAGATTGCAAAAACATATGCTTGAAGAAAAGCAACTAAGATCTCCAAACCAGTTAGTGCAACCGAAAAACTCAGTGGAAGCCATCCACCGACTATTCCAAGACTTACTACAAAGCCTCCGAAAACTTTCATCATTGTGTGACCTGCCATCATATTTGCAAACAATCTTACCGAAAGACTTATAGGTCTACTTAAATACGAAATAATCTCAATAACCACAATCAAAGGAAGCAACACAATTGGTACTCCACTTGGTACAAATAATTTTAAATAACCTAATCCATGTTTGATAAATCCTATAATTGTTACTCCTATAAAAATAAAAGCGGCCAAAACAAATGTAACAATAATATGGCTAGTCACAGTAAACGTATAAGGTATCATGCCAAACATGTTACAAAATAGAACAAACATGAATAGTGAAAATATAAAAGCAAAATAAGGTTTTGCTTTAGAGCCTGCGGTATCACTGATCATTTTTGATACAAAAGTATAACTTAGTTCTGCTAAAAGTTGTATCTTGTTTGGCAACATTGAATTTTTTTTTGAGCCTAAATTAAAAATAAATAAAATTGTTAAAGAGCTTATAATCATAAACAAACTTGCATTTGTAAATGAAATATCAAAAGTACCTACTTTTATTTCTGGCCCAATTCTATAAACCTCAAATTGAGTCATTGGATTTGCTGCCATAAGTAATTAACTATTTTTGCATATTCTTTGCAGATTTAATCACGTTTATTATACCCGCAATTACACCTACAAAAAAAAATATTAAAATTAACCAAGGTTTAGTATCAAAGGTCTTGTCTAAAATAAACCCAATAATTGTCCCTACAGCTACAGCTGAGACCAGTTCTGTACTAAGCTTAAAAGCTGAGCCAATTGGGGATGGATTATGATTTTTTTCACTTAAATTTCGTTTAGAAACCTTTTTTTTTGCAATCTCTAAGCGAGTTTTAAATTGATCTTTACCCATTTTATTTATTTTTTTATGCGACCATACTTTCAGCTTTTTGTAAGTCAACCGCAACTAATTGGCTAATTCCTTTTTCAGGCATTGTAACTCCATAAAGTCTATTCATTTTTGACATTGTTAATGCATGATGTGTAACAATTATAAACTTAGTATTAGTGATTTTAATAAGCTCCTCAAGCAAATTGCAAAATCTTGTCACGTTAGCATCATCCAGAGGTGCATCCACTTCATCTAGAACACATATTGGTGATGGATTAGTTAAAAATACCGCAAATATAAGTGATAAAGCAGTTAATGCTTGTTCTCCACCCGACAATAAGGTTATTGATTGAAGTCTTTTACCTGGTGGGCTTACTAACATTTCTAGACCGGCCTCAAGAGGATCATCAGAGTCAACTAATTCAAGTTTTGCATTTCCACCATTAAACAATTTTGTATAAACTTCGTTAAATTTTCTATTTACTTTGTCAAAAGCTTCAATAAGTCTCTCCCTTCCTTTTTGATTAAGTTCATTAATACTTTCTTTAAGCTTTACAATGGCTGTTACTAAGTCTGTTCTGTCCTTTTCCATTTTCTTAATTTCAGACTCAAATTTATTTGTTTCTTCATCAGCCTTTAAATTTACAGATCCTAATTTTTCTCGCTCTTGTTTTTTTTTGTCTAATAAATCCTCTTGATTAACTGCATCAGGTAATTCTTCTACTCCATATAGATTAGAGTTTTCTAAAATATTTTTTTCTTCTAAATTTAATTCAGAATTTATTCTGTCTATTAAGTCATTTTTTCTTTTTTTAAGTCCTTCAATAGTTGCACTTGAACTTGCTTTTCTCTCTCTAATTTGAATTGATTGTTCCTGAATTTGATTTAATTGAATTCTTAAATTTTCTATTTTTTCATCTGTCTCATTGATTATTTTATCATTTTCAGATTTTTCTTTTTCAGAAATTCTAAGATTTTCTGAAATTTGACCTTTTTTTTCAGCTTGAATTTTAGGTTGTTTGTCTAATTTTTCTAATAGTAAATTGAATTTATTCTTTCTTTCTGTGAGTTCATTTACCATTTTTTCTGAATTTGAGAGTAAATTTTTCCAGCTTTCAATTTCAGTTTCAATAATATTTATTCTTTCATTTCTCTTAACTGACTCTTTTTTAATATTCTGATTTTTACTAAAGCTATTAGCATATTTGTCTATATTATTTTCAAAATTTTCTAAAACGTTAATTGCCTCATCATTTTTTTTTGAGTAAATTAAATTTTTTATATTTTCTATCTCATTTCTCAATTCACTTTTCGACTGATCTAAATCTTCATTTGATTTTTTTTCTGTTTCATAATATTTTGAATCAACTTCTATCAGCTCATTTTTTTCTTCCTTAAGTCTTTTTTCATTTGAATTTGCATCTATAATTATTCCTTTTTCTCTAGAAATATCCTCATCAAGAGTTTGTAAAGATTTTTTGATATTTTCTATTTCCTCTTGTGTTCTCGTATTTTCCTCATCTAAACTTTTAAGTTCTAAATTAAGTCTTTGAATTTTTGATAAATTTTCTATATTTTTTTCTCGAAGTGGGGAGACTTTTTCTGTTTCAGATTTAATTCTGGTATCTAACTCAGAAATTTGATTATTGTAACCACTGACTTCATCCTCTGCCTCAGAATTTATTTCATTTTCAACTCTTATTTCTTTATCTATCTCTAATAACTTTAAGTAATAAAGTCCTGCTTCAATCTTTTTAATTTCATCACTTATATTTTTATATTTTGTTGCTTCCTCAGCTTGCTTCTGCAAATTGGCTAATTGTCTCTCTTGTTGTCTTCGTAATTCATCAGCTCTTTTAAGATTATTTTCAGCAGCGGTTAATCTTAATTCTGCTTCGTGTCTTCTAACATGAAGACCTGAAATTCCAGCAGCTTCCTCTAAAATTGCCCGCCTGTCTGTAGGTTTTGCTGTAACAAGCGCACCAATTCGCCCTTGGCTTATGATTGAGGGGGAGTGAGCACCAGTAGAAAGATCTGCAAAAAACATTTGTGCATCTCTGGCTCTTACTTCTTTGTTATTAATATAAAATTTAGAACCTTTGTCTTTTTCTATTTTTCTTCTCACATTAATTTCATCAATTTCTTTAAATTGAACAGGACCTTCATTTTTATCATTCTTTAGAGTTATTGAGACTTCAGCTATATTTTTTGAGGGTTTATTTGAGGTACCAGAAAATATTACATCTTCCATTCCAGATCCACGCATACTTTTTGCAGAAGTTTCTCCCATTGTCCATCTTAAAGACTCAACTATATTTGATTTTCCACATCCGTTTGGCCCAACTATTCCAGTTAAACCATCTTCTATCAAAAATTCAGTCTTATCAGCAAATGACTTAAAGCCATTGAGTTGAATTTTTTTAAACTCCATGAATTAAGTTATATCAGCTTTTCTAATATTTTTTTTAAATTTTTGTAATTGAGAGATTTTTCAAACTTTTTATTGTTAATTATTATCGTAGGAGTAGCATTTATCTTAAAGTTTTTAGTGCCTTCGATTCGATCATTTAATACAAAATCTTCGATAGTTTTATTAGAAATGCATCTTTCAAAGTTTAAATCAAAACCTTCTTTTTGTATAAAAAATTTAAGGCTGTTATTTATATCATCAATTGAGCTTCCTTTTACCCATTTTTGTTGATTTGAGTATAAGCTTTCTAAAATTTCTAAACCTTGATCACTTTTACATTGAGCAATCTTTGCAGCGTTTAAGGCTGCAATATCAAGAGGAAAATGTCTAAATTCTATCTTTGCCAATCCTGTATCTAAATAATCTTTTTTAAGTTGAGGATAAACATTTTTGTGAAAATCTGCACAATGGCTACAGGTTAAAGACTCATAAGCTATTATGCTTATCTTTGCATTTTCTTGTCCAGAAACTATACGATTAGTTTCAGCATTAGCATTTAATGTAAATCCCAAAAGAACTAATATAAATATGAAAATTCTTTTCATTTTTCTTTAAAAACTTTTGTTAATTCAATTAATGATTTTTTAATTTTTTCATTTTTAACATCAAAGATTTTCTTTTGATATCCGTTTTTTGTCACACTGTTCTTATGTGGTTTAAAATCTTTAAAAGTTTTTTGATCATCTTCAAAACTTGTAAATTTTATTTTTTCTACTACTGTCTTTCCAAAAAAATTATTCATCCTATCCATAATTTCTTTCTTGGAATATTCTAAATCTACCTCATGTCCTCTTTTTACCATTATCAGTAAAGTACTTACTCCAAATTTATTTGAATTCTTAAATGATTTTGGATAGCAAACTTTAAAAAGACTCTCTCCCGCTATAATTTTCCAGTTATTCAATGTTTCCGAATAAACTTGACCTCTATTATTTATTATTTTTTTGATATTTTTTGGCAAAGTGTCTTTTAAGGATCTTAAACCTTGAATGGTGCTAAATCTCTGCTTAGTATTATTTTTATATTGCATATGAAAGAAAAGATAATAACAAAAAAAGTTCTCAAATGGTATGATTTAAATAAAAGATCATTACCATGGAGAAAGAAAGTTTCCTTAGAAAGGAAACAATATTATACACTAGTAAGTGAGTTTATGTTGCAACAAACTCAAGTTACAACTGTAATCCCTTTTTTTAACAGATTTATAAAATATTTACCTTCTATAAATTCTCTTTCAAAAGTTAATGATAAAAAATTAATAAAACTTTGGGAAGGTCTAGGATATTACTCTAGAGCGAGAAATCTAAAAAAAACTGCGCAAGCAATAATTCAAAATTTTAATGGAAAATTACCTAACAATTCCGAGGATTTATTAACGCTTCCTGGTGTAGGAAATTATACTGCAAACGCAATTTTAGCTATTGCGTTTAACGAACCTTATATTCCACTAGATGGAAATATAGAAAGAGTTTTAAAAAGATATCTTTATTTAAAAAAAAAAAAAGAAATTCAAAAAGATAATCTCGTTAAAAAAAAAAAAATATTTGGAACTTCTTTAAGATCGAGTGATTATGCTCAAGCATTAATGGAATTAGGAGCACTGATATGTAAGCCAATTAATCCAATATGTGATCAGTGTCCAATTAGAAAAAATTGCAAATCTTATAGAAAGAAAGATTTTACCTTAACTAAAAATGCAAAGAAAAATAGGGACAAATATTTTATCCTTAAAGTTTATAAAAAGGATCAAAAATATTTATTAATTAAAAACACTAAATTTAATTTTTTAAAAAATTTATCTATTTTTCCCATGGAAGAATTATCTAATCCCAAAAATTTTAATGAAAATTTAAATTTTAAGATGTCAAATATGAATATGAATATAAAGATTCAATATTCTAAAGATAATCAAAAATTTCCCTCGTCTTATTGGTTTGATAGAAAAAAATTAAATAGTTATATGTTACCTTCATTTACAAAAAAAGTTGTTAAATATTTAGAGAAAAATTAATGAAAAAAGTTGGTATTATTGGAGCAGGTATTTCAGGACTATTTATTGCTAATTTATTTAAAAGAAATTCAAATTATCAAATTACAATTTTTGAAAAAAACAATGCGGTTGATTTAGATGAAAGTTATGGAATTCAGTTATCAGTTAATAGTGTGAAGCTTTTGAACCAAATTGGATTTGATAAATTTAAAGATGATAAAAAGTTCAATCCAGATAAAATAAATTTCTATTCTGTTAAAAGCTTTAATAAGATATGTGATTTGGATATTTCTGAATTTAATTCTCAAGAATGTAAATATACAACTTTAAAAAGGTCTGACTTAGTCAATTTTTTAAAGATGGGTTTAGAGGAGTCAATTAAAAACAATCATAATATTTCGAAGATAGATCAAGAAAATAAAAAGATTAAACTTAATTTTGAAAACAACGAAATTTTTGAATGTGATTATTTGATAATTTCTGACGGAGTTTTTTCAAAAAGCAAAAGTCTAATCTTAAATAGTCAAACTCAACCAAGGTTCAATAAAATGTTGGCCATAAGAGGTAAAATACCTAATTCAAAAAAAATTGATTGTAAGAATATTTCGATATTTTTAGGTCCTGATTTTCATCAGGTAATTTATCCTGTTAATCCTAGTGGGGATTTAAATTTTATAGCGATATTGAAATATAACCTTTCAATAAATGAACAAAAAAACTATTCGTTATTCAATGATGATAACTTTATCAAAAAAATTTTAGATGATATTCCATTAGAGATGAGAGAATTTTTAAATGAAATTAAGCAATTAAAGATATTCCCAGTATTTATCAGCAATAATTTTTATAAATTAAAAAAAGACAATATTCATTTTATAGGTGATGCTCTTTTTGCCTTCCCCCCATCATTTGCCCAGGGTGCATCACAGTCAATAGAGGGGGCCTATGAATTATTCAAAAGTATAGAAAACAAAACTGAAAATAGTTTTTTTAAAAATAGAGTAAGTAAAATTAGAATGGTTAATAACAGATCAAAATTTAATCAATTTGTATTCCATTTATCAAATCCTTTAACTATATTTTTAAGAAACATTTTTTTGAGAAGATTAGTTAAAAATAAAAAATTTTTAGAAAGTTATCTTGGTAAAATTTATAGATAATTTTTATGATGAAGAAATTTTTGTCTTAGATTGTCTATTGGCACAAAAGAATTGCCTAATTTACAATGCCAATAAGTCCATCCATTACAACTTTCAGCACCCAAAATTGTTGCTGCCACTTTATGAATTGAGCCTTCTGTTTGAGCATGTTTAATACTGCCATCAGCCATTATTTTTGCACTAATTTTCCTCTTATTGTCAAAAATAGTAGTGCCTGGCTTGATAATTCCCATTTCTACTAATGAGCCAAAAGGTATCCTTGGTTTAGATCTATTATTTTGAAGAGTATCTAAGTAATCATCTTCTATAATTATTGATTTTTTTATTCTTTGTTCTGCAGCTTTAAAATAGGTTTTTTCTTTTTCAATTCCAAAATAATTTCTTCCTAATTTTTTAGCAACTGCTGCCGTAGTTCCAGACCCTAAAAAAGGATCTAAAACTAAATCATCTTTATGAGAGGTTGCTAATAAAATTCTGTGAAGTAGAGCCTCTGGTTTTTGTGTAGAATGAACTTTTTTACCATTCTTTTTAAGTCTCTCTGAACCATTACAAATTGGCAATTCCCAGTTGGATCTCATTTGAAGATCATCATTTAAACATTTTAAAGATTGATAGTTAAATGTGTATTTCGATTTTTCAGATTTAGATGCCCAAATCAAAGTTTCATGAGCATTTGTAAAACGTGTTCCCCTGAAATTTGGCATAGGATTTTTTTTACTCCATATGACATCATTCAAAATCCAAAAACCTAAATTTTGAATTATCGTACCAACTCTGAAAATATTGTGATAACTTCCAATTACCCAAATAGCCCCATTTTTTTTTAAAACTCTTCTACATTCTCTTAACCATGAATAGGTGAAATCATCATATTTTTTAAAATTTTCAAATTGATCCCATTTATCTTTTACCGCACTTACTTTAGATCTATCAGGTCTGATTAATTCACTTTTTAATTGTAAGTTGTAGGGAGGGTCAGCAAAAATTAAATCAAAAGTTTCGTCAGGAATTTTTTTAAGTTCCTTTAAATTATCCCCATTAATTAATTTATTTTTAAAATTAAAATTCATTTTTCTAAAAATAAATTAGACTCCAAAAAGATTCTAGGGTCAACCCAGGATTGAATTTTTTAGTTTCAAATTGTGTTAAAATTTTTTATGATAACAATATATTGTGTTTCTACGTGAAACTTACTTTTTTTTATTTATCGGTGAGAAAGACTTTCTATGGTGGATTGTAATACCCAATTTTTTCATGGCTTTTAAGTGTTCTTTTGTACCATAACCAAAATTTTTATTCCAAAAATAACCTTTATATTTTTTTCCAAGATTTGAAATTTTATCATCACGTGTAACCTTAGCTATAATTGATGCAGCTGAAATAGAGGGAATTTTTTGATCACCTTTAATTATAGATTTTAATTTATAATTTTTCATTTGAGGTGTTTTATTTCCATCAACTAATATAAGAGAGGGTTTTTTTTTTAATTTTATTATAGCTCTTTTCATCGCTAATAAACTTGCATGCAAGATATTAATTTTTTCAATTTCTTTAACTGATGCTTTACCGATAGCCCAAATAGAATTTTTTTTAATATATTTTGCTAATATCTCTCTTCTGTTCTTTGTTATTTTTTTTGAATCTCTTAATTTTTTTTTGTTTATCGTTTTTTTCAGAATGACAGCGGCAGCAAATACTGGCCCTACTAAACTACCTCTTCCAACTTCATCAACTCCAGCTATTATTTTCATTAAATCTTTATATTTAGCTCTTGGATTTTTTGTCTGATTTTTTTTAAATCTTCCCAAGAATATTTTTTGTTCTCAGGAAATCTTATTAGATAGGAGGGATTAAAAGTTATCATGATAGGATAAGTTTTACCTTTTAAAATTATTTCACTCCAACTCCCTCTTTTTTTGGAAATTTTATCATTTAATCCAGTAATGGACTCCATCGCCGTACTTCCCATTAATACTATTATGCTGGGATCAATTATCGAAATGTGATCTTTTAAAAATTTTGAATAACGTTTTATTTCTTGAGTGGATGGTTTTCTGTCAGCTGGCGGTCTGTAATTAATTGAATAAGATAGATATACCTCTTCAATTTTTATATTTATTGCTAGTAACATTTTTTTTAAAAGCTCGCCATCATCTCCTTGAAAAGCTAAGCCCGTTAAATCTTCTTTATAGCCGGGTGTTTCGCCAACTAACATTATTGAGCTATTTATATTTCCTTTTCCTAAAACTAAATTTTTAGAGCTATCTTTTAAATTACAATTTACAATTGAATTAATCTTTTTTTTTAATTCCTCTAATTTTTCTTGCTTATCTGAGTAGAGTTGAGAATTATTTTTTTTTAAAATATTTACTCTATTTATTGGCTTGTTATCAAAAGTAAAATCAGGTTCAAAAGTGTTTATTAATTCCTGATTATATCTAGAATTTTGATTTAAGCTCTTTTTAGACATAAAATATGATTATGCTTTGTAAAATTTTCAAATTTCTTTTTATTTCATTATTATTCTATCAAACGACTGGATATTCTAAAAGCAGAAGTTTAAATTATTTTAATTCTAAAGATTTATCAAATTATTTTTCAGGAATTGTGGCTTTGGAGAATAGAAATAATTCTGAAGCTTTGAAATTTTTTAATTCATCAAAAGTTCTCTTAAATAAACATAATCTTTTTTTAAAAAAATACACAACTTCTTTAGTTTTAGAAAAAAAAGTTTCCCAGGCCATTAATGTCATTAAAAATAATAAAGGCAAAGAAAATATTAATTTTTTTGATGCTTACTTACTTCTTATTTTAGATAGTTTAAAAAAAAATGATATACATAAATCATATCAATATGTAAATGACGCCTCAAATTTTATTGAGCAAGAAGGATTTGATGCAGCTATTTTAGAAATTTTAAAAGAATATGTTTATACCTTTAAAGAAAAAAAATTATCAAAAAATAAAAAAAATTTTGGGAATTTGTCTTTCATAGCCGAAACATTTCAAAGATGTTATCTTGATGATCCTAAAACTGGTAATTATTTTTCAAATTTAATAAACAAAAATGAAACAGACTATACGAGATATATATATTTTTATTTAAGTTATTTAGTTCAAAAAGATAAATTAAGCGAAGCGTTAGAAATAGTATCTGAAATTGATTATATAAATTCTACATTATTACTTTCACAAGGCAAGAGTTGGCTTGAAAGTCAAAATTACGATAAATTTAAAAAGGTCTTTTCATGCCAAAATCATAATCAAATTATAGGTGAATTTTTATTTTTAATCTCAAATCTCTATTCATCCCAAGACGATTTTGAAAAATCAAATTACTATTTATTTTTGTCGAATTTTTCTAATCCAAATTTTACATACAATTTATCTTTAGTGGCAGAAAATTATTATTTTGATAAGGATTATAAAAAATCAAAAAAAATTCTACAAAACTTTAAAGAGGTAGATAAATTTTATTTTTGGTACCGAAAAAAAAAAGAGGCACAAATTATCGCAAAAATAAAAAGTAAAAAAGATTCTTTAGAGTATTTAAGCTCTGAATTTAGAAAAATAGATAATCCTAATAACAAAATAATTTTTGATATAGCAAATTATTATAAAAATTCTAAAGATTATGAAACTGCAATTAAATATTACTCTAAATTGATAAAAAGTTTGAAAAAAAATCTACAAATTAGATCTGATATTCTTTACAGAAGAGGTGGAAGTTATGAGAGAAAAGGGGACTATGAAAATGCTGATAAAGATTTGTTAGAATCATTGGATATAAATCCTGATAACGCATATGTGTTAAATTATTTAGCATATTCCTGGTTAGAGAGAGATTACAAAATAGAAGAGGCTATTGAAATGTTAGAGAAGGCTTATGCTATTAAAAGTGATGATCCTTATATTATTGATTCAATTGGTTGGGCTTATTATCTTATCAAAGATTATAAAAAAGCTGAAAAATTATTGAAAAGGGCTGTACAACTGATGCCTTACGATCCAATAGTAAATGATCATTATGGAGATATTTTGTGGAAACTAGATCAAAAAATTCAAGCAAGGTATTTTTGGAAAAATGTACTTCAAATGGACGATGTAGAGAGTGATATGATTATAAAAATTAATGATAAATTACTTAAAGGTCCTAAAAATTCTTAAATTATGTATCTTTCCAAAATTAAATCTAATGGCAAAATTAATTTGGCTTTAAATATTACAGGTAAATCTAACAAATTACACAAGATTGAGACAGTAGTTGCATTTATTAATTTATATGATGAGATTTTTATAAGAAAAATTAATTCTAAAAATCATCATATATCTTTTCATGGAAATTTTTCAAAAAATATTAAGTCAAATAATACTGTTTCTAGATTATTAAAAATTTTGGACCAAAAAGAATTACTAAAACAAAAATTCTATGTAAAAATAATTAAGAACATACCTCAAAAAGCAGGTTTGGGTGGAGGGTCCATGAATGCTGCAAATATTCTAAAATATTTGATTAAAAAAAATATTATTAAAATTAACAAAAAACAAATTTTAGAAATTACAAACCTTATAGGCTCTGATGTAATTTTAGGCATGGAAACTACTAATACAATACTAACTTCAAAGAATAAAATAAAAAGATTTAAGAATTGTAAAAGATTGTATACTTTAATTGTTAAGCCAAGCTTTGGTTGCTCAACTAAAAAAATATATTCTGATGTAAGAAAATTCGATAAGGCAAAATTTAATAAACCAAACAGAAAAATGTTTAATTTGAATTTTTTAAAAAAATCGAATAATTCTCTTGAAAAAATTGCATTAAATAGGCACCCAACTCTTAAAAAATTAAAGTTATATTTGTCACATTTAGAAAAACCAATTTTTGTGAGAATGACTGGCTCAGGTTCTGCTTTAGTTTCTTACTATAATTCAAAAAATCAATGTGATAATGCTCAAAAACGTTTTAACAAAGATTATAAAAAATACTGGTGTATAAGTTCAAAAACTATATAAATTTCTTTTTTTGTGTTATACGGAATTATTATTGGGGCGTAGCCAAGCGGTAAGGCACGGGTTTTTGGTACCTGCATCCTAGGTTCGAATCCTAGCGCCCCAGCCAAGTATGAAAAATTTATTAGACAAGCTTTTTTTTAGAAGTAATAATTTAAATGAAATAAGAAATAGTATTAAAAATTTATCCTTAAAAACACCGGCACATAAAATTTTTCAAGCTATAAATTCTTTCTCCTCTTTAAGTGAAATTAGATTTGTTGGAGGATGCGTAAGAAAAGTTATTAGCAATGAAACGATTGATGATATTGATTTAGCAACAAATTTGGAACCTAGGGAGATTTGTGAAGCACTTAAAAAGAATAAAATAAATTTTTATGAGACTGGAATTAAACATGGAACGATTACTGCCATAATTAATGACTATAAGTTTGAAATAACAAGTTTGAGAGAGGATATTTCTACAGATGGTAGGCATGCTGAAGTAAATTTTTCAAAAGATTGGAAGAAGGACGCCTCTAGAAGAGATTTCACTTTCAATTCGATTTATGCCGATAGTGAAGGGAATTTATTTGATCCTTATAATGGTAAACAGGATTTATACAATGGTGAAATAAATTTTATTGGTAAACCTGAACTTAGAATTAAAGAAGATTATTTAAGAATATTAAGATATATAAGATTTTTCTTAAAATACTCAAAACAAAAACATGATCCTGAAATAGTTAAGTTTTTAAAAATGAATTTAGACGGAATTTCAAAATTGTCTAAAGAGAGGTTAATAGATGAATTAAGAAAAATACTTGATGTTAAGATTTTAGTAAAATTATCAAATGATAGAATAAGTTTAGAAATTTTAAAGATAATATTTCCACAACTTAAAAATTTCAAAATTTTTTTAAATTTAAACTCTTACGCCAAAGAAATTTTGAGCCGATCAGATTTTATTTTTGTAATTTCTTTATTAATTATTGATCAAACAGACAATGCAGATTATTTCTTGTATAAGTTCAATATTTCAAAAAAAGATCAAAAAAGAATTAAAATTATAGATGATTTCTATAAAGATAAATTAACTAATACAACATTCTCGGAAAGTAACTTAAATAGAATTTTTTACTTCAAAGGAAAAGAGGCCTTAATTGATATTTTAAACTTTAGGCTATTAACACAAAAAAAATTGGATAATAACTTAATCGGGTTAATAAAGTCATACAAAGAGATGAATATGCCAGTTATGCCAATTAAAGCGGATAACTTAATGAAAAGATATAAGATTTCAGGAAAAGCTTTAGGTGATAAATTAAAAATAATTGAAGAAGAGTGGGTAAAAAATAATTTTCAAATTTCTGAAAATCAATTGGAAAATATCTTTAAGAATTAAATATATTTCACATCCTTAATTTCAAAGTTTTTAACTCCAGCCGGAGTATTAATTTCTACAAGATCATTCTTGTTTTTTCCAATTAGACCTTTCCCGATTGGTGATTGGAAATATATTAATTTATTTTTTAAGTCTGCTTCATCTTTTCCAACAATCTTGTAATTTATTTTTTCTCCAGTATCTAAATTTTCTAAAAAAACTGTCGATCCAAAAATTACTTTGCCATTATTATTTATTTTTGTGACATCTATAACATTAGCTCTAGCAATTATGTCGTTTATCTCAGTTATTCTTCCTTCATTATGTGATTGTTCTTCTTTAGCAGCATGGTACTCCGCATTTTCTTTAAGATCTCCATGTGATCTAGCTTCAGCAATAGCAGAAACTATTTCGGGTCTTTTTTTTTCTTTTAAAAAAATTAATTCTTTTTTAAGTTTATCTAAACCATTTTGAGTAATAGGCTCTTTATTCATGTTATCTCCATTTTGCTAAAGGAGGTAATGACATTAATATGCCCTCAACATTTCCTCCCGTTTGTAATCCAAATTTTGTTCCCCTATCATACAACAAATTAAATTCTGTATACCTTCCTCTTTTGACATATTGCATCTCTTTTTCTTTTGAAGTCCATTTTTTTTTTAATTTTTTTTTTATAATATTTTCAAATATCAATTCAAAAGTAACCCCTACGTCTCTTACAAATTTAAAATCTTTTTCAAAGTTATTTTTTTTGTAATCAAAAAAAATACCACCAATACCTCTTGCTTCTTTTCTATGAGGTAAATAAAAATAATTATCACACCATTTTTTATATTTAGAATAATAATTTTTATTATGTCGATTACACATATTTTTTAAAACTTTATGAAATTCTTTTTTTTCATTTTCATCTCTTTTTGATGGTGTAACGTCGATACCTCCGCCAAACCAATCATGCGTTGTTACAATATATCTCGTATTAAAATGCATCGCAGGAATCAAAGGATTTTTCATATGCATAACAATAGAAATTCCTGATGCCCAAAATCTTGGATCTTTCTCAGCACCTGGTATTTTTTTTTGAAATTGTTTTGGAAATTTTCCATGAACTTTTGAGAAATTGACACCAACCTTTTCAAAAATTTTTCCATTCTGTAAAATTCTATATTCTCCACCACCTTCATCTTTTTTTTGATTTCTTCTCCAAATTGTTGTTTTAAATCTTGAATTACTTTTTTCTAATTTATATATACGATTACAAATTGACTCCTGTAATAATTTAAACCAATTACTTGTGAGATCTTTTTTAATTTCTGAATTCATTTTAAATTAATTTAGTTTGTTTTAAACTTTCTGCCAAGATTATTGCAACAGATGAGGCAATATTAAGTGAACGTTTATTATTCTTCATTGGTATTTTTAATCTATAATTAACAATTTTATGTATTTTTTCTGGCACACCGGCACTTTCCCTCCCAAATAGAATTGTATCATCTTTTTCAAATTTGAATTTAGTGTATGACGAAGATGCTTTAGTGGTCATTAATATTATCCTTTGATTTTTTTTTGATTCGAAAAAATCTTTTGAACTTTGATAAAATTTAATTTCTTTTTTGTTCATGTAATCCATTACTACCCGTTTAAACCTCTTATCACTCAGTAAAAAACCACAGGGTTCTATGATCTCTAATTTTGCACCTAGACATGAGCAGGTTCTAATAATTGCCGCAGTATTTTGAGGTATTTCAGGTTCAAATAATGCAATTTTGGGGCCACGATAGGTTAAATTCTGTGTCATTCTTTCAGTAGTAAATTTGATATTTTATATTATATGAAATCATATATTTAAGTAGAAAAAATCTATATTGAGTATATTTAATTAAATTAATTAATGTCAGAAAAAAAAACTAATAGAAGAGACTTCTTGTTTACAGCTACTTATGCAGTTGGGGCTGTAGGAGTAGGAGCAACTGTTTGGCCAATGATTGACCAGATGAATCCAGATGCTTCTGTAAAAGCACTTGCAAGTACAGAGGTGGATGTTAGCTCAGTTAATCCTGGAAAGACTATAACTGTATTATGGAGAGGTAAACCAGTATTTATTCGAAGAAGAACTGAAGAAGAAATAAGTGAAGCAAGGTCAGTCAGCTTAAACGATTTAAAACATCCGGAGAAAGATGAAGATCGAGCTAAGGATCCACAGTGGTTAGTGATGTTAGGAGTATGTACGCATCTTGGCTGTGTTCCTTTAGATCAAAAGGGAGACTATAACGGTTGGTTTTGTCCGTGTCATGGATCCCATTATGATACTTCAGGAAGAATTAGGAAAGGTCCAGCACCAACTAATATGGAAATTCCAAAATATGAATTTGTGGATGCTAAAACAATTAAAATTGGATAATTATTATGAGTGATCACGAGTACACACCAAAATCTAAAGTCGGGAAATGGTTTAATGATCGTTTGCCTTTACTAACACTCGCCAATCATCTAACGGATTATCCTACACCAAAAAATTTAAATTATTGGTGGACATTTGGTGGAATTTTAACTTTTTGTTTAATTACTCAAATAGTAACAGGTTTAGTTTTAGCCATGCATTATATTGCTCATGCAGATATGGCTTTTGATAGTGTTGAGCATATTATGAGAGATGTTAATTATGGATGGTTGATTAGATATATTCATGCAAATGGTGCATCAATGTTTTTTTTAGCAGTTTATATTCACATATTTAGATCTTTATTTTATGGCTCTTACAAATCTCCAAGAGAAATAATTTGGATCATTGGTATCATTATCTATCTTCTAATGATGGCCGCTGCATTTATGGGTTATGTACTTCCTTGGGGACAAATGAGTTTCTGGGGCGCAACTGTAATTACAAATTTATTCAGCGCAATACCTTTAGTAGGAGAGGGTATTGTTACTTGGTTATGGGGTGGTTATTCTGTAGATAATCCTACTTTGACAAGATTTTTTACACTTCATTATTTAATACCTTTTTTAATTTTAGGATTAGTGGTTCTTCATATTTGGGCTTTACATGTTCCAGGTAATAATAATCCAGTTGGTATAGATATAAAAAAACCATCCAAAGATACTGTTCCATTTCATCCTTATATTGTCATAAAAGATGGTTTTGCTTTATTAATGTTTATGATTGTTTTTGCATTTTTCGTTTTTTATACACCAAATATACTAGGTCATGCAGATAACTACATTGAGGCTGATCCATTAGTGACGCCTGCACATATCGTACCAGAATGGTATTTATTACCTTTTTATGCAATTTTAAGATCAGTGCCTGACAAACTTTTAGGAGTTATTGCTATGCTTTCTGCTATTTTAATTTTAGCTGCTCTTCCTTGGCTAGATACATCTAAAATCAGATCCGCAGTGTTTAGACCTTTATATAGACAATTTTATTGGATTTTAGTTGCCGATGTTTTGATCTTGGGTTATGTGGGAGCAATGCCAGCAGAGGGACTATATTTGTTAATTGCAAGAGTAGCTACTGCATACTATTTTTTACATTTTTTAGTGGTGTTACCAATATTAGGATTTAAAGAGAAAACTCTTCCGATTCCTCTAAGTATTACAGAACCAATCTTGGGCGGATCTCCAAATTTGGCTACAGTAAAAAATAAAGAAAGTTTAAACAAATAAGTGAAAAATTTTTTTAGAATATTATTCTTAGTCATAATAATTATTGGATTTCAACATCAGACAAATGCAGCTGAAAAAATAGAGTATTTGAAAACTGATTGGAGTTTTAAAGGTTTGTTTGGTAAGTTTGATAGAGCAGCACTGCAAAGAGGGTATCAAGTTTACACTGAAGTGTGTGCATCTTGTCACTCAATGAAGTATTTAAGTTACAGGAATTTAGCTGAAAAAGGTGGACCTGAGTTTTCTGAGGAACAAGCTAAAGCTATAGCTGCATCTTTTGAAGTTAAAGATGGACCTAATGCAGATGGTGAAATGTTTATAAGACCAGGGAAATTATCTGATAAATTTGTCATGCCGTATGAAAACGTTAAAGCTGCTCAAGCTGCTAATGGTGGTGCTTATCCTCCAGATATGTCTGTTTTGGTTAAAGCAAGAGGTGGTGGGGTAGATTATATTTATTCTTTACTTCAGGGGTATGAAGATCCACCAGCTGGATTTAATTTAGATGATGGCGTTTATTATAATAAGTATATGTATGGTAATAAAATCAAGATGGCCAATCAACTTTCAGATGGTTTAGTTGAGTATTCTGATAGAACAATTGCTAGTGTCGAACAGATGTCTAAAGATGTAACCACCTTTTTGATGTGGGCTGCTGAGCCTCATTTAGAAGCACGACATCAAATGGGCTTTAAAGCTATAGTTTACTTAATAATACTTACTACTCTGGTTTATTTTAGTATGAAAAGAATATGGTCACGTGTTGAAACGGAAGTTTAACACATCACCATCTTTTACAATATAATCTTTACCTTCTAACCTCATTTTTCCATTATTTTTAGAATTCACCCAACCATTGTTTGCAACAAAATCGATATAAGAAATAGTTTCGGCTCTTATAAAGCCTTTCTCAAAATCAGTATGGATTTCACCAGCAGCTTTAGGAGCTGTGCAGTTTTTTTCTATAGTCCAAGCTCTAGTTTCTTCAGGTCCTGAGGTGAAATAAGTTTCCAATTCAAGTATTTTATAACCTCTTTGAATTAATAAATCTAATCCTGTTTCTTTTATACCAATCATTTTCATGTAATTTTTCTTTTCATTTAAATCTAATTCATTGATTTGATTTTCTATATCTGCAGATATAATAAGTGTATTTTCATTTCCATATTTATCTATAAATAATTTCGTATAATTGTTACCATTCTGAATACTTTGTTCATCAACATTACAAACAAAAATTTTGGGTTTTATAGATAACAATCCACTTTGATTAAGTTGTTTTTTATCAAATTGAGATTGCAAAATTGAAATCTCTTTATTTTCATTAATACAATCTAAAGCCTTTTCTAGTATTTTCAATTGATCTTCCTCTAGGTTTTTTTTATTGGTTTTTTCAAGCCTTTTTTGAATAGACTCAAGGTCTGCAAGCATCATCTCAGTTTCAATGATTTCAAGATCTCTAATCGGATCTATTGTTGGATTAACATTTTGAATATCATTAGAGTCAAAACACCTTATTAAATGTATAATTGCGTCTACTTCTCTAATGTGTGATAGAAATTTATTTCCTAATCCTTCACCTTTTGATGCACCTTTTACTAAGCCAGCTATATCAACAAATGAAATTGTAGTATTAATAATTTTTTTCGATTTTGATATTTTGGCTAAATTTTCAAGTCTTATATCAGGTACACTAACAACACCAATATTTGGATCAATTGTACAAAATGGAAAATTTTCAGCTTGAGCTTTATTTGAATTTGTGAGTGCATTAAAAAGAGTAGATTTACCTACGTTTGGTAATCCAACTATTCCACACTTAAAGCTCATTATCTGTTATTTACTGTACTTGAAAATAAATCTAATTTTTTTTCGATTAAAATTGAAATTGAATTAATAATGTTATTTGTTAAAAGCTCTAATTTATTAATTTCTTCATCCTCGAAGTTTTGAAGTACATAGTCAGAAATTTCTATTTCTTTTTTTGGCTTACCTATGCCTACTCTTACTCTTGAATAATCTTTACCTATAAATTTATCAATTGATGCTATACCATTATGGCCGGCATTAGATCCACCAAATTTTGCTTTTATTTTTCCAAATTCAACATCAAGATCATCATGAAAAACTACAACATTTTCAGCCTCAATTTTAAAATATTCTAATAATTCTCTAATGCATACACCTGAGTTATTCATAAAAGTGAGTGGTTTGATAGCGTAAACTTTTTTCTCAGCTATAGTGCCTGTTGTAAGTAAACCTTTAAATTTTGGTTTTTGTTTAGAAAGACCAAATTTTTTATTGATTGAGTCTATAATTTTAAAACCAACATTGTGTCTGTTATTTTCACTATTTGGAGTGGGATTGCCTAATCCAACAAATAAAAGCATAAATTTAAAGAGTTAATTTTTCAAATTGAAATGATTATTTTTTTTCTTCAGGAGATTTTTTTTCAGTAGGTTTTTTATCATCACTCTCTTTTTTGTCATTTTTAGCACCCTCAGCTGCTGATTTTTCTCCATCTTTAGCTGCCGATGCCTCTGCACTCTCTGCACCTTCTGCTCCCTCTGTTCCTTCAGCACCCTCCTCTGTAGCAGGTTTTTCTGGTTCTTTCATTACAGTAGGTGCAGCTAGAGTTGCAATAACAAAGTCTCTTCCTTGAATGGTAGGTGTGACTTCAGTATCTAATTTAACTGAAGAGATTTTAAAACTTTCTCCGATATCAATACCATCTAAGTCTAAAGTTATACTTGATGGTATTTTTTCACTAGGACATTTCAGTTCAACTTTTCTTCTAACAATATTTAAAACACCGCCTCTTTTAAGCCCTGGAGATTTTTCATGGTTTATAAAGTTAACTGGTACCTCAATTTTAATTTTTACTCCCGGAAGTACTCTTAAAAAATCAACATGATTGGGTTCATCGCTAATAACATGGTATTTTACCTCTCTAGGTAAAACTTTTTGAGATTTTCCATTAATATTTAACGTAATAATACTTGATAAAAAGTTTTCTTTTTCAATGAAATTTTTCAAAAATTTTTTAGAAATAGAAATTTTTTGATTTTCTTCTTTACCCCCATATATAATCGCAGGTACATTGCCATCATTTCTGATTGCATTTAGTTGTCCTTTGGATTTATTTTCTCTAATGTTGGCTTCTAATGTATTCATAAAAAAGAGTTTTTTAACCGATGTTGATAAATAATCAAGGTAATTATTTAAATAAATCTGACACAGATGTCGAATTAGAG
This sequence comes from uncultured Pelagibacteraceae bacterium, assembly GCA_902570425.1. Lineage (GTDB taxonomy): Bacteria > Pseudomonadota > Alphaproteobacteria > Pelagibacterales > Pelagibacteraceae > Pelagibacter. The sequence continues at coordinate 251,354 of CACFYB010000001.1, forward strand.
ATCCTTTTTATAGCTTCCCCCATAAGGCCTGAAATAGATAAAACTTCTATGTTTTTAGCATTTTTAGTTTTATTTTCATTGTCTATTGTATCAGTTATTACTAAATTTTTTATCACAGATTTATTTATTTTTTTTACTGCGTCTCCGCTTAATACTCCGTGAGTAATATATACATATACCTCTTTAGCTCCTCTTTCTTTTAAAGCTTTAGCAGCATTTACAATTGTTCCTCCAGAGTCAATTATATCGTCTACAATAATACAAGTCTTTTCTCTTACATTACCAATTACATTCATTACTTCTGATTGTCCTGGCTTTGGTCTTCTTTTATCAACAATAGCGAGCCCAACATTAAGAATTTTTCCCAGTGCCCTTGCTCTTTCTGTCCCACCAACATCTGGAGCAACACAAATTATATTTTTACTTTTTATTTTTTTTCTTACATGTCTTGCAAAAATTGGTGTTGAGAATAAGTTGTCAACTGGAATATCAAAAAAACCCTGAATTTGACCTGCATGTAAGTCTACAGTCACAACCCTATCTGCGCCTGCTTGTGTTATTAAGTTTGATACAAGTTTTGCAGATATGGAGGTTCTTGGGACCACCTTCCTATCCTGTCTTGCGTATCCAAAATAGGGAATTACAGCGGTTATATTTTTTGCGGATGATCTTTTTAATGCGTCGATGCATAGCAATAACTCCATTAAATTATCATTAGCAGGTGATGAAATTGATTGAATTATAAAAATACTATTACCTCTTATATTTTCGTTAATTTCTATATAAATTTCACCATCGGCAAATTTTTTGATACTTGAGTTTACAAGTTTGGTTTTGAGGTATCTTGAAATTTTTTTACTTAAAGCTTTATTGCTATTTCCTGTTAATAATTTCATTGAAAAAGTTTAATTAATCATAATTATTGAAATATTTCTACCATAATCATCATGTTTTAATTTTAATGCTCTTCTGGCACTAAAAAAATTATTTTTCTTATCAAAAGTATTAATATTAATGTGGTCAATTTTTGTTATTTTGTTGAATTTAAGTTCAGATTTCACATATTTAGGTAAATCAAAGAAAAGTACTTTTTTTCTTTTTTTGAAGAAAATTTTGTTTTTTTTTGTTTTTTTAATAAATTTTTCAAAAAAATCCATTTTGACATTATAACTTTCTTGACTGATACATGGCCCAATAGCTGCATAAATATTTTTTCTTTTACTACCCTTTTTTATCATGAACTTTATCACTTTATTTATGATGCCCTTATAAGCACCCCTCCAGCCAGCATGGATAGCCGCAATCACTTTTGAGACATTATCATGAATTAAAATTGGTACACAATCCGCAGTTAAAATACCTATTGGTAAATTTTTTTGATTAGTAATTATTGCATCAGCCTTAAATTTTTTATTACCGATTTTTTTATTTTTATCAATATAAATGTATTTATTGCTATGAATTTGATTAAGTAGAATTATGTTCTTAGATTTTTTATTAAAGTAATTTTTAACAATTTGTAAGTTTTTTTTTATATTTGTTTTTTTATCTTTTGATCCAGGACCACAATTTAAACTTTTATAAATACCAGTAGATTTACCACCCTTTCTATTAAAAAAACCATGATTTATATTTTTTAATTTTCTAAGTTTTTTCGACTTAATCATTATCAAAATCCTAAGCAAAATTTATTTTTTTGATTTTTAATGAACATAACCTTAAAAAGACTTCCCATTTGTTTTTTATCAGTGAGTCTTTTGAGTCTATAATAAACATCCGATTTTTTTAGGAATGAAAGATTTTTTGATATTATTTTAGCTCTCTCATTAATGCCAATTTTTGTCAAAAATTCTCCTTGGCTTGTAGTAATTACATCGAGTTTTTTGAGTTTTTTAATGATTTTTTTAAATAAATTAAAATTTATATTGTGGGTAATATCAGAGTCTCCAATATTATTTAAAACATTTGAATACTTTTGATTAGAAATTGCTTGAAGCGTATTTTTCATTTCATTTTCAAAATATCCGTAATCGATGATTAATGCTCCTCCTTGATATTTTTTAATTATTTCGCAAATATTCCTGAGATAATTTATTCCATCCTCAGAATATTCAATAAAATTTTGTCTATAACTAATATTGTAATTAATCTTTTTTTCAAATCTTTTAATATCAGTCTTTTTATCGTAAAAAAAAGCTTTTTTTTTATCTCTAATATTTACAAATCTTTCAAACCAAGATTTATCTAACTTAATAAATTGTTTTATTGCAATTGAGTCAAAAAATTCATTAGCAATAAAAATTGTAGGATTTTTTTTAATTTTATTAATGTCAGAAAGCCACTTCACATCCCCCTTTTTTAATTTAGTTTTTTGAATTTTAATTAAGTTAGGACTTTTTTCATGAATATAGATGTTACAGGAGTTAAAAAAATTTGGAAAATTTTGAAAACTTTGAATAATAATTTTTATCATCTCTCCATTTCCAGCGCCTAATTCAACCAAGTTAAAATTTTTTGGAGATCCTAAGTCTTTCCAAAAACTAAAAACCCATATTGCAATCATTTCAGAAAATAACCTCGAAATATTTGGAGCAGTAGTAAAATCACCTGTACTTCCAAAAGGATTCTTTTTTATATAATAACCTGTCTTTTTGTTATACAGAGCAAAATTAATATACTGATCTAATGGAATGTTAATTTCTTTTTTTGATTTCATGATTTTTACTTATTAGATAAATGCCAATTACAAGAAAAATTAAGCTGATAGTTTGCCCCATAGTTAAATTCATAATTAAATAACCTAATTGTTCATCTGGCACTCGAAAAAACTCAATTAAAAATCTAAATATTGAATAAAAAATTAAAAATAAACCTGAAATTGCACCTGGGTGATTTAAAAAACCTTTGCCTCTAAAATATATTAAAATTAAAAATAAAATTAATCCTTCAAAAGTTGCTTCGTATAACTGAGATGGATGTCTATATAAGTCGTCAATTTGAAGAAATTTAACACCCCAAGGTAAGTTAGTTGGTGTTCCATATAGTTCAGAATTAATAAAATTTGATATCCTACCAAAAAATATTCCTATAGGTGATACAATAGAAACTATATCTAAATAATTAAATGGATTATGATTATTTTTTCTAGCGAACCAGATAGTTACAAAAATGACACCTAACAAGCCGCCATGAAAAGACATTCCTCCCTGCCAAACTTTTAATACATCAACTATATTATTTGAATAATATTCAAAATTATAGAATATTACATATCCTAATCTTCCACCAATAATTATTCCCACAATTACATAAGTTAAATAATCATCAAATTTTTCTTTTATCGCATGATTTGAAATAAAAATTTTTTTACTTAATGACCATCCAATTAAAATTCCAGCAATATATGCTAAAGAATACCATCTGATTTCCAGAGAAAAAATATGAAATGCAACTGGGTCAAAATTATTAGTGAACATTTTAAATAATAATTATAAGCTTAAATTATAAAAAGTAATTATATATATTTATGAAAAATTCAAAGTTTGTTATTGATAAACTTACAAAATTGATTGAACAAGGAATAGTATCCTCAAAAGATCTTTCCTCTGAATTATTATCTATACTTAAATCAAAAAGAGACGAATTAGTATTTAGACTGAAATTGACCAGCAAAGATGAATTTGAAATATTATCAAAAAGAGTAGAAAATTTAGAAAAAAAAATTGAAAGAATAAATTTAAAAAGAAAAACAAAATCTAAACAGGCAAAAAAATCCTAACTTCAAGTCCATTCATCTTAGATTTCTCTAACTTTATATTTCCTCCATGAGATCTGATAATATCAGATGCTATTGATAAGCCCAATCCAACACTTGATTTAGAGTCTGCTCTACCTTTGTTTATTTTATAAAATGGTTTGAAAACATTTTGGTATTCATTTTCTGGTATTCCAGGCCCATCATCTTCAACTTTAATAAACAGATTATTATTTTTTTTATTAAGCTCTACATTGACTTTTTTTCCATATTTAATTGCGTTATCAATTAGATTATTTATACACCTTTTAATTAAGTTTTTTCTTCCATTAAAGTAGACTCTTGGCAACAAATTTGTGGATATATTATTTTTATTATATTTTTTACTTATCTCATTTAATAGCTCAGTTAAATTAAACATCTCATCTTTTTCTTGAAAAGATGATTTAGTAAACTGGAGATATTCATTTAGCATTTTCTCCATTTCATTTATATCCTCAGCTAACTTATCAGTTAATTGTTTATCTTTAATAAATGCTAACTGCAGTTTCATTCTAGTTAAAGGTGTTCTTAAATCATGACTAATCCCAGAGAGCATTTCAGATCTTTGGTTTAGATGTCTGATAATCCTCTTACGCATTTTATCAAATTCGTAACCAGCTTTTCGAATTTCAGACGCTCCGGATGGCTTAAATTCCTCAATCTCCTCTCCCTTGCCAAATTTCTCAGCAGCTCTTGCAAGATTTGTAATAGGTCTTGTTTGATTTTTTAAAAATATTAGTGAAATAAATACCATTATTAATGCAGGAACAGTTATCCATAATGCAAATATTCTTGCTGAAGAACTTGTGATCCTATCCTTATGAACTAGAAATTTAAAATAACCAGTCTCGTATTTAATCCTTATATCGATCAACTCTTTATAATTTGTAGTATCAAACCAAAAATTATCTAATTTAAATCTTGATTTTAATTCTCTTCTTAAAGTTCTATCTATAGGGCTAAACCATCTTTCGTTATACTTAAATTTAAAATCTTGATCTTCAACTAACTCAAAACTTAAATCTTGATAAACAGAGAAAAGATTTTTTATTTCAACTTTATCATAATCATCATTATTATAAAATTCTAAAAATGTACTTATTTCATTAACAAGTGCTCTAGTCATACCTTTAGTAGTCTTAATCCAAAGACTGTCAAAAAAAACTATTGTTATTATAAGTTGCAAAACCAATACTGGAACCGCCACTATTAACAATGCACGATAAAATAAACTTTTTGGTAAAATGTTTTTTATAAATTTACTCAATCCAGAGAACATATCCTGCTCCTCTAATTGTTTGAAGGAATTTTGGATTCTTCGGATTTACTTCGATCTTTTTTCGTAGCCTTGTAATAATCACATCAATAGATCTTTCTTTATTTAGCTTAATTAATAATCCAATATCTTCTCTTGCAAAAATTTTTCCAGGATTATTAATCATTTTTTCTAAGATAATTTTTTCAGTATTATTGATTTTAAACTCTTTTTCTTTTTTTGAAATTATAAGTTTATTTAAATCAATTTTAACATCATTAAATTCAATCACTCTTTTTTGGCCGATCTTTTTTGTTTTATTTAATATATTTTGAATTCTTAAGATTAATTCTTTTGGTTCAAATGGTTTTGGAAGGTAATCATCGGCTCCTATTTCAAGACCTTCAATTCTCTCATCTGGTTCACCTTTAGCAGTTAAGAGAATTATTGGAGTATCTAAATATTTTTTGTTGTCTTGAATAAATTCTAAACCACTTTTTCCTGGCATCATTATATCAAGTATAATTAAATCATATTTAATTATTTTAATTTTTTTAGTTGCATCTTCAGAATTTTTTGCTGTGGTCACCAAAAAATTATTTTCAATAAGATATTTTTTTACTAGCGTTCTGATTCCATCATCATCATCCACAACTAATATATGTGCTATAAAGTTATCCATTAATTATTTTTTTTAATACATTATCAAAATTAATTACTTCTTCTGAACTTGAGTTCAAAAGAGCATTATAAATTCTTTTCTTTTGTATGATGAAAATTTCATCAAATATTTTTTTTCCTTTTTGATTTAAAAATATATGTTTGACTCTGGTATCTCTATCATTTTTTTTAAATACAATTATTTCTAACTTAATCAAATCTTTTAAAACTCTATTTAAACTTTGTTTTGTAATCTTTAATTTTTTTAATAATTCAGATATTGAAATGCCTTCATACATAGAAAGTAAATGAATTACTTTTTGATGTGCTAATCCTATTGAATATTTATCAAGAATTTTTTTGGAATCTGAAAAAGTTTCCCTATAACTAATGAATAATTTTTCTATTAAATCTTTTAATTGATCGTCTTTTAGATATAAAAGTTCTTTCATTATAGGTAAGTTATATTGACATATTATAGATACAAAGATATTTTTTGTTAATAATTTTTTTTATATTTCAAAAAATGATACCTTACGATAAAAGATCAGGCAAAATATGGTACAATGGCGATTTAGTTGATTGGTCAGATGTAAAAGTACACGTGCTAAGTCATGGATTGCATTATGCTAGCTGTGTGTTTGAAGGTGAGAGAGTTTACGATGGATCTATATTTAAATTGGAAGAACACACTTCAAGATTATTCCACTCTGCAAGAAGAATGGGTTTCGAAATTCCTTACACTGAGAATGAAATTAACGCTGCGAGTAAAAAAATAATCTTAACACAAAAAGTAGAGAATGGTTACGTAAGACCAGTAGCATGGAGAGGAAGTGAGATGATGGCTATCTCTGCGCAACAAACAAAAATACATGTTGCGATTGCAACTTGGGAATGGGGATCATATTTTGATCCAAAATTAAAGATCGAAGGAATCAGATTAAATATTTCTAGCTGGAGAAGGCCAGCTCCTGATACAATTCCTTGGGACACTAAAGCATCTGGCTTGTACATGATATGTACTCTTTCAAAACATGAAGCAGAAAAGCAAGGTTATTCAGACTCACTTATGCTTGATCATGAGGGAAATATTGCAGAGGCAACAGGAGCAAATATTTTTTTTAAAGATAAAAATGGAGAATTACATACACCAGTACCAGACTCTTTTTTAGACGGTATTACTCGTAGAACTGTCATAGAGATTGCAAAATCAAAAAATATTAAAGTCCATGAAAGAAAGATTAGTCCAAAAGAATTATCAAGTTTTGAGGGATGTTTTTTGACAGGTACTGCTGCAGAAGTTACTCCAGTTTCATGTATTGCAGAAAATCAATTTAAAGTTTGTAAAACAATAATTGATTTAAATGAGAGTTACCAAACTTTAGTAAAGAAAAAAAAAGCAGCTTAGTCTTTACTATCTTCAGAAATTGCATGATCAATTCCTTTTCGCATATATTCATATCCTGTAAAAAGTGTTAGTGCAGCAGAAAGCCACAAAAGTATAATGCCTATTGTTTGAGCGTTATAATCTTGAAAATTAATTATTTTATTTCCAGTGTCACCAGAAAGTAAGAGTGCGATTGATATCATTTGTAAAAGAGTTTTTAATTTTGCAAGGTTAGAAACTGGAAGTTTAATTTTACCTTTTGCGAGAAACTCCCTTAAACCTGAAATCAATATTTCCCTGGTTAAAATAATTATTGCAGCTATAACTTCATAATTACGAATAGTGCCGTCCATCACTAATAAAATTAAGGCTGTCGCAACAATAATTTTGTCAGCTATTGGATCTAATAACTCTCCAAGTTTCGACTCTTCTCCAAGCAATCTTGCTAACATTCCATCAAGAAAATCAGTGAATGATGCAATTATAAATAAAATTAATGCTGTTAAATCTCCGTAAAAACCTGGAAGGTAGAAAGCTAAAACAAAAAAAGGGACAATTAAGATTCTACCAACAGTCAATATATTCGGAATTTTTCTCAGCATAAATATTTCTATTCGTGGAAGAAGTTATATATCTTTTTTGCAACTTTTTCCTCTACACCTTCAACAGATTTTATTTCATCTAAACTTGCTGACTCAACTGCTCTTGCAGAGCCAAAATGGTTTAATAAGGCTCTTTTTCTGATAGATCCAATGCCTTCAATTTGATCAAGAAGAGACTTACTTATTCCTCTTTTTCTTTTAGCTCGATGAGCGCTTATCGCAAATCTATGAGACTCATCTCTAATTCTTTGAAGAAAGAAAAGAGTAGGGTCATTTTTTGTAAATTTGAATTCCTTACCATTATGAAAAAAAGTTTCATTTCCACTATTTCTTAGCTTTCCTTTGGCTATTGCAACTATAGGCAAATCATGAAGCCCTAATTCGTTTAGAGTTTCCCTAGCAACGGAGTATTGACCTTTTCCACCATCAATCATCACTAAATCAGGAAATGTTAGGTAGTTATCTTTTTCTTGTATAGCTCTTTTAAATCTTCGATTAAGCACTTCGCGCATCATACCATAGTCATCTTGTTCATTCTTTGGAATTTTAATGTTAAATTTTCTATATCTTTTTTTAACAAATCCTTCATCACCGTACGCAATTAATGCTCCAACACTATCTGTTCCTTGTATATGACTGTTATCGTAAACTTCTATCAAATTAATATTTGTTTCTAGACTAAATTTATTTGCTACTGCATCAAACAATTCTCTATTATTCTGACTTTCGTAAAGTTTTCTAGTTAGGCTATCTTTAGCGTTTTTAATTGCCTGATTAATTACTTTTAATTTTGATCCTTTCTTTGCAACAGAAATATTTATTTGCTTTTCTTCTTTTTGAGAGAGAGTTTTTTCAATCAAAATTTTTTCTTTAATTTCTTCAGATAATATTATTGATGAGGGAACACTTTTGTTCTCGTAAAATTGAGAAACAAAAGAATTTAATATATCAGTTAATTTTTCGTCGGGATCATGTTTTGGAAAAAAAGCTTGATTACCCCAATTCTGTTTTGAGCGATAAAAAAAGACTTGAATGCAAGTTTTACCAGACTCTTTATAACCAGCAATTACATCAGCCTCAATTAAATTTGCTTCGTTTATTCTTTGGGACGATTGAATGATATTTAAAGATTTTATTCTATCTCTTAAAATTACTGCTTTTTCAAAATCTAAATCATCACTAGCTTTTTCCATTTGGTCTGAAAGACTTTTTTGTATTTTTCTTGATTTGCCAGATACAAATTCAATTGCATCATCGACTGTTTTTTTATATTCATTTTTTTCTATGTATCCAACACATGGACCAGAACACCTTTTTATTTGATATAAAATACAAGGTCGCTCTCTATTTTTAAAAACTGTGTCATCACAAACTCGCAAATGAAAAATTTTTTGTATCATTTTTATAGTCCAATTTGCAGAACCAGCTGAAGCAAAAGGTCCAAAATAAAAACCTTCTTTTGTTTTTTTTCCTCTATGTCTTTTTATTTGTGGCCATTTATCTTTGTTACCAATAAAAATAAATGGAAAGGACTTGTCATCTCTCAATAAAATATTAAATTTTGGTTTATGCTTTTTGATTAAATTCGCCTCAAGAAGTAAGGCTTCACTTTCATTTGATGTGGTTGTTATTTCAAGCCTTCTTGTTTGAGATAACATTCTTTCAGTTCTTATAATATGATTTTTTTCTGCTACATAACTTTTAAGTCTGTTAGGTAAATTTTTTGCTTTACCCACATAGAGAATATCCCCTTTATCATTTAACATCCTGTAAACACCAGGAAGTTTAGGAATTAGAGGTAGTTCTTTTTTTATTAATTCTTTACCAATTTCAGAACTGATCATGACTTCTTTTTTTGGTAATTTGTATACCAACAGATGAGCATTGTTTTAAAATTTCTAATTTTTCAATTTTAAGCATTATTTTACCAATTCTTCTGTCTTTGAATAATTCGTTAAAAACAGCTTCTGCAAGAGTTTCCAAGAAATTATAGTGTTTCTTTTTAATTAGTTTTTTTATTAATTTTACAATAGTTGCATAATTTACGATTGATCTGAGATCTTTATCATTTGAAGGTTTTTTATCTTGATAATCAATTTCTAAACTAAATTTTATTTTTTGTGGTTTCTCTTTCTCAAAATCATAATAGCCGAGCTTTAAATCTAAAATTAATTCATTTATAAGAATTTTTTTCTCGTAATTAAATAAGCTTTTGTTTTTATCTATTTTTACAACCTTTAGATTATTTTTTTTCATTTAGAGTAAATTTTCCTTAAAGAAATTGATAAATTGAGGCATATATACATTCATATTATCTCCACCTATTGTTACACCTCTAGAGAGACACTTTTCTTTTTTCATAGCTTTAAAAATTTTTTTAAAAGTTTTTCTTGGTTCATTTTGAGCAGCTTCATACCAAGCCTCTTCGCTTGGATAAATCTTATATTTATCTATTAGCCATTCTTTCCATATTGGATTAGTAACAATGCCGTTATTATCAACATATACATCTGGACAATCATGAAGGGTCATTGCCATTTTTTCTCTCCAAGGCTTTTTGCCTGCGTGCCATACATGGTACCAACCCTCTTTAATATCAATTTTTACTTTTCCTGGAGGAGCTTTAATTCTCTCTGCATGTTCTTTACAAAACTTGGCTAAAGTATAATCGTCTGCACCACCGTGCACTACAAGTAAAGTTGTGTTAGATGTTAATTCTGGTTCTGCAAAAAAACCAGCCATTCTACATTCAGCTGCTTCAGGTAGAATAGCATCAAAACCTTTCTTACCCTCAAGAAATTTTGATGTAAATTTCACATCAGCTAAAAACAAGGAGTTAGTTCCACCCCTCGAGTGACCTGTGGTTCCAAATTTTCCATTAGATCTTGTGTGTGATTGTAAAACTTTTAATGCCATTATTGCATCAATAGCACCATTAATTAGAGGAACCTTAGACTGATCTCTCCAAGTCGCTCTTGCACCTCTAGGACAAAAATTATCTATAAATAGTACTCCTATACCTTCTTTTAAAAGATTTTGCGTTGCATGATAAACAAAGTCATCCCAAACATAATCACCTGGACCACCGCTGCTATGGGTATAAATTACTATCGGAACTTTATCAGTTCCTTTTGGTAATTGTAGATATCCTGTAATCTCAATTGGATTTCGAAGATGTCCATCTATTAATACTGTTCTTTGATCAAATCCAGTATATGAATTAAATTTGATTAATTCTCCACCTTTATGTGTTTTTAATTTTGAAATACCCTTTAACATTGATTTTTTTTTGGTACAATTTTCTTTAGAGTTAAAATCAATTTTTGTTGAATGTGCTAAAAGATTTGTTGTAAAAAAAATTGCAAATATTACTAGTATTACACTTTTCATTCTTTGCCTTTCATTATATCTGGTGTTTGCCAATTTAAGCTTTGACCACTGTCAATTG
>CACFYB010000002.1 GCA_902570425.1 uncultured Pelagibacteraceae bacterium
GTTGTGGGCAATTAGCAAAGATGGTCAACCAAATTTGTATAGCAGGATTAGTTCAAGGATTATCTGAGGGAATTAATTTTGGAATGAAAGCTGGATTAAATATGGAAGATGTTATTGAAGTCATTTCAAAAGGTGCAGCTCAATCTTGGCAAATGGAAAATAGATATAAAACAATGATTGATGATAAATTTGACTTTGGTTTTGCAGTTGATTGGATGAGAAAAGATTTAAAGATTGCAATGGATGAAGCTAAGAATAATGGTTCATTGTTACCTGTAACTGAACTGGTAGATAAATTTTATGGAGAAGTTCAAGGTTTAGGTGGAAACCGTTGGGATACTTCAAGTTTAATAAAAAGATTTAGAAAGTAATGTATGCAGCCAGCATACTATGAAGACTTAGAAGAAATTCAAAATAAGTACTGGTCTATGTTAGATGATGCAGTAACTAATAGAGGTTCGCAGTTTAGAATTCCTGTTTTCATTTGTGCTCATCAAGATGAAGTTGATGGTAGGATTGTTGTTTTACGTAAATCTGATAGAGAAAATAATCTATTACAATTTCATACAGATTTTAGATCTCCTAAGGTAGATATTCTTAAAAATAATAAGAATGCCTCTCTAGTTTTTTACGACAAAGATGAAAAGATCCAATTAAGGGTAAAAGTAGAATGTGAAGTGAATAATCAAAATTCTATAACAGAAGAGTCTTGGAAAAAAACTCAACATATAAGCAGACGTTGTTATTTAACAGATAGTCCTCCAGGCACTGCATCAGAAAATCCAACCTCTGGAATGATATCCAAATTAGAAGATTTTGATTATACTATGGAACAGAGTGAAGAAGGTTATAAAAACTTTACTGTGATTAAATGTAAAATTAAATCTGTTGAATGGCTATATCTTGCTGCTAAAGGACATCGAAGAGCTAAATTTGATTTAGAAACAAGTAAGAATGATTGGTTAGTTCCTTAAATTATTTTTCGATAGCTGCTAATTTTTTCTTTAATTTAACAGGTAAATTTGCAAACCACTCTTTCTCTCTGCCTGACTCTGGTAAAACAGCCCCATACTCAATCATTTGAGATGGGGGAAGATCATTAATATAAACCCATACTTGAGTTTCATCTAATTTAGAATTTTTTACTAATACATTTTTTAAATCTGAAATTAATTTATCTTTCACTTCTTTTGATCGACCTGCTCTAATTTGTCCAAGTAAAAATAAAGATGGCTCCTTGACTTTTTTTCCACCCATAAAATGATTATTCTTTTTAGTTTTATTAAATATTACTTGAGCAAAATAAGTATTCGCACCAGTTACTACATTATGAACTTTAGTTATTCCCTCAGCCAATTTTTTTTGCTGTTTTGAGGATAAATTAAAGTTTGAATTTGTTACTGTATATGTTGGCATATCAATTAAGCAGTTCCTTTTTGAAAAATTTTACAAACTGAGATTTAAAAATTTTACCCTTATCGCCTCCGATGTGTGCACCTCTTTTTATACATTTATCAGTCCACCATGATTTAGCCCATTTATAATTGGGATCACTTGAACTCGTTGTTCCATCATCATTAGTGAAAAAACCTGGACAATTAGTAAATACCATTCCTTCTTTTTCCCACTCTTCTTCATAATTAGCTGTAAAACCATGATGCCAACCTTTTTTAACTGTAACTTCTATATTTCCACCATTAGCTTTAATTTTTTTACCAAGTTCAACACAAGGTTCTGCCGCTGTATAATCGTCAGCACCACCTAATACCATCCAAGTATTTGTCTCTGGTGTTGGTGTTGGATTTTTAAACATTCCGATGCTCCAACATGGTGGAGATCTAGGTTGAGCAGCAGCAAAAAATAAATTTTTATCGATAAGTGCATCTCTTAACTTTTTTTCTGAAGCCATAATAGAAATTGCACCTCCTCTTGACCAGCCCGTAATACCAACTTTACTTATATTTATTTTAGGATCTTTAGATACGTGTTCAAGAGCCATAAAAGTATCAATAAAAGTAGACCAATGAGGGACCTTTTGTTGATTTGCATAAGTTGTATAAGTTCCTCGAGGTGCAAAATTATCTATGAACATAACTGCAATTCCTTTTTTTTGTAAAGATTTGGCAGCGAGTCTGTTGAACTTAAACCATTTATCAGTAAACAAAAGTGGACCACCGCTAGCATGAGCAAACATTACTAGAGGGAAAGGTCCATCACCTTTTTTTGGATAAGCTATAAATGCCTCTATTTCTAATGGTGATTTTTTATAAGTCCCATCTTTAATCTCCATATAATTTTTTGCATTAAATGAATTGATTTTGATCATTTGACCATTTTTAAAATATTTAAATAATTTATCTAAAGGAGATTCTATTGGAGCAGCAAAAAGTGATGAAGTAAATAAAATTATCAGCAATGTTAATAAAATTTTTTTCATTGAATTAAAATATAGATTTAGAATATTTTTTCCAGTTATCTTGGTAATGTTTTGTATTTTCAAATACTGCTTTCTTTTCTTCTTCTGTAACTTCTCTTACAACTTTGCCTGGTGAACCAATCACTAGTGAGTTGTCTGGTATTTCTTTATTTTCAGTGATTAAAGCTTTTGCGCCTATGATACAATTTTTTCCTATTTTAGCATTATTAAGAATCACTGCACCAATTCCAATTAGACTATTGTCCCCTATCGTACATCCATGAAGCATAACCATATGTCCAACAGTTACATTCTTTCCAATCTTTAATGGGTAACCAGGATCAGTATGCAAAACACTTCCATCTTGAACATTTGATCCTTCACCAATGTGAATATTTTCAATATCTCCTCTTAGGGTTGCATTAAACCAAATACTAGAATTCTTTTCTAAAGTAACATCACCAATTACAGTTGCATTTGGAGCTACCCAATTTTCGCCAGAGTTTTTTGGTTTTTTATCTTTTAAATCGTAAAACATAATTTATATATTATTACATTATGCCAATACAAACTCCAATATGTGATTTCGGCCAAAAGGCACACGACTTTAAGCTTAAATCAACTGATAATAAAATTATTTCACTAAATGATGTTAAGGGTGAAAATGGAACTTTAATTATGTTTATCTGTAATCACTGTCCTTATGTTAAAGCGGTTACAAAAGATATTGTCGAAGATTGTAAAAAATTAAAAGATTTAGGTGTGAATTCAGTCGCTATATGTGCAAATGATGCTGAAAACTATCCTGAAGACTCATTTGATAATATGATTTTATTTGCAAAAAAACATCAATTTAATTTTCCTTATCTTGTGGATGAAACACAAGAGATAGCAAAAATATATGATGCTGTATGTACTCCAGATTTCTTTGGTTATAATAATAATTTAGAACTTCAATACCGAGGTAGATTAAGAGAGCTTAAGAATTTAATACCAGTTAGAGAAGGAGAAAGTGATTTATTTACAGCGATGAAGCAAATTTCTGAGACTGGAAAAGGACCTGAAAATCAAACTCCCTCTGCTGGATGTAGCATAAAGTGGAAAAATAATTAATGTATTTAATTGTAACAAGATCATTTCCACCTGAATTAGGTGGTATGCAAAGTTTAATGTGGGGTCTAGCTAAAGAAATGTCAAAAAACTTTATGATTAAAGTTTTTGCTGATTATCAAATAAATCATAAAGAATTTGACAACGAAATTAACTTTTCGATCGAAAGAGTTGGTGGAATAAAATTTTTGAGAAAAATAAGAAAGGCTCAATTAATTAATGAGTTCCTGAAAGAGAATAAAGTTCAAGGCATTATTGCTGATCACTGGAAAAGTTTAGAACTAATCAAGACAAATAAAAATAAATACTGCTTAATTCATGGTAAAGAAATTAATCATCCAAAAAATAGTTATCAAAATAAAAGAATAAACAAGGTTCTTAACAATGTTGAAAAAGTTATAGCAAACTCTGAATATACTAAGAACTTAGTTATCAATAATGGTTTAAATAAGAATAAAGTTGTTGTAATAAATCCTGGTGTTAATTCTGCTCTTGAATTGAATAAAAAATCTTTAAACAATGTTGAAAGCTTATTAAAGATAAAAACACCTAGATTAATAACAGTGTCAAGGTTTGATAAAAGAAAAAATCATGAGAAAGTTTTAATGGCTGTTAGAAACTTAAAACAATTATACCCTAATATTGTTTACATTTGTATTGGCTATGGTGAGGAAGAAGAAAACATTAAACATTTAGTAAAAGAATTAAAATTAGAAACTCAAGTAATGTTTTTTAAAGAAATAACTGTTGATCTTAAAAATGCTTTGATTGCAAAATCTAATATTTTTGTGATGCCTTCAATAGTACATAAAACCTCTGTTGAGGGTTTTGGAATAGCTTATATCGAAGCAGCACAATATGGAGTCCCATCCTTAGGCGGTAAAGACGGAGGCGCTTCTGATGCAATTGATCATAATACAACAGGATTAATTTGTGACGGAAACAATTTAGATGAAATTTATACTTCATTAAAAACAATGATTGAAAATAAAAAGTATTTGGAGCTAGGGAAAAATGCCAAGCAATTTTCCTCTAAATTTGAATGGTCTAAAATAATTGAAGAATATAAAAAAATTATAAAAAATTAGTCAATCTTTGAAAAACTTTTTGAGCACTTAAATTATTTAAATCATTTACTTGTATTGCTTTAAATTTATCTCTCTCAATACTTACTTTATAAGCTGTGGTGTGTTTTCCAAACAAAGTTAAACCTTTAGCGCCAACATGTGCTGTTATATGCGCTGGTCCTGTATCATTAGCTACAACAAATGAACTATCTTTTATCAAAGATGTTAATTGAAAAATATTAAGAGCTTTACCATTATCAAGTAGAGCTAGTGCATTTACATTTTGTGCATCCTTAATTTCATCATTTCCAGGAGCAGTAACAATTTTGTACTTTTCACCATAATTATTATAAATAAGTTGAATCAAATCATTATAATATGGCCATTTTTTATTAGATAAATGAGGAGAACAAAAAGGAAATAATAAAATATATTTCTCCAATTTATAATTTTTTTTTATCTCACTAATATCAACAGTTGCCCAACTAAAATTTGGTTTTAAAGTGTTTACAGTGATCAATCCTGATGTTTTTAATTGATAATTAAATCTATCCAAAACAGAATATTTATCAAATTCTTCCTTATCTTTATTTTCTGGTAAAGTTGTTAATGAGCTTGACCAAACTTCTTTATTAGCCTTTGGAAAAAGAATGTTCTTATAAAAATTTGTTCTAGAGGAATTTTGTAAATCGAAAACTTTAACAAAATTATGTTTTTTTATTTCTCGCATAAGAAAATATAGATAAATAAAATTATATCTTGGTAGTCTTTTATCTAATATAACCTCATGAATAAAAGGACTCTTCTTAAATAAATCAAAGTAGGGTTTTGTTGTAAGTAGATATATTTGATCATTTTTGTGATTTTCAGATATATCTTGAATTGCACCGCTAGCTTGGGCTATATCTCCTAAAGATCCATGTTTAATTATTAAAATATTTGACATATTTATAACAAGATAACACAGTATTTGATTTTATGAATAAAATTATAGTTGAAATTTCAGTTGGAGAACTTTTAGACAAAATTTCAATTTTGGAGATCAAGCAAAGTAAAATAAAGAATCTAGAAAAATTAAAATTTATTAACAACGAGCATTCAATCTTGAAAAGCCAATTGGAAAAAAATATTAAATCAGATAAGAAACTTAATGAACTTTATCAATCTTTAAAAGAAATAAATTCTAAATTATGGGTTATTGAAGATGATAAAAGACAATGTGAAAAAGATAAAAATTTTGGAGAAAAATTTATAAAACTTTCAAGAGATGTACATTTTTTAAATGATGATCGAGCAAAAATTAAATTAGAGATTAATAATCATACTGGTTCAGTGATTAAAGAAATAAAAGAATATTCTAGTTATTAATTAATCAATGGCACTTCATTTTTCAAAAGAAGAATTTTTCATTAGAAAAAATAAAGTTTTAAATTCCATGAAAGAACAAAATCTTGATGCTCTATTAATATTTAGACAGGAGTCAATGTATTGGCTTACAGGTTATGATACTTTTGGGTATGTTTTTTTTCAAACTTTAATTTTGAGTAAAGATGGAAATATAATATTGCTTACAAGAGCTCCTGATTTAAGACAGGCACAAAATACATCTAACATAGAAGATATTAGAATTTGGGTAGATAAAGATGAGTCAAAACCAACTAATGATCTTAAAGTTATTTTAGACGAATTAAATCTAAAAGGAAAAAAAATAGGAGTGGAGTATGAAGCCTATGGTTTAACAGGACGTAATGCAATTCGACTCAACAAATCATTAGAAAACTATTGTAGTTTAGACGATCAATCAGACTTAATTACAAAGTTACGAGTAGTTAAATCCAAAGAAGAAATTGTTTATGTTAAGAAATCTGCAGAGCTAGCTGATAAAGCTTTAGCTGAAATATGGAAATATGCAAAAGCTGGTGTTAGCGAGTCAAAGATATTGGCTGAAATGAATAGAGTTATATTTGAAGGAGGTGGTGATTATCCTGCAAATGAATTTATTATTGGCTCTGGTAAAAATGCTCTTCTATGTCGTTATCAAGCAGAAAAACAAATTTTAAATAAACGAGATCAATTAACTATAGAATGGGCTGGTACCTACAAACATTATCACTCAGCAATGTTTAGAACTATTCTCATTGGTAAAGCTGATCCTAGACATTATAAAATGCACGAAGCTTGTATCGAAGCATTAAGGAGCTGTGAAAAAAAACTCAAACCAGGAAATAAAATCGGAGAAATTTTTGATGTTCATGCAAAAACCCTCGATGATCTTGGTTTTAATAAAGCTAGAATGAATGCATGTGGTTATTCATTGGGTGCTACATTTTCTCCAAATTGGATGGACTGGCCAATGCTATATTCTGGAAATCCCTACATTATTGAGCCTGGTAATGTTTTTTTTATGCATATGATATTAATGGACTCAGAAAATCAATTAGCAATGAATTTAGGTGAAACTTACTTGGTCACTGATAATGATTGCGAAAGACTGGGCAAACAAAAGTTAGATTTAGTTTTACTTTAGTTAAAGCTATATTTTTTTTCTAAAAATTTAATAATATTATGAATTATAAAAGTCATAAATAAGTAAATTCCACCCGCAACAATGAATACTTCTATTGGTTTAAAGGTTGTAGAAATTATATATTTTGCAACACCTGTTAAATCCATCAAAGTAACTGTGCTTGCTAAAGAAGTGCCTTTCATCATTAAAATAATTTCATTACCATAAGCTGGTAATGATTGCCTTATAGCAATAGGAATTTGAATTTTATAGAAGATTGTTTTTCTCGATATACCTAAACTTTGTCCAGCTTCAATTATCCCAGGTTTAATTGTTTGAAAAGCAGATCTTAAAATTTCAGATGTATAAGCGCCAGTATTTAAAGCAAAAGCAATAATTGCACACCAATAAGGTTCTTTCAAAATCACCCACAAAAATGTAGATCTCAAATATTCAATTTGACCTAATCCAAAATAAATAATGAATATTTGTACTAAAAGTGGAGTACCTCTGAATATATATGAATATCCATAAGCAAATCTATTTATATAAATATTTTTATTTAATCTTAGAATTGCAAATAAAAGTCCAATAAATAATCCTACAATTAAAGAGACAGATAAAAGTTTTAAAGTAATTACAGCTGCACCAAGTAATTTTGGTAAACTATTAATCATTAACTCAAAATCCATTAATACCCCCTGCTATACTTCACTTCTAATTTATTTATCAATTTCATACTTAAAAAGGTTAATAATAAGTATAAAACTGCCGCGAATGAATAAAAGAATAATGGATCTCTTGTAGATCCAGCAGCTATGTATGATTGTCTCATTATTTCTACTAAGCCTGTCACTGATATTAAAGATGTGTCTTTAAGTGTAATTTGCCAAACATTACTTAAATTTGGTATCGCGAGTCTCAGCATTTGTGGAAGAATTATTTTATAAAATTGTTTAAATTTACTTAAACCTAAAACTTTAGCAGCTTCGAATTGTCCCTTATCAATTGATTGAATAGCTCCTCTAAAAACTTCAGTAGAATAAGCGCCAGAAATAATTCCAATTGCAAACGAGCCAGTAACAAATGCATTGATCTCTATATATTCATTATAACCAAACATAGAAGCCACAAACATAATTGCTCCACTTCCTCCAAAAAAGAAAAGATAAATTACAAGAAGTTCGGGCACACCTCTTATTACTGTTGTGTAAATATTAGCTACTAAGTTTAAAGATTTGTATTTAGATAATTTTAATGGAGTGAAAATTGCAGCAAAACTAAAACCAATTAACATTGCTGTAATTGATACAGCTATTGTCATTAGGGTAGCACGAAATAATTCATCCCCCCAACCAGTATCTCCAAATGCTAGAAGTTCCATACAGATTGGCGACTATATATTAAATAATCGCCAAATCTAAAATTTAATTACATAGATGCATCGAAACCGAACCATTTAGTAGCTATTCTACTAATATCTCCGTTCTTTCTCGCTTTACTGATTGCAGCGTTAAACTTTTTCAAAAGTTCAGTATCATCTTTTCTAATACCAACACCTACACCATTGCCAAATGCTCCACCTGAAAAAGTTGGTCCAGTTAATACAACTGGCTTACCAGATTTTTCTGCATAATCACTAAACGCAACAGCTGCAGCTAATGCAGCATCACATCTTCCTGATGCTAAATCTAGGTTAACTTCATCTTGTGTTTTATAAGTTCTAACATTCACTTTTCCTACATCACCAGAGTCCAAAAAGTTTTGGTGAATTGTAGCAGTTTGAACACAAACAGTTTTACCTGCTAATGCTGCTGTAAGAGTTTTTAATGCTTTTTTTGCAGCTGCGTTAGGTTTAGTGAGATTAATCCCAGCTGGAGTATCTAAACCTTCAAGACTAGAGCCTTTCATAACTGCTAATGAAGCAACTTCGTCTGCATAACCTTGAGAAAAACTAATCGCTTTTTGTCTCTCAGCTGTAATTGACATTCCAGCCATTATTGCATCAAATTTTCTCATAATTAGAGCGGGAATCATTCCATCCCAATCTTGTTCAACTATAGTACATTGTTGCCCTATATATCTGCAAAGTGTCCAAGCTAGTTCAACTTCAAATCCAATTAACTTTCCTGACTCATCTTTTGAGTTCCATGGTGGATAAGCACCCTCTGTTCCAATTCTTATCTTATCGGCATTAACATTTCCTATAACTAATAAGGAAAGTAAAACTGAAAAGATTATTTTTTTAAATATATTCATCACATTCTCCTTTAATAAAAATTTAAGTATTTCACAAATTAGTAGTTTGGAAAAGAGAAATTAATGATTAATCGATGATGAAAAATTCCAAGAACAATCAAAGCTAGGCACATAAACCCTAGATAATTTAGTATTGCCAAAATGATGATGAAAAACATTTAGCCAATTTTCAACTTGATGGGGTTTTTTATCTTGACTGCCTACTTGTGCCGTTATCACCCCTTTTGGTTTAAGAATTCGAACTAATGAGTCCATATTTTTTGCTGCAAGATCTATGCAAAATTGATCATCATTTAAATCAACAAATATATGATCATATGTATCATCTTTAATAGATTTTATACTTTCAAAAGCATCACCCCAAACACATTTCACAGAGTTTTTCTCAGTTGCCTTTTTTCCAATATCGCCAAGATGTTTGTTGCAAACTTCAACTACCTCTGGATCAAGTTCAAACCAATCAATAAAATTAAATCTTTTAGATATACATTCTCTTGCAACACCCCCATCTCCTCCTCCAATAATCGCAGCTCTGTCATTAGAATTATTTAATTTTAATCCAGCCCCTACAAATGTAGAACTGTATAAATGTTCATCTGATGCAGCTACTTGAATTTCTCCATCAATAAACAAAGATTTTCCAAATTGTTCTAAATCTAAAATTTCAATATGTTGGCCAACTTTTGATTTAAAATCTTCAAGAACATCATTTACTACATATGATTTTTGTAAACCAGGAGAACTATAAATATCGTGATATAAAGATTTTGTATCTCTATTAAATTCTTTTTTAACTATTCTCTTATGTTTGAATTCTTTTTTAATTATATCGATCGCAACAGAAGGATTTATTTTTCCACAAGTAAAAAAATCAAAACTTATTATACCTTTTTCAGGAAAAGTATGAAAACTTATATGGCTTTCAGCCAACAATGCCAGAATTGTAAAACCTTGTGGCTCAAACTTATATTTTGATATATCTAAAATAGTAACTTTTGCAGCTTCAGCAATTTCTTTTATTACTTTTTCAAAAACTGAAGGATCATATTCTTTATCAGTCCCAATTATATCTAAAGTAATGTGCTCCCCAACTTTTGTCATCTTAGCCTTTTTTATAATCTTTAGCTTTGTACAAAACTTTTTTCATTTCTTCAAATGAAAGAATTTTTGGTTCTCCTAACTTTAGTGTAATAGTGTATTGATGACAAATATTTTCTATCTCTTGGGCAAGTTCAAAGGCTTGGTCTAAATTTTTTCCAAAAGCAACCTGACCGTGATTAGACATTAAGCAAGCGCTTCTTTCGTTTAGAGCTTTAATAATATTTTTAGAGAGCTCTTCAGTTCCAAAAGTAGCATATTCAGCGCATTTAATGTCCTCTCCTCCAGCAAGTGCAATCATATAATGAAAAGGTGGTATTGTTTTTCCATAGGCAGATACAGCTGTTGCGTGTGGAGAATGGGCATGAACAATGGCATTTGCTTCTTTCTTGTTTAAATAGATATCTCGGTGAAATCTCCATTCAGATGAAGGTTTATTAGCTGATTCGTTTTTATTTGCCTCATCATTTAATCCCATAAAAACAATATCTTTTGGTTTTAATGTTTCATATTTTTTTCCAGAGGGCGTAATTAAATATCCTTCCTTATCATCTTCGTTCGTTCTTATTGATATATTACCTGATCTAAGCGGTGAAAGATTTGTAGAATTAAGTTTTAAAGAATATTCAATAATCTTATTTCTTTTATCTAAGCTTTTCATTTAAATAACTT
Organism: uncultured Pelagibacteraceae bacterium; assembly: GCA_902570425.1. Classification (GTDB taxonomy): domain Bacteria; phylum Pseudomonadota; class Alphaproteobacteria; order Pelagibacterales; family Pelagibacteraceae; genus Pelagibacter. The sequence continues at coordinate 11,129 of CACFYB010000002.1, forward strand.
TCTTAATCCTTCCGTTGATGCTTCGCAAACGCCTTTTTCAGTTATCAAACCTGTTACATATTTTGCAGGTGTTACATCAAATGCTAAATTCATTGCTTTACTTTTTTTGGGATAAATTTGTATTTTTTTAATATTTCCTTTTTCATCAATGCCTTCAATATGAGATAATTCTTCTGAGTTTCTATCCTCTATGGGAATATCTTTATGATCTTTAATATTCCAATCAATTGTTGAGCTAGGTAATGCTACATAAAAAGGAATATTGTTATCATGAGCTGCTAGTGCCTTTAAATAGGTTCCAACTTTATTACAAACATCTCCATTAGCTAAAGTTCTATCTGTACCGACAATGCACATATCAACCTCTCCTCTTTGCATCAAAATTCCACCTGTATTGTCTGCAATGATTGTATTTTTAATTCCTTCCTCATTTAACTCATAAGAGGTTAAGTTGGCCCCTTGGTTTCTTGGTCGTGTTTCATCAGCCCAAACATGAACAGGAATTCCTTTTTTGTGTGCTTGATAAATAGGAGAAGTTGCAGTTCCCCAATTTATTGTTGCAAGCCAACCTGCATTACAATGAGTAAGTATATTAACTGTATTTTTTTTTTTACTGTAGATTTCTTCAATAATTTTTAGCCCATTTAATCCTATATTTTCACAAAATTTTATATCTTCTTGACAAATATCTTTTGCTTCATTTAAAGCAATTTCAAAAATTTTATCATTATTAATACCCGATAATTTGTTCATCATTCTATCAACAGCCCACTTCAAATTAATAGCTGTTGGTCTTGAAATAATTAAATTTTCTGATGATTTTTTTAAAAATGATTGATCGCTATTTTCAATAACAGCTAATACTAATCCGTAAGCTGCTGTAGCACCTATTAAAGGTGCACCTCTTACTTCCATTGTTTTAATTGCATTTATTGCATCATCAACAGTTTTAAGATCTTTAATAGTAAATTGGTGTGGTAGTTTTGTTTGATCTATAATTTTTACGACTTTTTTTTCTTTGTCAAACCAAATTGTTTGATAGTCAGTTCCATTAATTTTCATTTTATTCTTGAGGCAATATAATCTAGAATTACTGGATTATAATACTGAAAACAAAGACCTTGGTTCATTTCATGACCTGGGTTTTTTCTGGCTGTAATATTTTCTTGCCAATTATCTCCTTTAACAACACATTTCTTTCCATTAATCTTATAATCTTTAGAAATGACAATCCTTTTAACTCCTGGAACTTCTTCTAACCAATCAGACAACATTCCTTCCCATTTATCTTTAGGATGAGTAAATGCTAAAACTGGTACATTTTTCGATTGTTTAATATTATTAATTTGTCGTGCTCTTAGTTCACTGGGGCCTGGTCTTTTATTTGCAAATTTAGCTAGTGCTTCGTCGGGGCCAACTTTTTTTACTTTATATTTAGAGGATAGTTTACCAAAACATGCTTGCATATATGATATACCCCCACCAACTTTTTCAGGATGAGCAGCTAATAACATTAAGGTTAATAGGCCTCCACAAGAATGTCCTGAAATAATAATTTGTTTTCTAGGTACTCCTATTTCTATAAATTTTTCAACTAATTCTAAATTTTTTTCAACTCTTTTATCTAATTTATGTTTACCCTCATAAGGTGTTTTAGAAAACCACCAGCTTTTTTTTTGTGACATATCACCAGCAATTTCATTAGAACAAAAGTTATAAACCATAATTTTCTTTCCATTAATTTCCTCACCTACCAAAGATGCTTGATTTCTAATTTGATTAACCCAAATACACTGGTTCTTTAATGCTTTATCATTAGTATTTTGTCCATGATTATAAATAATTATAATTTTATTTTTAGGGTCTTTAATATTTATACCCTCTTTAACAGAAGCAGATTTTGAAATAAAACCACTTTTTAAAATTTTACCATTTGCATAGACGTTATTAGAAATAATCAAAAATAGGATAATTAATAATATGTTTTTCATTTATTTAAAACTCTTCCTGCTACAGTATTGAGTTTATCCTTTGTTTTTTTTGTTCTCTTTTCCGGTGCAGTAATTATTGCAACGTCTAAACAATAATTCGTTGGATCTTTGGGATCAATATGTTTTTCAAAGTTTTCTATTAAATTTTTTATCATGTTTTTTGCTTTAGATGCATTTCCTAAAAGAACTTTTACAACCTGCTGGACATCAACATTTTCATGATCCGGATGCCAACAATCATAGTCTGTCACCATTGAAACTGATGCATATCTTATTTCTGCCTCTCTTGCTAATTTTGCCTCTGGCATGTTTGTCATACCAATCACATCTGCTTCCCACAATCGATAAAGGTTAGATTCTGCCAATGTGGAAAATTGAGGCCCCTCCATTACAATATAAATTCCACCTCTCTGATATTCTATTCCCTCTTTTTTGATTGCCTCCTCACAAGCATTCATTAATCCCACTGAAGTAGGATGGGCCATTGAGACATGAGCTACAATTTCCTCATCAAAAAATGTTTTTTCTCTAGCAAAAGTTCTATCTATAAACTGATCAATAATAACGAATTTTCCTGGTGGCAAATCTTCTTTCAAAGAACCCACTGCTGAAATTGAGACTATATCTGTTACTCCTAATTGTTTGAGAGCATCAATATTTGCTCTAAAATTTATGTTTGAAGGTGAAATATAATGACCTCTTCCATGCCTCGGTAGAAAAAAAATCTCTTTATTATTAAACTGAGTTTTTAAAATTTTATCTGAAGGTTTTCCCCATGGAGTACTAATATCTAATAAGTCTCTATTTTTAAACTCTTCTATATCATAAAGACCACTTCCACCGATAATTGCTAATTTATTTATTGTCATGTCACAAAATTAATTTAATTATGCTTTTATAATTTACTATTATGAATTTAAAAGACTTTATTAGATCCATTCCTGATTATCCAAAAAAAGGTATATTATTTAGAGATATAACAACACTTATTAAAGATGAAAAAGCATTTTCTGAAACAATTAATCAGATAATTGAAAAATCCAAGAAATATGATTTTAACAAAATTGCTGCTATTGAGTCGAGGGGATTTGTTTTTGCTTCAGCAGTTTCTTATATTTTGAAAAAACCATTTATCATGTTGAGAAAAAAAAATAAACTTCCTGCTGATGTTCATTCAGTTGATTTTGAATTAGAATATGGGACTGCAACCATTGAAGTTCATAAAGATTCAATTAAAAAAGATGATTCAGTTTTAATTATTGATGATTTAATTGCTACAGGTGGGACAGCAGAGGCTGCTGCAAAATTAGTAGAAATTTCAAATGGAAAAGTTTCTGCTTTTATATTTGTAATTAATTTATTTGATTTAGGAGGTTCTGAGTCACTGATTAAAAAAAATTACCAAGTAGAAAACTTAATAGATTTTCCTGGACATTAATTAAAAAATTATATTATCCATTCTGAATACTTCTCTTTATTTAATCTGATATAATCTGGATACAAATAATCTATTGGTACTACTTTAAGTTTTTTATTTGGGTCAATAAAAAATTTTCTTTTTTTTATATTCTCTCTAATGAAATCAACATTCCCATACACAGCAAATTCACTATGTGCATAAGAATTTAATTTTTTTACTATATCCTCTGGCTTTTTTAAAAAGGAAAAGTGCCATCCTCCTTCATCTATAAATTGTGTTTTAAAAAAAAGTTTTCTTATAAAACCTCTTCTTGTAAATTTTTTATCTCTCAACCATTGAGGTGATTTTAAGTATTTCTTGTAACAAATTGATGAGCCATTCCAACTTTGGTCAGATAATAAATTCAACTTATAGATAAACTCTTTTTGACTAAAAATCGCAAACTTATTAATTTTGACAGTATTCAAAACTTCTAGATTTGGAATTTCATCTGCATCTGAAATAATGACCAAATCATTTGGACTACATTCGGTTAAGGCTCTATTGATTGCGTTCCTATTAAAGTTTTCTCGAAAAAAATTAGGACTCCATCCCTTTTTATAACTTTCAACTTTTTCTGGAATATCATCTACTATTAGATAATTAATCTTACTTTTAAATTTAGAAAACTTTTTTATATCAAAATTTAATTTTTTTTTTTTCCCTGAATGATCTCTAGTTGCCTCAACGATAACAAATTTATCAACGTATTGATTTAGAATATTCAATCTTAATTCAACCATCAAGTCTTCATCGAAGTACATGATGCAATCATATATTTTCATAATTTAAAAATGGTAGCGGGAAGTGGGATCGAACCACTGACCTCGGGCTTATGAGTCCCGCGCTCTAACCAACTGAGCTACCCCGCCTTATTTTTTAATGATTTATAATAGCTTAAATTTATGTTTCAATATTTTTAAATAGCTTAAATGATAGGTAAATTTAAAAAAAAAGTTAAATTTTATGAAAAAATTAATAAACCAAATAAAACTAATCCCGTTGATGCAGCTGCAGAAAAATACAATTTTTTTCTAGATTCATTTTTTTGATTTAATTTTACTCTATTTAGTAAAACATTAACATCAGTGCTTTTTGAATTTTTTTTTGGATTAATTTCTTCTAAATACTTGGCTATTAATTTTCTTTTTACTGAAGACAAGTTTAAATTAGAATTTTTCACGACACTATTTAACCTCTGATATCACTTTAATCAATATTTTAATTATAGAGATAAATAAATTCCTAAAATACCCAGTCCTAAAACTAATGAAGAAAGAATTATTAAGTTTTTTTTAAATTCTTTGCTTTCACTTTCTTGAAGCTTAGATTTAAGCACATTTATGTCAACTCTATTAGAAATAATCTGATTAGATTTTAAAGGCTTTTCAGCATTGCCATTATCATTTGGGGTCTCGACAATAGTTTCTGTATCTGCAAAACCTTTATTATTCATAAGATAAATAAATCATACTAAATTTATTCCGGCAATTTCTAGGAAGTTCAAACTGGGTCACTTATCATTTGACAACTGTCCAAAATGGGTTTTTATTAGAAATAAATAAATTATGAATATTCAAGAAATAGATTTTTCTAAAACTCTCACTGACGATCAAGTGTATGAGACAATTATGACTAATTACTCTGATCTTAGTAAAGATTGGATATCTCACCAATGGAATTGGATGAATAATGTTTATATATCATTTAATGATCATTACAAATATATGATAATAATTTCTTTGGTTGAAAAAACTCTTCAATTTTATGACCAAATGAATATTCAATATTCTTATGAAGAATATTATTCGAAATCATATCTACAAATAGAAAAATTTAGTATTACTGAACTTTGTGAAAAATTAGATCTACCAAAAGAAACTGTTAGAAGAAAAGTTTTAGAACTTGAAAAAAAAGGAGTTATAACTCGTAATAAAAAAAAAATCATTATTGATAGGAAAGCATTCACGTATGTTAAACCTGATAACCAAATAAAATTTTCAGCAAAATATATTTACTTAGTTTCACAAGCTTTAAATAAAGATAAAGTTTATTCAAAAAAAGTAGATCAAAAATCTATTGAAAATATAATAAAAAAAAAATTTTCATTATCGTGGAGATGGTTTTACAGAATGCAAATACCTTTGATTATTGGATACCATAAGTTCATGAAAGATTTAACAACTTTTCATATTTGGGGAACAATTTGTATGAATCAAGTTTTAAACGTTTCTAAACAACTAGATAGAGGTGGTGATAAAAGTTCTTTAGACTATTTTGCAACAAATAATGTTCTTATAGGAAATCTAGGAACAGATGTTGGTATAAGTGCAATGTCAATTTCAGATATGACTAATATACCTAGAGCAACAATTATTAGAAAATGCCAATATTTATTAAAAGAAGATTTAATTAAGATAAATGCAAAAAAACAATATGTTTTATCTTCAATGAATTTTAGAAAAATCCTACCCTATCAAACAGAAATTTTTAGGTATAAAGCTAAATTTATCCGTAAAATTTTAAATCTTCTTGTAATTTCTTAAATCTCCAATAAATTGTAAAAGAGTATTATACAGAAGGTTTATGGGCATAGTTACAACGATAGCGCCTTTTGCTTTAGCACTTATAATGTTGGGGCTTGGTGCATCATTAACAATAAAAGATTTTACTAGAGTATTTCAACACCCTAAAGAATTTTTCGTGGGTCTAATTTGTCAATTAGTTATTCTTCCAATTATTGGTTATGTACTAATAATTATTTTAAAAACTCCAGTAGAGTTAGCATTAGGAGTAATGTTGATTGCAGCGGCACCTGGTGGTGTAACTTCAAATGTACTTACTAAATTTGCAGATGGTGATGTTGCGCTATCCATATCACTCACGGCATTTACTAGCTTAATAAGTATTGTGTCAGTTCCTTATATAATTTTTTTATCAATTGATTTATTTGATATTACTTATGTTAGAAAAGAAGTTTCAATGATTGGTATTTCATTGAAAATGTTTTTTATAGTTACTGTGCCTGTAATAATTGGAATGATTATTAGAAAATTTTTCAGTGATTTAATAGAAAATAATATGAAAATTATTGAGAGAATATCTATAGGATTATTTTCAATTGTTTTTATTGCTATCTATATACAGGAATGGGATAGTATAATAATGTTCCTCACTACAGCAGGAACTATTGCTTTAATATTAAATATTTCCATGATGATTGTAGGTTTTTATACTGCTAAATTTTTTGCGTCAGGTATTGCTCAACAAAGATGTATATCTCTTGAATGTGGATTGCAAAATGGAACATTGGCTGTTTTTGTAGGAACTCAATTGTTTGGGCAAAATATGACTTATATGGTTCCGACTGCAGCTTATGCTTTAATAATGATGATGACCTCTGTTATTTTTGTATTTTTTTTAAAAAGTAGAGCTTAATTATTTTTAAAATTAGTTTGTTTTAAAGGTTTAATAATGAGTTCAATAGGATATTTTTTTTTCTCTACTTCTATAAATAAATCTTTTTTTTGAAGTTCATCCATTGAAATATCATTATTGATATAACCAAACGCTAAATTTTTTTTAAAATTAAAAGAATAATTTCCTGATGTTGATCTACCTATAATTTCATTTTCTAAATAAATAGGCTCATCATGAAGCAATAATGGTTCGCCTGGTTTACTGTCTTTTAAAGTAAACATTGCAAATCTACTTTTAATTTTTTCTTTTTTAATTTTTTCTAAAGCTTTTTTACCAATAAATTCGTCCTCTTTTTTTGAGCTAATTGTAAAAGTTAAACCTGCTTGATATTGATTTTCCTCTGGTGAAATATCGTGTCCCCAATGTAGAAATCCACTTTCCATTCTCATAATATCCATGGCATGCATACCACAATTCGAAAGGTTAAAATCTTTACCTTTATTAATTAGCAATTCATAAATTTTTTTAGCTTCCTCAGTTTTTACATAAAGTTCATAACCTAATTCTCCTACATAAGATAATCTTTGTGTCCAAATTTTAATTTCTTCAATCATTATATATTTTGCTGTACCAAATCTAAAATTATCATTTTCAAAATTATCATTTGAAATTGATTTCATTAAAGCTCTACTTTTTGGTCCAAAAACTCCAAATACACAAAAATGATCTGTCATATCTTTTAATTCAATATCTTTAGATAGGTGTTTATTAATATGAAATTTATCTCTTTCTCGAGTAGCTGCAGAGCTTATTATTCTAAAATGATCTTTCCCGATACAAACAACTGTCAAATCTGTTTCAATTCCACCATCAGGATTTAACATATGTGTATAAACACATTTTCCAGTCTCATTTTTAATATTAGCCGTGCAAAGTTTTTGTAATTCCTTGTGAGCTTTATCGGATTTTATCTCAAATTTTGAAAAAGGAGTTAAATCAAATAAACCAACATTTTTTATAGTATTGTTTGTTTCATATTCTGCTGAAGGGTACCAATTTTGATAGTTATAACTATATTCATATTCCGTTTTTTCTCCATCTAAAGCAAACCACATTGGTCTTTCATATCCGCCTGAAACACCAAAACACGCACCGAAACTTTTTAATTCATCATGATATGGAAGAGTTTTAATATTCCTTGAGGTTTTATGTTGTTTAAACGGCCAATGCATTCCATATAAATCTCCTAAAGACTCTGTAATTCTTTTTTTGATAAAATCTAGCTCAGAATGAAATTTTTGAAATCTTTTAATGTCATAACAGAAAATATCTTCATTAATATGTCCATTGATTAACCATTCAGCTGTAACTTTACCTACACCTCCGCCACTTCCGATCCCAATACTATTCAGACCACAACATACAAAAAAGTTTTTTATTTCAGGAACTTCACCAAGTAAAGTATTTGTATCTGGAGTAAAAGATTCAGGACCTGAAAAAAATTTTCTTACTCCTGCTGTTTCTAAAACTGGAAATCTTTTAATTGCTGAAGCTAAATAAGGTTCAAAATGCTCAAAATTTTCTTGAAATTCTCCAAACGAAAAATCATTTGGAACTTTATTAGTTTTATTCCATGCTGGAATAGATTGAGACTCAAAAATCCCAACTAATATTTTTCCAGCGTCTTCTTTAATGTAAGTTCTATTATCAAAATCTCTTATCACCGGTAAAGTATTCGATAGATTTTTAATCGGTTCAGTTATAATGTAAAAGTGTTCTGCTGGATAAAGAGGAATACTAACTCCAGCTTTTTCTCCTATTTGTCTAGACCACATACCTGAAGCTAAAACCACATATTCACAATTAATTGTTTGACCATTAACTTTTACTCCAGAAATTTTTCCATTCTTTGTGATAATTTCATCTACTGGTGATTTTTCAAAAATTTGTGCACCTTCTTTTTTGGCAGCTTTTGCGAGCATATGCGTAACACCAGATGGATCCGCTGAACCGTCTCCAGGCATTAAAATACCTCCTAATACTCCATTAGTATTTACAATTGGATAATTTTTTTTAATTTGATTTTTATCTAAAATTCTTACATCAACATCATAAAGTTGTGCAGTTGTTGCTTGTCTTTGTAACTCTTGCCATCTGCCTTTCGTTTCTGCAATTGAAAGTGCACCATTTAATCTTAATCCAGCTGAATGATTAACTTTCTTCTCAAGATCTTTATATAAATCTAAAGTATATTTTCTTATTTTTGTTATCGCTGCTGATGGACCTAGCTGACTTACAAGTCCTGCAGCATGCCATGTTGTGCCTGAAGTGAGCTGATCTCTTTCTAAAAGAATTGTATCTTTCCAACCAAATTTGGCTAAATGATAAGCAACTGAGCAACCTACTACTCCACCTCCAATTACAACTACTTTTGTATTTAAGGGTGTTTTTTTAGTCATGTATGTTAATTAATACATTAAAAATCATTAAATGAAAAAAATATTAATCACAGGTGCTGCGGGATATATTGGCTCATGCTTATTTTTTTATTTAAAAAATAACTTCAAAGTCTCTGTTATTGACAAGAAAAAAAACCTTAATTTTTCAATTATTAATTGTGATTTACTTAATCTGAATAGATTAAATAAAATACTCAAAAAAGAAAAACCAGAATTTATTGTTCATTTTGCAGCCCAATCATTAGTGGATGAAACTATAAATAAGAGAAAATATTATCAAAATAATATTGTGGCAACGAATAATTTAATTAAAAGTATGAAAAAAAATAAGATAAACAATATTATTTTCTCAAGCACTGCTGCTCTATACAAATATAAAAATAAAATTATTTCTGAAAAAAGTGAAATTAAACCAATAAGTACATATGCAAAAACAAAGTTTGAATGTGAGAAATTAATTAAAAAATCAAAGATCAATTCTGTAATTCTTAGATTTTTTAATGTTTGCTCAAGTCTTAAATCTAAAAATAAAATTGTTGGTGAGCTACATAATCCTGAAACACACCTTATTCCGACTTTAGTTTATAAAAATATGAAAAAAAAGTTGGTCTATATTTATGGTGACAATTATAAAACAAGAGATGGGACATGTATTAGAGACTATATTCATATAAATGACATATGCTCCGCTGTAAGAAAATCAATAAACTATTTATCAAAAAATAAAAATAAATTTGAAATTATCAACATAGGTTCATCGACAAAAATTACCAACTTAGAAATTATTAAGAATGTCGAAAAATTGACAAAAATTAAAACTAAATTCAAACTGGTTAAGAGACGAAAGGGTGATGTGGCAAAATTAAGCTGTTCTATTAATAAAGCAAGAAATAAACTTAATTGGAATCCAACTTTTTCAAAAATACCTAGAATTATAAAAGATGAAATATCTTGGATAAGACATTTGGATAAATTAAACATTAAAAGAAAATTTAGAAACTATTTATGAAAATATTTGTTACCGGTAGTTCAGGTTTTATAGGTTTTGCTCTAACTTTATCATTATTAAAAAAAGGACATAAAGTACATGGTTATGACTCTGTTAATAAATATTATGATGTTAATCTAAAATACGCTAGGAATAAAATTTTAAAAAAATTTAATAATTTTAAATTCACAAAAGGCTTATTAGAAAATGAAAATAAGCTAAAAAAAACAATTTTAAAGTTTAAACCGAATATTATTATTCATTTGGCAGCACAGGCTGGTGTAAGATATAGTCTAAAAAAGCCAAGAACTTATCTTTCATCAAATATTATTGGTACTTATAATGTAATTGAAATAGCAAATTTAGCTAAAGTAAAACATTTGCTAATTGCATCAACCTCATCTGCTTATGGTGCTAACTCTAAATCTCCTTTCTCAGAAATTGATAAAGCTGATAGGCAATTAAGCGTATACGCAGCAACAAAAAAAGCTACAGAAAATCTAGCTCATTCATATTCTAGCCTATGGAAACTTCCAATTACAATGTTAAGATTTTTTACAGTTTATGGACCTTGGGGAAGGCCTGATATGGCACTATTCAAATTTACAAAAGCAATTATTAAAGGGAAAAAAATCGACATTTATAATAATGGAAAAATGTATCGTGATTTTACATACATAGATGATGTTGTTAAAGCGGTAGAATTATTAATTAAAAAGATACCAAAACTTAATTCTAAAAAGAGAATTAAAAATGATAGTATTTCCTCAGTTGCACCATTTAGAATCGTTAATATAGGTAATCAAAAAAAAGTATATCTTAAAAACTTTGTTAAAGAATTAGAAGATGCTCTGCAAAAAAAATCAACAAAAAATTTTATGCCAATGCAAAAAGGTGACGTTAAACTTACATTTTCAAACACAAGACTTTTAAAAAACCTAACTGGTTTCCAACCAAAAACATCATATAAATTAGGAGTAAGAAAATTTATAGATTGGTACAAATCATTTTATCTTTAAAATAAATTTAATGGATCAGTGTATTCGTGGTTAAATATATCTGCTACTGCTTTGTAAGTGACTTGTCCCTTATGTATGTTAAGTCCGGCTAAAAAGTTCTTGTCTTCTTTTAATGCTTTTTGATAACCTTTATTTGCTAATTTTACTAAATAAGGAAGTGTCGCTGTATTTAATGCAAAAGTTGAAGTTCTAGGAACTCCTCCTGGCATATTTGCCACGCAGTAATGAACAACATCGTCCACTATAAAAGTTGGATTTCCATGAGTAGTTGGTTTACTTGTTTCGACACATCCTCCCTGGTCAATAGCAACATCAACAATTACTGATCCTCTTTTCATTAATTTTAACATATCTTTTGTAATTAATTTAGGTGCCTCAGCTCCTGGAATTAAAACTCCACCAACCAATAAATCTGCTTCGGAAACCAATTTTTTTAGATCTATTTTTTCACTATGTTCTGGAATAATTTTATCACCAAACATTTCAACTAATTTTTTCAATCTTGCTTCGGACTTGTCTACAATATGAACTTTAGCTCTCATGCCTGTAGCTATTATTGCAGCATTCTCTCCTACTACACCGCCTCCAAGAATTAATACATTTGCTGGCTCACCCCCTGGAGCTCCTCCTAATAATACTCCTCTTCCTTTTTGATTTTTTTCTAAGCAATGTGCACCTGCTTGCACTGACATTCTGCCAGCTACAGCACTCATTGGCGCAAGCAAAGGAAGTCTACCATCATCATCTGTTACAGTTTCATATGCAATATTTATACTTTTTGATTTAATCAATCCCTCAGTTAATTCTTTTGCTGCAGCTAAATGAAGGTAGGTATAAATAATTTGATTCTCTCTAATCATCTCAACTTCAATTTTCTGAGGTTCTTTAACTTTTACTATTATTTCTGCATCATTGAAAATATCAGATGAACTTTTTGTTATTTTTGCGCCAGCTTTTATGTATTGATTATTGTCAAAACCTGCTTCAAATCCACCATTGTTCTCAACTAACACTTCATGACCTTCTGAGATAAGAGTTTTAACACTATCAGGGGTTAAACCAATTCGATTCTCCTGTGGTTTTATTTCCTTTGGTACTCCAATTATCATTAATGATATTTAATTCTTTTTACTTTTTGCGTAATTGGTAATTCCAGTACGAAGTTTTTCTATGATTTCATCTATATGTTTTTTTTCACAAATAAACATTGGAGCAATAATTAAGCAATCACCAGTAGCTTTGAAATTTACACCAGCTTCGTAACAATGTTTAAAGCAAGTAAAACCTGCAGCACCTGGTTTTTTATCCATCTTAATATCTATACCCCCCATCATCCCGTAACCTCTAATATTTTCTACTACTTCAATGTCCTTTAAAGAAAACAATCCTTTTTGAAAATAAGGTGCTAACTCTTTTGCCCTATTAAAGATATCGTCTTTTTCAAAAATTTCCTGAACTGCCAATCCTGCTGCAACAGAAATTGGTATTCCAGAATAAGTATAACCATGAAACAATTCAATAGTTCCTTTTGGAGCGCTATCCATAAGTGTATCATAAATCTCTTCTTTACAGGCAACAACCCCTAGAGGACTTATTCCATTTGTTGTGGCTTTTGCCATTGTCATTATATCAGGAGTAACACCAAATTCTTGTGAGCCAAATGGAGATCCCATTCGTCCCCAACCAGTTATAACTTCATCAAATATTAAAAGGATACCGTGTTTATCACAAATCTCTCTTAATCTTTGCAAGTATCCTTTTGGTGGTACTAAAGTTCCTGTTGAGCCAGCAACTGGTTCGACAATACACGCAGCTATATTTTCTGCACCAAAATTCATACAAATTCTTTCTAAATCTTCAGCTAGCTCAACACCAGTCTCTGGTTGTCCGCTTACAAATTTATGCTCAGGTAAATGTGTATGTCTCATATGGACAACACCTGGCATTAATACACTTGCAAAAGTTTTAACATTGTTAACCATTCCTCCAACCGAAGTAGCTCCAATGTTCATTCCATGATATCCTCTTTCACGACCCACAAATCTAAATCTCTGACTATCTCCTCTGGCTCTGTGATAAGCAATCCCTATTTTGATTGCAGTCTCAACAGCTGTAGATCCACAAATTGTATAAAAAATTCTGTTTAGATTGCCTGGAGTATGTTTAGCAATTTTTGTTGCTAATTCAAAAGATCCTCCAAAACCCTGTTGGAATGGTTGGCAATAATCTAAAGTTTTTAATTGATTAGTTATTGCTTCAATAATTTCTTGTCTTCCGTGTCCTAAGGGATTACAAAACAGTCCTGAGCTAGCATCTATTTGAGTTTTTCCCTGATGATTTTTTAAATAAACTCCTTTTGCCTCGACTATTAATCTTGGATTTTCTTTAAAATCTTTATTAGATGTGAATGGCATCCAGTGTTCATTTAAAGAATTTGGTACTGAAGTTCTTTTTTCTGAGCTCATGTGTAATATTATTTTTTAATTTGTTAACTTATAGATTCTTTAGACTAGTTAAGCTAGATAAACCACTAAAATAATTGACGCAACTAATAGTTGTATTCAAATTAGACACTTTTTTGTTTTACTTCTTCATAAATTTAATTTTAAACTTAGCACATATAAATAATCAACTAAGAGGATTAAATGAAAAAAATAATTAGTTTTATTCTTGGATGTTTTGTAGCTCTAAATCTTTCAATTTCAGTTGCTAACTCAGCAGCGAATGAAGTTAGAGTTGCTTACTTTTTAGAATGGCCGAGTCCAAATCTCGAAGATATGATGAAAAAGAACTTTGCTAAAGCTTTAGGAGTTCCTGTTAAGTGGACTAACTTCACTAATGGTGGAGCTATGACTGATGCTATGTTAGCAGGAGATATTGACATCTCTTACTCTCAAGGTTTAGTTCCTTTCATTAATGCTGTAAAATCTAAAGCACCTATCAAACTTGTTGATGTTGCAATGGAATACGGAATGGGTGGTACTACTTGTGTAACATCTAATGCTTCTGGTATTACAAAAGCTAATGCGACTGAGTTAGAAGGCAAAAAAGTTGCTGTTCCACTTGGAACAATGGCTGAATACGTTTTCGATGAAAGTATGAAAGTTGTTGGAGCTGACAGAAAAAAAATGGATATCATTCAAATGGACCCTGAAGAAGGAGCTGCTGCGTTAGTAAGTGGTGATGTTGTAATGGCATGTTTATTTGGAGGTAACTCTATTAAAGCTGCAACTGCAGTTGGATCTAGATTACTTACTGTTCAAGAAGCTAGAGATGCTGGTATTTTAGGGATAGATATTACTTCTGTAACTACAAAGTTTATGAAGGAAAATCCTGGAATGCTAAGAACTTTTATTGAGGTAACTCATGAGGCTAATGCAAGATATAGAGCTGGTAAAAGCGATATGAATGCAATGTCAAAAGCTTCAGAAATGAAAGTTGCTGATATGAAAGAAACTTTAGATGGTTTCAAATTCCTAACTCCAGAAGAAACAAAACAATCTATGGAGAGTGGAAATCTTGATGCATTCTTAAAAGGAATGGGAACACCAAGAGGAAACGTAGATACAAGTTTCTTACCTTTATAATTTAAAGGTAGATAAAAATTAAGATAGGTGCCAATTTTTATTAATTGGTGCCTATTTTTTTATTAAAAATTCTAATATAAAGTTTTTTATGAGTGATTTGATTTCTCAAAATCTTAATATGATCTTCAAAACTCCTAAAGGAGAAACTGTTCATGCTTTAAAAGATTTAAATTTTAAATTGAAAAAAGGTGAACTTCTTACTGTTCTTGGTCCATCGGGTTGCGGAAAAACAACTTTACTAAATATCACAGCTGGTTTTATCAGACCTACATCAGGAAATATTATATTAAATAATAAAGAAATTGATGGGCCTGGAGTTGAAAGAGGAATGGTTTTTCAACAAGGAGCTTTATTTGAATGGTTAACTGTTGCTGAAAATGTCAACTTTGGATTAAGAATGAAAAATGAAGATCCAATTAAAACTCAAAAGAAAGTAGACGAATGGTTAGAAATAGTTGGTCTTAAAGGATTTGGCAATACTCCAACCTATCAATTATCAGGTGGAATGCAGCAAAGAGTGGCTCTTGCAAGATGTCTGATTAATGATCCAGATTTAATTCTAATGGATGAACCATTAGGAGCACTTGATGCATTAACCAGGGAAAAAATGCAATCATTAGTTCTTAAAATTTGGAAAGAAACTGGAAAAACAATTATTTTAATTACTCATTCTGTCGAAGAAGCTTTGTTACTCGGTGAACGTTTATATGTGATGGCTCCGAGACCAGGACGAATACACAAAGAATACAATCTTCCTTTTGCATCAATGGGTTTGAAAGAAGATTTAAGAGAAATTAAAAAAAATAAAGATTTTTCAGCTAAACGAGAGGAAATTCTAGAAATGATTTGGAATATGGAAGAAGAAATTATGGGGAAAGAAAATTAAATGTTAACTCAGATTGTAACTTTTCTAATCTTTTTTGCTGTTATAGGATGTATTCTTTATGGGAGACGCCTAATTAGAACTGAAAAAGTTGATGCAGTATTTGGGAATCCTGAAAGAGCAAGAGGTGGTACACACTGGGTTATAGTTGGGAGCAGTTTTCTACTTTTGGTCTGGCTTTATTATTCATGGGATATTGCAAAAGGATTTTATCCAAAATCTGCTAATGAACTTTGCCAAGTAGCTAAGGTAAACGACTCTTTATTAGGATTAAAATACCAATTTCCAATAGAGGAAAGAGAGTTTAAAAGTACATCTCAAATAAAGAAGGAGAATAAAAATCTTCAGAAAATTCTAGATGAAATACAAAATTCTAATGATTTAAATAGTCAAGAAAAGACAATTCTTGCTGGCTTTATTAAAAAGACCATTCAATTAATTCCATTGCTTACAAATGAAGACTTACTTGAAATTGATACAAAACAAAAGATAGACGATATTACTGGTAGAATTAATCTTTTAACTGAAAATTTTCAAAAAAGCGATTATCCATTTGAGTCAGAAGAAGCATATAATGAGAGACAAAAAGCTGTAAGTGAAGAAGGTGGATGGGGCATAGTCAAAGTAAGTTCGGGAACAGGATCAATTGAAAATACGATAGAAGTACCTTTAGTTCCAGCAACTGATAGAGGTTTAAAATTTCATACAGCTGCACAGAAATTAAATTTAATAAGCGATGATTTTTTCAAATTAAGAAACCATAATCCTCAATTTAAAGAAAAAATTAAAGAACTTAAGGATGAAATTAAATCTTATAGAAAAGATTTAGATAGCGAAGATTTGTCATCAACATACGCTAAAAATATTGTAAAGATTGCAAGGAGAATAGAATTCGCAAGTATCTACCCTCCAAATGCATTAGATAAAATGCAAAATGCAATTATTAAATTTGATATCGCTCAAAAAGAAGCACAAGGTGGATTAAGGTTTATAGATATATTTTTATTTCCAGCAGGTACCATAGTTGCGAGTGGTCCTAGTTGTTCTGAGCAAGGATCTGGAAGATGGCTTCCAAAACCTTCAGACACTTTTAATAAATTTGCACTAATGTTAAAACCAAGCGTAGGTTACAAAGATATTCCACTTCTATGGATAGATATGGTTGATGTTAGTAAAATGATTGGTTTTATTCTTCCAGATTGGCTAGCTGATATTCTTCCTGGTGAATATCCAGTTCATACTAAAGAAGGAATAGTGAAGCAAAACTTTAAGGGTTATGTACTTAAAGTTGTAACAGGTGACTTCAAACTATTTAAGGTACCAGTTCCTTATGGTCATATATGGGATTCTTTTTTGAGAGTATTTTTGGGATTAGTTTTTGGAATACTTATTGGTGTTCCATTAGGTTTGTTTATGGGTTTAAACAGATTTGCAAAGGGATTTTTTGATCCATTAATTGAACTTTACAGACCAGTTCCTCCATTAGCATGGGCTCCACTAATTATTTCTGTTTTAGGAATTGATAACACCGGAAAAGTTTTCCTATTATTTATGGTCTCTTTATCGATTATGATTATTTCAGCAAGAGCCGGTGCATCAGGCACACAATTATCTAAAATTCATGCAGCTCACTCTCTGGGCGCTTCAAAAAAACAAATATTGAGATATGTAATATTTCCAAATTCTTTGCCAGAAATATTAACTGGAATAAGAGTTGCTGTTGGTATGTGCTGGGGAACATTAGTTGCTGCTGAATTTTTAGCGGGAACAACAGGTATTGGGTTTGTTGAAAACGTCGCAAAAAAATATTTCCAATATGAAGTTATCTGGATAACAATTTTTATAATGGGAATGCTTGGTCTATTATTTGATGTAACTTTAAGAAAAATTATCGATAAAACAATTCCATGGCGTGGAAAAGGTTAATTTGAAAACTGCTACTTTAAAAAAAGAGGTAACAAAGATCTTTAAAAAGTTTGGTTTAAGCAGTAACCATGCCTTAATATCGACAAATGCTATTATTAATGCTGAATTAGTTGGAGCGTATGGTCATGGTCTATCAAGACTTAAAATGTATTGTGATCGAATTTCAAAAAAATTAATTAATCCAAAACCAAAAATAGTAATAAAAAAGATATCTCAATCAATTTCTCAAATTGATGCTGATAATAGTATTGGATTTGTTGCTGCAGATATTGCAATTAAAAAAGCGATTAAAAATGCGAAAAAAACTGGGATTGGCTTGGTAGCAGTTAAAAATAGTGGCCACTATGGTTTATCAGGTTATTACGCTGAACAAGCTGTTAAAAAAAATTTAATCACTATGATTTATACTAATGGTCCACCCGCAGTATCACCACATGGTGCTTTAAAAAGTTTATTTGGAACAAACCCTATTTGCTTCGGAAGTCCAACTGCTTCTAAGATACCTTTCATTTTGGATACATCTATATCAATGATTAATAGGGGTAAAATTAGATTTGCAGCAAGAAATAATAAAAAAATCCCAGAGGGTGTTGCTTTAGATAAATTCGGTAAACCAACAATTGATGCAAAAAAAGCTTTACAAGGAGTTCAATTACCCATAGCTGGTTTCAGAGGATCGGGCTTAGCCTGGATGGTAGACATTTTAAGTGGTGTCTTTACTGGTGGAAATCATGCTGGAAGAGTAAAAGACCCTTTTGATGATTTTTCGGGTCCACAAAATATTGGGCATTTGTTTATCACATTTAAAACAAATTTATTTGTAAAAGATTACAATAAAAGAATTAAAGATAATATTAAGAAAATAAAAAGATTGCCTAAAATTAAAGGAATAAAAGAAATAATGTATCCTGGTCAAAATAAATATAAAAGATTTAAAATGAATTTAAAAAAAGAAATAGAAATATCAGATCCTGTTAAAAAAGATCTAGAAAATCTTAAAATTTGATTATGCTATCAAACAAAGAAATAGTTGTTCCAAATAATCTATTAAATGCTTCTCTTAAGAACAAAGGGGTTAAGGCAGGAATCGTTAATGCAGGAAAACCCTTGCCAATGTTATCTGTTCAGGATGCAGTTAATGAAAATCTGATAGAACCAATTTTTATAGGAGATGAAAAGGAAATCTTAAAATGTGCAGAGGATTTAAAGTGGGATATTTCAAAATATGATATTATTCATGAACCAATTGAAAATAATACTGCCTCAATAGCTGCAAAACTTGCAAGTGAAAAAAAAATAAAAATTATAGTTAAAGGTCATATCCATACAGATGTTTTAATGAAAGAAGTGCTTAAAAGAGAGTATAATTTATTAGGAAAAACTAGATTGAGTCACATATGGCATATGACATTAGAAAAAGAAGATAAACCTCTCATAATTACTGATGGGGCATTAAATGTTTTGCCAAATATTAAAACAAAGATGCATATATTGAAAAATGTAGTAAATTTTTCTCATAGAATTGGTATTGAAAGACCTAAAATTGCAGTACTTTCAGCTACAGAGGAAGTTTTGGATAGTGTGCCTAGCTCTAAAGAAGCTGAGGAAATAACTAAACTTGCCAAAAAAGAAAATTTAAATGCAGACGTATTCGGACCTTTAGCTTTTGATAATAGTATTTCAAAAAAATCTGCAGCAATTAAAGGAATTAAAAATGATGTTGCAGGAATTGCTGATGTTCTATTAGTCCCTAGTGTTGAGACAGGAAATGCATTAGTCAAAATGTTGATTTATTTTAGTGGAGCATGTGCAGCAGGAGTAGTTGTAGGTGGTAAAGTGCCTGTAGTTATAACAAGTCGTTCTGATGAAGCTCCAGCCAGATTAGCTTCAATTGCTGCAGCTGTTGTTGCACTAGATTAAATGTTTGATTGCAATAAAATTAAATTTGTCTTAAATAGTTCATCAAATATAAGAATGTATTAATGGCTATAACTTATTTAAAAAAGTCTCCAAAAACTTCGTCCACTGACGATAATAAGACAACTGGAATAGTTCAAGATTTATTAAAAAATATCGAAACAACAAAAGAACAAGGCTGCATTGATTTAACTAAAAAATTCGATAAGTATGATGGTGATATTATTGTTTCAAAAGAAAAAATTGAGGAAATTAAAAAAACGTTAGATCAAAAAACCAAAGATGATATTCAATTTTCATTTGAAAGAGTTAGAAAATTTGCTGAAGCACAACTTAAAAATTATGGACAAGATTTTGAAGTAGAACTTTCTGATGGTTTGTATGCAGGTCAAAAATTAGTCCCCGTAAATACAGCAGGCTGTTACATTCCAGGTGGAAGATATGCTCACATTGCTTCAGCAGTAATGAGTGTAACTACAGCAAAAGTTGCTGGAGTAAAAAATATTATTGCATGTAGTCCTCCTAAAGAAGGTGTTGGTGCCCACCCTACTATTGTATACACAGCTGATCTTTGCGGTGCGGATGTTATTTTAAATTTAGGAGGAGTTCCTGCAATTGCAGCAATGACCAATGGATTATTCAAAAATCCCCCTGCAGATATAATTGTAGGACCAGGAAATCAATTTGTAGCTGAAGCTAAAAGAATTTTATATGGAAAAGTTGGTATTGATTTATTTGCAGGACCAACTGAAATAGGAATTATAGCTGATGATAAAGCTGATCCAGAAATTGTTGCAGTAGATTTAGTAGGACAGGCAGAGCATGGATATAACTCACCATGTTGGCTTTATACAACTAGTAAAGAATTAGCTGAAAAAGTGATGAAAATAGTTCCAGAATTAATCGCAGAACTTCCAGAAGTCCCAAGGACAAGTGCTGAAGCAGCCTGGAGAGATTATGGTGAAGTAATTCTTTGTGACACTGATGAAGAAATAGTTAAAATCAGTGACGAATATGCACCTGAGCATTTAGAAGTACAAACCAAAAACTTAGAATGGTTTCATGAAAGATTAACAAATTATGGATCGCTGTTTGTGGGTGAAGAAACAACTGTGGCATACGGCGACAAATGTTCTGGTACAAATCATATCTTACCAACTAAAGGTGCAGGAAGATACACGGGCGGATTATTTGTTGGAAAATTTATTAAAACTTTAAGCTTTCAAAGAATGACAAAAGAATCTACTAAATTGGTTGGTGCTGCTGCAGCTAGAATTTCTAGATATGAGGGAATGGAAGCTCATGCAAGAACAGGAGATGTAAGACTTAGAAAATATGGTTTTTCTAATTAATTCTCTGGTATAAAAATTAAACACAATCCATTATTACAAAATCTTTTTCCAGTAGCAGTAGGTCCGTCTAAAAAAACGTGGCCATGATGTGCGCCACAATTTGCACAATGATATTCAATTCTTTTCATTCCAAAAGAATAATCAATCTTAGTTTTAAAAGCTCCTGGCAAAGCTTCAGAAAAAGAAGGCCAACCTGTTCCACTATCGAATTTTGCTTTTGATGAAAATAACTTTGCTCCACAATTTGCACAATGATAAAATCCATCTCTTTTTTCTTTTAGTAATTCACTGGTAAATGGTCTCTCAGTTCCCTCTTTAAACATTATATCTTTTTGGGTTTTAGTCAGATCAGGATTAATAATTTTTTTTGTAGCTGATTTTAAGAATTGATAAGGCAATGATACAAAAAGTACAGAGAAACCTAATAATTTTAAAATTTTTCTTCTTAAAAGCATATTAAATAAGATTAGTTTGAAATTGAGATTTTAACATGTGCTATAGTTGTCACTCAAAATGCTTTTAATTAAAGAAAATATGCCGTTTCTTTAATTATATAAATTGTTAGCAAAGACATGAAGCTGATAATGAGTCCATTGATATATTTCCACGTTTTATCACTTTGAGCATATCTTGAAAAATATACTGATGAATAACCAAGTAAAAAGAAAAATATAAAAGATGCTACAGTAGCGCCAATACCAAAATAAATTTTTTCATCAAATAAAAAATTTTTTGAAAAATTTCCTAAAAATAAAACTGTATCGGAATAAACATGTGCATTTAGGAAGGTGAAACCAAGTGTCTTTAATATAATCTTGGCACTAGTAGTCTCTTTTTTTTCAAAATTGAAATTAGCACTAACGCTAAAAGATTTGATTTTTGAATATATATAATAGATTAAAAAAATTATTAAACAGATGTTTAAAGTTAGCTCTACAAATATATTGAAATATTGGTGAAAAAAATGAAATAGAAGAATACCTGAAAATATTAAAATTAGGTCTGAAAAAGAACAAATTAGACAGACTAAAAAAACATACTGTTTTTTAAGGCCCTGTTCTATTACAAAGACATTTTGAGCACCAATCGCTAGGATTAAACTAAGCCCGGTAATAAAACCTAATACCAGGTATTCCATCTAAACTAAGATTATTCTGGATTAGCTGTTAAAGTTTTAATCTCTAGAATATTTTCGTTAGGGTCTTTTACAAAAAATGTTTCTTGCTCGTATTTTGTTCCTTTAAATCTAAGATAAGGTTCGTCGTAGTACTTTGCACCTTTTTCTTTCAATCTATTTTTTAAAGTATCAAAATCTTTTCTTGATAAATGAACTCCAAAGTGTGGAACAGAAACGTTACCCATATCTACATCATGTCTCTCACTATCTAGTTTATGTTCGCTTGCATGAAGAGTTAGTTCATTTCCCCAAAAATCAACATCGGCCCACTCTTGTGCTGAATTATCAAGTCGGCAGCCTAAAGTTTCGCTGTAAAATTTTTTCGCTGTTTCTAGATCTCCACATGGGATTGCTAGATGAAAACAATTAGTGTTTTTGTACATTATTACTCCTTTAAATACTGTTTAAAAACACTATATAGAGATTAATTATTTTTATCAAGCTGACAAATTAGATGAATGATTTTTTACAATCTATAATAGACAGAGATCCCGCGGCAAAATCTAAGTTAAGTCTTATCTTAACTTACCCAGGGGTTAAGGCTATTTTTTTTCATAAAATTGCAAATTTTTTTGCGATAGCAAAGTTTGATTTAGTTTCAAGAATCATTTCTCAATTTTCAAGATTTTTAACAGGAATAGAAATTCATCCAAAGGCAAAAATTGGAAAAAATTTATTTATTGATCACGGTATGGGAGTTGTAATCGGTGAGACATCTGAGATTGGAAACAATGTTACTATTTATCATAATGTTACATTAGGCGGAATTGCTCCAAGTATAAATACTAATGATCAAAGAAATACTAAAAGACACCCGACTTTAGAAGATAATGTCGTTGTCGGATCTGGTGCTCAAATTTTAGGGCCAATAACAATTGGTAAAAATTCCTTAATCGGAGCAAATGCAGTGGTTACTAAAAATGTTCCTGAAAAATCAATAATGGTAGGAGTTCCAGCTACAAGAGTTGGTGATGCTACAAAAGGATTTCAACCTTATGCTGTTACTGATAAAGATAAAGATTAATGACACAAATTAAAAATAACTTTATCGAGTCAATAGGTAATACGCCGTTGATAAAGTTAAAAGCAGCTTCTGAGATCACTGGATGTAATATTTATGGAAAAGCGGAATACCTAAATCCAGGTGGATCAGTTAAAGATAGAGCTGCTCTTGCATTAATAAAAGATGCACAAGAAAAAAAACTAATTTCAGAAGGTGGAATTGTCGTTGAGGGTACTGCGGGTAATACCGGGATTGGTTTATGTCTTTTAGGAAATTCCTTAGGTTATAAGACAATAATTGTAATGAATGATAACCAAACCCAAGAAAAAAAAGATACTTTAAAAAATATTGGTGCAGATCTTAGACTGGTACCACCCAAGCCTTATAAGGATGATGGTAACTATGTAAAAGTTGCAGGTCGTCTTGCTGAAGAATTAAAAAGTTCAAATAACAAAGGTGTAGTTTGGGCAAACCAATTTGATAACACTGCTAATGCAAAAGGTCATTACGAAACAACCGGTCCAGAGATTTGGGAACAAACTGAAGGTAAAATAGATGGCTTTGTCTGTGCATCAGGAACAGGTGGAACTATTGGTGGTGTAAGTAAATTTTTAAAAGAAAAAAATAAAGACACTAAAATTTATTTATCAGATCCAACAGGCTCTGCACTCTATAATTACATTATCAATGGAGAACTTAAAGCTGAGGGTGGATCAATAACTGAAGGTATTGGTTCAAGCAGAATAACTAAAAACTTTGCTGAAGCTAAAATTGATGGCGCTTTTTCAATCAGTGATCAAGAATCTTTACCTGTACTTTATGATTTAATACAAAATGAGGGATTAAGTTTAGGGACTAGTTGTGGAGTAAATATTGCAGGTGCAATTAGATTAGGAAAAGAGCTAGGCCCAGGAAAAACAATAGTAACAATTCTTTGTGATAGATCTGATAAATACAACTCAAAGATGTTTAATAAATCTTTTTTAAATGAAAAAAACTTACCTATTCCTAGCTGGCTATAATATCGCATACCAGCCATGTAACAAAACAGTTACATTTTTTGAATAATATTAATTAACATTAAGGAGTTATGAAAAAATATATAGCAGTAATACTATCTTTTTTAATTTTTACTTCTGCTCATGCAGGTATGAGTAAAGATGATAAATCTAAAGCATGGGATTGTATAGGTATTTATATGGCTAACTACTTTTTACCATCTGGTGAAAAATTTGAATATGGAATGAAAGAAAAATCTATTTCAACAGTAAAAGTTTTAAAAACGTACGCTCTTGAAATTGGTATTCCAGAAAAAGAATGGGATGAAGGAGTAAATAAAGCAGTTGATAAGCATTATGGTTCCAAATACGACAAAGCTAAAACTGAAAAATGTCATACATTTGTTGAAGCTTTAATTCCAAATGGAGCTGAAAGAGTAAAAAAAGTAGTTCAGACTTTGTATTAATTTAAAAGGAGAAAAAAAATGGAAAAAGAAATGTTAGTATTCCTTAAACTTAAAGAGGGTAAATTAGAAACCTTCATGGGTTGGATGCAATCAGATGAAGGGATGGGTGTTAGAAAAAGTATTGCCTATCCAGAAAAAACTGTTGGTGCAATGATTCCAGATAAAAGTGGAATGTTATTTAAAGTGAATGTTCATAATCAAGATGGAATGAAAGAATTTGTAGCTGGAAATAATCCTGCAGGAAAAGCTATCTATGCAGAGTGTGTAGAGAGTGCTCAGTTATATGAATTATCTAAAGTTAATCTGTAAAGGAGAAAAAATGAAAAAAATAATATTAACACTATGTTTGGTCTTATTTGTTAGCTCAGCATACGCAGGTTCATGTCCGATGTTAGCTAAAAATATTGAAGATAAGATTAAAAAAGCTCAAGAACTTAAAGATCAAGGTATGGATGCCCATAATAATGGTGATCATGCTAAGTCTGAAAAACTTTTAAATGAAGCTCTTGCACTTTTTAAAAGTTAAATAGAAAAGGAGAAAAATGAAAAACTATATAGTAACGCACACTTTTAAATCAAAAGAAGCAAAAGCTAAAATGATAGAAGTTACTGGTTCGATGTCGTTGGAAGATATGACTAAAGCAATGACAAGTGAAAATGCAAAATGTCAAATGAGCTGGAATACACCAGGTGATAATTTAACAATGTATTGTTGGTGGAAAGGTACTGATCCAGAGGCTATTAATAAACAATTAGAGTCTATGAACGATTTCTACGAACCTCATAAATTTGTTGAGTGTACAGATGATATTATAGATTTTAATGCTAAATAAAACGGCTTAAACTTTTGCTAAATAGGGAGAAACCATGAAGGTAATTTATACCAGAACAATGAGAGTAAAAGATGATGGCTTAGGAAAAGCTATGGAAATAGGAAAAGGTTTAGCAGCAGTTAGAAAAAAACATTATCCTAACCATGATGTTTATTTTTCTTTTCAAATGGGTGGAGATCCAAGAACAATAAGAGAAACTTTAATTGGAACTATGTTTGAAGGTGATAGAGAAGCTGACGCTAACATGTCTGCAGATCCTGAATATATAAAACTTTTAGAGCAATTAAAAGAAGTCGCCGTAGAAGGAACTATTAAGGACGAGATAAGACCGATATTTAGTGAAGGAGAATAAATAATGTTAGAAAAATTTAATGGAATATTTTATTTAATAATTTACTTAGTTCATTTTATAGGAGTTGGTGTTTACGCATTTCAAACTATTTTTGGTACTAAAAGCTTTATGGAAAGATTTGGTATAGATCCGAGTGGAGCAATAATGATTAGAATGGCAGGAGCGTTTATGCTTGCTGTTTTTTTAATGTCAATCTATGTAGGTTTTATAAGACCTGGGGGTTTGGAAAATACATGGGGGTTCTTAAATTTAGTTTTTATAAATAATCTGTGTATTTTTTTATGTAATTTTTACTCTATTAAAATAAATAAAACAGGTGTGAACGAGAAAACTTCAAATGAAGGTATCATTGCTCCATTTGTTTTTACAATTATGAGTGCAATTTTGTGCTATGGTTTAGCCGACAAAATCTACATTTAAAAATAAAGGAAAATAATAATGTCAATTTTAGAGAAATATACAAATGCAATTAGTAACAAAGATGAGTCAACTATGAATGAACTTTTACATGATGAATTTAAATTCACAATGCATAAGTCAGGAAACACCATAGGTAAAGCTGATGTTATAAAATGGGCAATGAGTGGCGATATTAACCAAGAAAAAAAACGAGTTGTTTATGAAAATGATGAAGTTGGTATACACCATTCAATTGTAACTTTTAATGATGGAAACGTTGAAGCTGTAATGGCAGTATATAAATATAAAGATGGAAAAATTGTTAGTTTAGAAACCGGCGCTACTCCAATGTCTAAATAATGTTTCCAAAAAAATATTTTGATTTAATATTCATATTAATAATGGGTTTTGGCATGAGTTTACTCATGACTTTGATAATAACTTATATAAATACTGGAATGGATGATGAATATACTAAGAGATTTTTTAAAGCTTGGTCAGTAAGTTTACCTATAGCAATAATTGCAGCGCTTATTTTGGGTCCGCCAATTAAAAAATTGGTAGATAAAATTACCAAATAAGAATATTCTTTAAATTGTGAATAATATTATTGCGTATGTTGTTCTTATAATTGCAGTTATTTTAGGTACTGCTGCTAATGGTTTTGCTAAAAGTGCAAATGGTTTTATGATATTTATACCAAGCTTATTAACAGCAATAATGATTGTGGGCTGTATGTATTCATTATCTATTGTTATGAAAACTATTCCTGTTGGAATCACTTATGCTTCTTTCGCAGGACTATGTATAGTAGCTACAACAATAGTCGGTATATACAAATTTAATCAAATGCCAGATTTATACACTATTATCGGTTTAGTTTTGATTATTTCCGGTGTGTTAATAGTTAACCTAGTTGGTAAAACAAGTTAAATTTATGTCTAATTTATCTGGATATATTTACTTGCTTCTTACAATAATTTTAGGAATTATTTCAAATGGGTTTTTAAAATCTACAAATGGTTTTACAAATATCATGCCGACAATTTTTTGCATAATTACAATAATCGTGGCCATATTTTTTATGGCAAAGGCTATGAATGTTATTCCTGTAGGTTTTACTTATGCAACCTATGGAGGATTAACAATTACAGCCGTCACGTTGTTTGGTGTATTTAAGTATAACCAAATACCAAACCTGTATGGAATTATTGGAATTGCCTTAATCATTATTGGCATAATTTTATTAAATACGCTTGGTAAAACTAGCTAGATACAGGTCTTAAAATTTTTAAAATCTTATTGTGAAGACTTTTATTTGCTGAACAAAGTATATTTCCAGCTTTTTTAGGATCATCATTTTTCCAAGTTGTAACTATACCATTTGCAGCTCTAATAATTGGTATTAAAGAATGAATATCCCAAATTTTATTTCCACATTGAATTACAATATCAAGTTTACCTTCAGCAAAATGGGAGTAGCTTAAAGCATCTGAGCATGGAAACTGCATGCGTTTTAATATTTGAGGAATTTTTTTTTGTTGATTTAAAGAAAGACTTCCGTGAAAAGCTGCTGATAATTTCATATTTAAAAAAGTTGCTTTACGATTAACTTTTATTCTTCTTTTTTTTCCATTCTCAGAAACATATGCTTTATTAAATGATGTATTAAAGTAGAATTTTTTAAGTATTGGAAAATTAACAAGACCTAAAACGGGATTTCCTTTATAATTTAAAGATATCAAATTACTCCAAGTTGGATTACCAATAACAAAAGATCTGGTTCCATCAATAGGATCTATAACCCATGAAAAATTACTTTTAGTTTTTTTGTGTCCAAATTCCTCTCCAATTATCTGATGATCAGGAAATCTTTTTTTAATCTCCTTACTTATAAATTTTTCAAAAGCCTTATCAGCATCTGTGACTGGATCATAGCCCCTTCCCTTTAATTTATTTGAAACCTTAAATGGCCTATTCAATTTCGAATAGTAAAATTTGGTAAGTTTATTTCCCAAATTACTTAGAAATTTAGAATAATTTTTATATTCTGAAGATTTTAATTTAATCACAAACAACTAATACAATTTAATTTGTATTGATTAAAGTAAAATTTTAAATAATCATCGAATTAATATGAAAATTGAATTATCTGAAAATAAAGTTTTTTTTGAAAACAATGGTTCAAAAAAAGAAATTCATCCGTTTTGGTTAAGGGAGCGAGTAAATGGGGAAAACTATGTTGATAAATCAACCAAACAAAGATTATTCGATCCAACTGAACTTAATGGAAATGTAAAGATTAAAAATGTTAGTTTATCAGACAAATTTTTGGAGATTATTTTTAGTGACGGTATTAAAACTAAACTTACCATTCAAAGTATTCTAAATGAATTTTCAAATATTAATGAAGTTAAATTTATTAAAAAAATAAGATGGGACTCTTCTCTAAGTAATCTTAATAATTTTAAATTTAATCATAATTTTTTTGAAGAAAAAATTATGTATGAAGCTTTAATAAGTTTTTATAAATTTGGATTTGTTATTTTTAAAAAGGTGCCAACTGAAAAAAATTTTATTGTCAAATTTGCTAATTCAATAGGAAGTATACGAAGAACAAATTTTGGTGAATTTTTTAATGTAAAGTCAAAACCTAATCCAAATGATTTAGCATATACATCTTTACCTTTGGCGCCTCATACTGATAATCCCTATAGGAATCCTGTTCCTTGTATCCAATTATTACATTGTATCGAAAATGAAGTTAGTGGAGGTTATTCAACTTTGGTAGATGGTTATACTGTTACTGAAAAGTTAAAAAAAGATTATCCAGATTACTTTAAAATTTTAACTGAAATAAAAGTTAGATATCAATTTATAGATAAAGATGTTGTTTTGGAAGATTGGTCAGAAATGATAAAATTAGATGAAAATCAAAATTTCAAACAAGTTAGATTTAGTCCAAGATTAGATTTTGTTCCATTAATGGATAAAGAAAAACTTAATCTCTATTATGCTGCAAGAAATAAAATATCTGAATTATATAACTCAGATAAATATCGATTAGAATTTAAGCTCACTCCTGGAGATTTATTGATGATGGATAATTATAGATTACTTCATGGAAGAACATCGTATGACACAAATGAGGGTAATCGATTTTTACAAGGTTGTTATATAGATTATGACAGCACAGAAGGAAAACTTAAGCATTTAAAGAGAAAATTTAATTTCTAAAATTATTTGTTAAAACAATTATTTACAAGAATTGCCATTAATATCCAAATCACAAAAGTTTCTCCGTGTGAAAATGTATAATCAGCTCCAGCAAATCCAGCAACAATGTTTATTCCATAGATAATTATTGTAGATATTATTAAACTTATAATTAAATTTATAAGACCACTTACATATTTCATATTTAAACAATATAGATATTAAATCTTAATGCAATTTTAAAATTTCTATTATTAATTGAAGTTTTTTTTAGATGTGCGAATGATATTAAATAGGTGGGTTGTATTCAAGAAATATATTTTAATGATATTGAAATAAATTTATTGAATACAACCTATCAAAAATTTATCTTTTTATTAGGAGGTAGTTTAAATGAATCTAATGCCACCTGACACTTAGCTGGGTAGCTTAATACTTCATAAAAACGAATACAATAAACTTAAAGTCCAATTGGACTTAAATGCCAAAGAGGCAACTTAGGGGAACCCTTTTGGTTGGAGAACAAAAGGGTGAACCCCCTAAATTATTTAATGTTCTTCTCTAAAACGTTGATGGCACGATTTACAATTACTCCACATAAATTTTCTAATAGTGCCTCCTATATCATCTGTTCCTTCAATAACTTTGGTTAATTTGATCATATCATTTGAGGATTTTATCATTAAATCGTTAAATTCCTTTTTATTCTCCCAGATTGTTGGAAGAGCCTCTGTTTTAAAACCTTCCTTTGAATTTTCAGGAAAATATTTAATCAAAATTTTATAATTTTCACTCATTTCTAACATTAAAGTTTTTGCCTTATCAAACTCACCTTTGTTAGCTAAAGTTTGAACTCTTTTAGCTGTACTGTAATTTTTACTAAACAATGCTTTTCTTCCTTTAATTACCTCTTCAACTGAAAGTTCAGAATTAGCAGGAAGCGACAAAATGACGAAAGTAGAAATAAACAAAATATACTTAAAGATTAAAATGATATATTTTGTAAACATATGAAATTAATAAATACACTAACAGAATATGGATCTATATCAAAAATATTTCATTGGTTAAGTGCCGCAGTCTTAATTGTGCAAATCCCCCTGGGTTTCTATTTAGTTGATATGGATTTTAGTGAAAAAAGATTAACCATCGAAAGTATTCACGTGACACTTGGTCTTAGTATATTCTACTTAACTTTATTAAGACTGATTTATAAAACTTTTAATCCAACTCCAGCTTTACAAAACAGTATTTTTTTTGGACAAAAAGTTATAGCCAAATTAAATCATATTTTTTTATATATAACAGTTTTAATCATAACTATCTCAGGTGCACTAAAAAAATTATATAATGGTGAAGAACTTGATATGTTTTTTTTTAATCTTGAAATTAAAGATAATTTTGAGATGGCAGAAATATTCTATGAAATACACATAATTGGAAATTATACGCTAATAGCATTAATAACATTACATATTTCTGCTGTTATAATTCACAAAGTGTTGTTTAAAGAAAATTTATTAAAAAGAATTTTATAAAATAATACAAATTAATTTATCTTTAAATCTTAATTCATTGCTATATTTTAACTCAATTTCTTGAATTCCTTGAATAAGTTGCTTTTTCGATAGAGGTATTAACGTTGAAATATATCTATTTTTAATCATATCTAAATATTTCTTTTTTCTTATTTTTACATCGAAAATAAATTTTTTCTTAATTCTATGAGGATAAATTTTTGTAATGATCTTTAATATTTTTTTATCTCTTTTTAGGGATTTATAAAGTTTATGTTTCATTAATTTAAAAGTTGGAATTTCATTTTTACCAGTATCCAAGGTAAAAATTAAAATTTTACCTTTTGGATTTAAACTTTTTTTTAAAAATTTTAACAATTTTTTTATCTCACCAAATTTCATTAGGTGAATTGTTTGTTTAATTAAAATTAAATCGAATTTTTGATCTTTCCTTAAAGAAAAATTTAAAACATTTATTCTTTTAAAATTAATTCTTTTATCTCTATCTTTATGATTAACAATATCTATCCCTAGCGGTTTTTCTTTAAGTTTAAGTTTTGAGCTTAAAGAACCTAAAATCTTTCCACGGCCACATCCAATATCTAAAATTTTAAAATTTGAATTAATTTTTATATTTTTAATAAGAAAATTATTAAATGATTGAATGTAATTTTGTGAAGATAGCCAAGTTTTATTATCCCAATTTTTAATGACAGTTGATGCCATATTTTTTTAATCTCCAATAATTATACGGCCACGGTGTTAAAAAACCAACAATAAGCATTAAAGGTACAACCCACCACGTTAATATTGCACCACCAGTAAGAAAATAATCAGTTAAATTCATAGTAATTTCCATACTTATCATTGAAATAAAACTCATACCTAAAGCTGTTTTTAAAGCTTTATTAAATTCTAAATTTTGACGAATTAAAATTATAGTCTCTAAAATTATACTTGTGATCAATCCGTTAATAATTGCTAATATCATTATTGCTAAAACTGGGAATGGTATATTTGATAATTGAAAAAATAAAATTGTTCCAAAATCACCAATTGAGCAACCCAATAAACACCATGAGGTATTCTTTGCACTTTGTTTCCATGTGTACTTACATGACCAGTCAAATGTAGTGGTTTCCATACTTATATGATAATATTTGATTATGATTTTTAAACAATTATTTGATCAAAAATCTAGTACTTACACTTACTTAATTGCCTCAGCAAAAGGAAGAGAAGCGTTAATTATTGATCCGGTATTCGAAAATGTTAATCAATACGTTAAATTTTTGAAAGAATTAGATTTAAATTTAGTTAAGGTAATAGATACTCATATCCATGCAGATCATGTAACTGGTGCTTCAAAACTTAAAGATATCACTAAGTGCACAACAATAATGGGTGAACATACGCCAGCCGATACTGTAGAGCTAAAAGTTAAAGATGATGAATATATAAATTTAGATAATTTAAAAATTAGAGCTATGTATACTCCTGGACATACATCTGATAGCTATAGTTTTTTAATGGATAATTATCTATTTTCTGGTGACACATTGTTAATAAATGGAACTGGTAGAACTGATTTTCAAAATGGTGATGCGAAGGATGCTTACAATTCAATTTTTAATAAACTTTTAAAATTACCAGAAGAAACTCTTTTATACCCTGCCCATGATTATAAGGGAGAAAAAGTAAGTACAATTGGTAAAGAAAAAAAACAAAACCCAAGATTGCAAGTTAATAGTATTAATGAGTACGTTGAAATTATGAACAATTTAGATTTAAAAAAACCAACTGAGATTGATAATAACGTAGCAAAAAATATTAGATTAGGTGCTTAGTTTTAAATTGATGTTTTTATAGCTTCGTAAATCAAGTCCTCAGTAGTTTCACCAATACTTCTATAAACCTCTTTACTGCCTTTGAAAATTAATAATGATGTTTGATATTGAATATCAAATAAATTTGCGATTTCTCTATTTGTTACATCGAATGAAAAATACTCGATATTGGTAAATTCAATATCTGATAACTTGCCATCCTTTTTTGCCTTATTCAAAATTTTCATTTGATTTGCACATGAAGAACAATATTTGATCCAAGAACTTACTATTACAATCTTGCCATCAGCTTGGGCTTTATCAAACAACTCTTTTTTAAAAGTTGTTTCTTTTTCCATAGAATTTACACCAAATGCAAAAATACAAAAAATAAAGATAAATATTTTTTTCACACTTATTTATACAACAAATATCAAAAACCAATAAGATGCTAATCCTGAAAATATTGTCGCAATTATACTTCTTGAAAAAATTCCAATTAATGTTGCAATTAATGCAGCAATAATTTTTGGATTATCTTCTAATAATAATGACCCAGAATTATCTATAAAAATTGCTGGGAATATAATTGCTGGAAATATTGCTGATGGTACATAAGATAAAACTTGTCTAATTCTATCATTAAACATTTCCTTCTTAATCAATGCAATCATTGAAAATCTTGTAAGATAGGTAATCAACCCACAATATATAATCAAAGCCCAATTACTCATTTGTTTTAACCATTTTGGTTAATATCATAGCTGTTAATAATCCTGTTAAGCCAGCAACTATTGCATAGGCTTTGAAAGGAATATAATTATAACCAAGTGTAGCGACCAATCCTGAAACAATTATTACAATAACATTTATAAATTTTCTAAAATCATTTACTAAAAGCGCCAAAAAAGTTAAGGGAACAGCAAAACTTAAACCAAGTTTTTCTGGTATTGCCGCACCTAATATGATTCCTAAAAAAGTAGTTGATTGCCAAATCATCCAACATGTAGCACCAGCGCCAACTAAATGAAAATATTTATTTTGATCTTTGTTTTTTTTTAAAAATTCATTTGATATAGCGTATGCCTGATCTATTAAAAAATATGAAATAATAATTTTCCAAATTAATCTTAAATCTGACAAGTGCTCAGATACAACAGCTCCATAAAGTAGATGACGTGAATTAACAGCACCAACTGAACTTATAATTACCAGAGAAGAAGCTCCTCCTGAAAATAATTGTAAAAGAACTATCTGAGAAGCCCCACCGAAAACTATTAACGACATTCCCATTGTTTCTAATGGACTAAACCCAACATCGATTGCAAGAACTCCAAAAATAAGACCAAAGGGAACTACTGGGATCATTAATGGACTAACATCAAGTATCCCTTTTAAAAAAACTTTTAGATTACTTTTCATTTTCTAAAATGTTTTTATTAGAAGCAAACTATATGATCAATATGAATAGGTCTTTTGATACCAAATTTTTCATCAACCTCATGTTGATGAATATGATGTGAATGTACAAATACTGGTATTTTGGTATTACTTGGTGTTTTAAGGGTATAAATAAAGTTAGTCCCCCTAAATTTCCTATCTACCACCTCTAGTTTTAAATTACTTTTATCATCATGTTCAAGATCCTCTGGTTGAAGTAGTAATTGTACGTTTGCACCTTTTGGATATTCTTTTATAAAATTACCCTCAATAGTTCCTAAATCCCAATTTTCTAATGTGTTTTTACCTGTAACTTTTGCCGGAATTAAAATTCCCCTGTTTAAAAAGTTAACGACTTCAATTGAATTAGGGAAATGATAAACTTTATATGGATCATCAAACTGTTTAAGTTGTTGATTTAAAATTATTCCACATTTAGTTCCTAAATAAAATGCCTCATATGAGTCATGCGTGACTATAATTGTTGTAATTTTTAATTGATTTAAAATTTTTTTAAGTCTTACTTGAATTTCTTCTTTAAAACTTTGATCAACATTTGATAGAGGCTCGTCTAATAATAAAAGATCTGGCTGCGTTATAAGAGATCTTGCAAGTGATGCCCGTTGAGCTTCACCAGCACTTATTTCATGTGGGTATTTACTTAATATGTGAAAAATATCTAATAAATCAACTATTTCTTTTAAAGTTATCTTTTTTCCATTTTTTTCTTTATTTCTTTCAGCTCCTAATAATATATTTTTTTCAACTGTATAATGAGGAAATAAACTGTTGTCTTGAAAAGCAAGTGATACATTTCTGTATTCAGGTTCTACGTTTATTTTTTCAGTTGATATTAATTTACCATTAAGTTTGATTGATCCTTTGTTGATTTTTTCCAATCCAGCAATAGTTCTTAATATTGTGGTTTTTCCGATTCCAGAGGGTCCTAAAAGACATATAACATCTCCTTCATTTTCTATTGAAAAAGAAACATCTTTAACCTTAATTTTACCACCAACATTAAAATCAACATCTTTAATTTCTAAAAAATTCTTACTCATTTTGATCCTTTAAAATATATTTAGATGTAACAATTATAAAAGAAGTTGCAATCAAAATTAAAAACAATGATGGAACCGCTGCTGCTTCTAATAAATCCTCTGACGCAGAAATGTAAGCTGTAGTAGCAAAAGTTTCAAAATTAAAAGGTCTTAAGATCAAAGTTATAGGAAGCTCTCTTATAATTTCTAATGAAATCAATATAAAAACAAATAATAATGAATTTCTCAAAAAAGGAATATGAATATTCATAAATGTTTTTCTTTTTGAATATCCAAGTAAATATGAACTTTCATCAACTGATATATTGATTTTTTCATATCCTGATTTGATTCCATTAAAAGCTAAAGAGTAAAATCTAATAAAATAAACAATAACCAATCCTAATATTGAACCTATAAAAACTTTTTTTATTGATAAAAAACCATAGGTTTTTATCACACTCTCATCAATCCAGGCAATAAAAGTAATAAAGGCGACTGCCAAAATTACACCTGGAATTGCATAGCCTGAAATTGATAAAGTTGATAAAAAATTTAAGGATTTATCTTTATTAACTCTATTTCCATAATTCGAAATAAGAGCAAATATTATTAAAACCAAACTAGATAAAACGACCAAATAAAGAGTATTAATTAGAAGATTAATTATTTGTAAATCAAACAGGTTTTCTGGAAATTTTATTGTCCAATACATCATTTGACTTAGTGGAAATAAAAAGCTTAAGAAAAAGACTAAAAAGCAAAACGTGAAAGCCATTAAAGATTTTGTACCACAAAGTTTAATTTTTTGTTTTTGTTTAAATCCACCTCTAGAATTCATGTGATATCTAGCCTTTTTTCTAGAAAGGTTTTCTAAAATAAAAAGAACGAATATGAATAAAAGCAAATAAAAGGATAATTGGTTAGCAAAAGCTAAATCATCAAACGCTATCCAAGAATTGTAAATTCCTGTTGTTAAGGTGTTTATTGAGAAGAAATCAACTGCACCAAACTCTGCAAGTGTTTCCATGGCAACTAAAGACAAACCTGCAACTATTGCAGGTCGTGCAGCAGGTAAAATAATAGAATATAAAGTTTTAAATTTCGAAAAACCTAAATTTTTTCCTAAATCAATTAAATTTTGTGGTTGATATAAAAAAGATGATCTAGCTAGAATATATACATACGCATACAAAGAAAAAGAAATAGAAAGAATTACTCCAAATAATCCATCAAATTTTGGAATGTTTTGATTGTAATTAGCTTCACCAAATAAATTTTTTAAAATGGTGTAAGCAGTTCCATAATTTTCAAAAAAAGCAGTTAATGAATAAGCATAAATATAAGGAGGAACTGCAAAAGAAAGTATCAATGCCCATTTAAAAAAATTACTAAATGGAAATTCAAAAAAAGATACCAAGTATGCAGATCCAGTGCCTATTAAAAAAGTTAATACTAATACACTTAATAATAAAATAGATGAATTTAATAAATATTCTAATAAAAAAGTATCTTTTAAAACTTGATAATAATTTGAAGTATTTTCGAAAAAACTTGAAAAGATTGTTAAAATTGGAATTATAACTAAAAAAGAAATTAAAAAAGAAGATATATACCAAAAATTTATTCTCATAATTTATAATCCGCCTTATAAAAATGAAAAAGTATTTGTGTCTACGCTAGGAGGAAGGAGACATCTTGCCTAATAAGCGTAGACACCCAGAAAAATTAAAAATTAAATACTTTTAGGATATGCGAAACCTCCTTAGTTTTAATTTTTGAAAGTTTTCTGTCATTTATTCTTTTATTGATTTTTTCACACTCTAAAAGACATGGGGAACATGGTTTAGAAGATTTATTTAAATCAACATTAGACATAAATTTCTTTTTTACTTTCATTATTTCCAACCAGCGGCTGTCATTACTTCAACAGCAGCAGCTTGATTTTTTCCATAAGAAGCTAACTTAGTTTTCATATCTTGTTTAAAATCTAAACCTAAGTTGTTTACAACTAATGGACTTGGCGAAACACCATCAATCATTGGAAACTCAAAAGTATTGTTTGTAAAATGCTCTTGAGACTCTGGAGTTAATAAAAACTCCACAAGTTTAACAGCGTTAGCTTTGTTAGGAGCACCTTTTACCAAAGCTGCACAACTAACATTCATGTGTGTTCCTCTATCGTTTTGATTAGGAAAGAAAGCTTTTACTTTTTTAGCAGCTTCTTGCTGTTCTGCACCTTTTTTACCAGATAACATAAGAGCTAAGTAATAAGTGTTAGCCACAGCTATATCAGCTTCTCCAGCTGCTACTGCCATGATTTGAGCCCTGTCATTACCTGTTGGTGTTCTTGCCATATTGGCAACAACTCCTTCTGCCCATGCAGCTGTCGCTGCCTTTCCATTATTTTTAATTAATGATGCCACGAGAGACTTATTATATATGTTGCTAGATTTTCTAATTACCAATCTACCTTTCCATTTAGGATCAGCTAGACCTTCATAAGTCATTCCAGATAATTCAGCTCCTGTAACTCTTTCAGGTGAATAATAAATTATTCTTGCTCTTTTTGCGATTCCAACCCACTTGCTCGTTCTAAAGCTTTTTGGGACTGCTGATTTTATAGCTGCTGATGTTAAACCACCTTGAAGCGTACCTTTTGCATCCATAGCGCCACATCTTCCAGCGTCTGCAGTGATGTAAAGATCAGCGGAAGAGTCTGCGCCCTCACTAATTATTCTTTTCTCTAAAGCACCTGATTTTCCGTTTATTAAATTAACTTTGATACCAGTCTTATTTGTAAACTTAGAATAAAGCTCTCCATCGGCTTTATAATGTCTTGCATTAAAAACATTCACTTCATTTGCAACAACAAAAGATGATACAAACAAAGATGTGATTAATGTCAAAATTGATATTTTTTTCATTTATTTCTCCCTTTTCTTCCGCATCGTTTATTGATAATGATAATTATTCGCAATGCGAATGATTATCAATTGCAAGTATGTCGCATCGTTTGAGTGTTCTTTAATATATGAATTAAGATTTCCAGTCGCCTATTTTACTGAATAAAAAGTTCCTGAAAGCCTGAACTCTAGCAGTATTTTTTAAAGATTGAGGATAAACAAAATGTGCCTCTGTAATTGGGCCTTCTGATTTAGGCAACACTTTAATGATATTATTAGATTTACTTACCAAATATTCAGGCAATGCAGCTAATCCTACCCCTGACTCAACTGCAAGAAGCAATCCCATAACACTATTTACTTTCATTATTGTTTTCCTTTTTTTACCATCAGGCATACCTAATTTTAAAGCCCAATCAGGGTTATAAACCGGAGAAGGGGCTCCCTTTCCAAAAGAAATAAACTTATGTTTGTTTAAATCATTAATTGTTTTCGGCATACCATATTTTTCAAGGTATTTATTCGATCCATAAATATAATACTTTAAATCTATCAATTTTTTTTGAATATAATTCAATTGTTTAGGTCTTCTCATAAATATACCAATATCAGCTTGTCTAGTGCTTAAATCTAATTCTTTATCCTCGAAAATTAGTTCTATTTCAATTTCTGGGTTTAGCCTCATAAATTCTTGAATTCTTGGAGTTAACCAATGAGTCCCAAAACTTCTTACAGTCGTTATTGTCAATTTACCAGTAGGTTTATTTTTTTGATCACCTAATGAGGTTTCTACTTCTTTTAATTTGCTAATTACTTCATGAGCAGTTTTAAAAACATACTCTCCATTTTCCGTTAAAGTAAGACCTCTTGCATGTCTTTCAAATAATTGAACTTTTAAATCTTGCTCTAGTGACTGAATCTGGCGGCTTATTGCTGACTGACTTAAATTTAAATTTATGGTAGCATTTGTAAAACTTCCAGCCTCTGCTACTGCATGAAAAATCTTTAATTTATCCCAATCCATTATTTATTCAAATCAACTAAAACTCTTCCTGAAATCTCACCTTTTAATATTTTAGGATAAGTATCAATTAATTCCTCTAAGCTTACTATTTGAACAGATTTTTCTAATAAATTAAAATCAACCAGGTTTGCTGCTTCACTCCAAATAAATTCTCTCCTTTTAATGCTACAATTGGCAGAGTCCATTCCCCAAAGTTTAATACCTCGAAGCATAAAAGGGATTACATTAGTATTTAATTCATTAGTATTAGCATTACCACAAACAGCTATAATCCCATTCGGATTTGTTTGAACAATTGCATTTGCAAGTATTTTTCCACCTACTGTATCTACAACACCATCCCATAAACCTTTATCAATTAATCTTGGGTCCTTATCAAATTCTCTTCTATTTACAATGGTTTTAGCACCAATTGATTTTAAATAGTCTGCTTTAGAATCTTTTCCTGTGACTGCTGTTACATCATAACCCATTTTATTTAATATGATAACTGCAACACTGCCCACTCCACCAGTAGCGCCTGTCACTAAAACTGTTTTTACTTTTTCACCTAAAAGAATTTCCTCTCTTGCCTTAATTGCAAAAGCAGCCATAAGAGATGTAAATCCTGCAGTACCAAGTATCATTGCTTGTTTAGTTGTTAAATTTTTTGGTTTTTTTATCAAGAAGTCACTATTTACTTTTGCAATCTGTGAATAACCTCCATAAAAAACTTCCCCAACTCTAAACCCTGTTAAGATTACTTCATCACCATCTTTAAATTTTGAATTTTGACTTTCAATAACTTTTCCAGAAAAATCAATTCCAGGTATGTGGGGAAATTCTTTTACCAATCTTCCACCATTTTTTAAAATCATTCCATCTTTGAAATTTAGATCTGAATAATCTACTTTAACTGTTACATCACCGTGTTTCAGAAAACTTTTATCAATTAATTTTACTTCTCTTGAAAAATTCTCACCTTCTTGATTGAGAATTAATGCTTTAAATTGATCAGACACTTTTTTACTCTTTTGAAATACTAATAAATCTTAAATATCTATTTTGATAAGATAAATCCTCTTTAAATTGGCCTAAATAATAGTTTGTAACTGTCGATGCTTGTTCTTTTTTTATTCCCCTCATAGTCATACATTGATGAGTAGAGTCAATCGTAACGGCTACACCCTTAGCGTCTAGTGACTCCATTAGTGTATTCGCAATTTGCATAGTTAATCTCTCTTGAGTTTGTAATCTTTTTGAAAAAACCTCAACAACTCTCGCTAATTTACTCAATCCAACCACTCTCTCATTTGGAATATAGGCAACATGTGCTTTTCCAATGATTGGTGCCATATGATGCTCACAATGACTTTGAACTGATATATTTTTTTGAATTACCATATCGTCATATCCCTCAACATCTCCAAATGTTTTGTCTAATATTTGAACTGGATCGTCTTTGTAACCTTTGAAGTACTCTTTAAAAGCTTTTACAACTCTTTTAGGAGTTTCCAACAAACCCTCTCTGTTTGGGTCCTCGCCCATCCAAGATAAAATTGTTTTAATGGCATTTTCAGCTTCAGTATCAGAGACTTTTTTAAGGTCTTTTTTATCATCAGTATTTTTTACTAATTTCATGAGTGGTTTTATACCTATAAATGCTTCTTTTTAAAATATTTAATATATCTGGATATGTGCTACATAATCACCTTAAATGTTCAAAAAAAGAGAAAATGTAGTCGAAATTGAGGAAGGCAAACTTCTATCACCTAAATTTGATAATGATGGGCTTATACCAGTAATCACAGTTTGTCATAAAACAAAAGATATACTAATGCATGGATATATGAATGTTGAGGCTTTTAAAAAAACTATTGAAACTAAAGAAGCTCATTATTTTAGTAGGTCAAGAAATGCTCTTTGGCACAAGGGAAGAACAAGTGGCTTTGTTCAGAAAGTTTTAGAAATAAGAATAGATGATGATCAAGATTCTCTATGGTTAACAGTTGATATTGGTGATGGCGCAAGTTGCCATGTTGGTTACAGATCTTGTTTTTATAGATCTATTCCTTTAGGTCCAATTAAAAATGGAAGAGAAATTGAAATGAAATTTTTAGAAGATGAAAAAAAATTCGATCCTGAGGAAGTTTACAAAGGTCAGCCAAATCCAACAAAGATTTAAATGTCTAGAACAATATTTAAACCATTTGGTCCATCAATATTAAAGGTTAAAATGCCAGAGGAATTAGTAAAAAAAATAAATGAATATACTGATAAAAAATCAAAAGAAAAAATAGAGGGTGGAAAACTTGATGCCGGTCATGATCTTGCTGGTAATGTTACTCAAGAAATTTATCTTGATCAAAAATTTATGGAAGAAAGTGGATTTGGAAAATTCTTATTAGGTGAAGTTTCAAATTGGATCTCTCAGACTAAAAATAAAAATATTAAAAAATTTCAAATAAC
The DNA here is from genome assembly GCA_902570425.1 of uncultured Pelagibacteraceae bacterium. GTDB lineage: Bacteria > Pseudomonadota > Alphaproteobacteria > Pelagibacterales > Pelagibacteraceae > Pelagibacter. Next base: position 52,776 of record CACFYB010000002.1, read on the forward strand.
AGGTTCATGGATTGTAAGACAATTCCAAAATGAATATAATCCTATTCATATGCACTCTGGTCATATTTCTGGAGTTGGATATACAAAAGTTCCAACTAATTTAGGAAATACTAAACAAAAAAATAAACCAAACAAAAATGGGCATTTACAACTAATTCATGGATCAAAATCCTTTTTATCTAATGCTATAATGGATATATTACCTGAAGTTGGAGATTTTTATTTCTTTCCACATTATGTGATGCACGCAGTATATCCTTTTTCAGATTCTAATGAGGAAAGAAGATCAGTTTCATTTAATGCTCTTTTAGATGATGAAATTTATTTTTCCACTCACTAATGAGTAAAAATCAAAAAAATGTGCTTGGTGAAGAGTTAGAGAATTGCTCACTCGATCCTTTAACAGGTTGGTATCGAGATGGATGTTGTAATACAGACAATAATGATCATGGACTTCATACAGTGTGTGCAAAAGTAACAACAGAATTTCTTGAATGGTGTAAAGAAGAAGGAAACGATTTAATAACACCTCATCCTGAATTTGGCTTTCCAGGTTTGAAAGATGGGGATGGATGGTGTGTTTGTGCTAGTTGGTATGCAAGAGCTGTCGAAGCAGGTAAAGGTTGCCCTATTTATTTAAAAAGTACGCATGAAAATACCTTAAAAATTTTGCCAATAGAAACTCTAAAAAAATTTGCTATAGATTTATCTTAAATTACATATTTCCATACTTTGGGCCACCACCACCCTCAGGTGTAACCCAAGTAATATTCTGAGATGGCTCTTTAATATCACAAGTCTTGCAATGAATACAATTTTGTGAGTTAATCACAAACTTTTGAACATTGTTTTCATTTTGAACTTCATAAACTCCAACTGGACAATATCTTTGAGCGGGTTCATCAAATTTTTCTAAAGTATAACTAATTGGCAAATTTGGATCTTTCAACTTCAAATGCACTGGCTGATTATCAGCGTGATTGGTTCCAGTTAAATATACCGAGCTTGTTTTATCAAAAGTGATGATATTATCAGGCTTTGGATATTCAATTTTAGGCATTTCATTTGCTAACTTGAGTGTTTCGTGATCAGCATGTTTATGTTTTAAAGTAAAAGGCATTCTACCTCTGAATAAAATTTGATCTATTCCTGTAAAAATAATACCTAAAAGAAGACCCCAGCTAAAACTTGGTTTGACATTTCTAGCCTTATAAAGTTCGTCATATACCCAGCTATTTTTAAACTTTTCCTCAAAAATCGATAAATCTTTTTTCAATTTAAAATATTCATCAATAGTTTCAGCGGCTATCATTCCACTTTTCATAGCTGTATGCGAACCTTTTATTTTAGGCATATTAAGTGTACCCGCATCACATCCAATAAGTAATGCTCCAGGCATAAACATTTTTGGTAAACTTTGAAAACCACCTTCAATTAAAGCTCGTGCCCCATAAGAAATTCTTTTTCCTCCTTCAATAATTTTTCTAATTGCGGGATGAGTTTTAAATCTTTGGAATTCATCAAAAGGAGATAAGTGAGGATTTTTATAATCTAATCCAATGACATAACCTAAAAAAACTTGTTTATTCTCAGCGTGATAAATAAAACTTCCACCATAAGTGTTTTTATCTAAAGGCCAACCAGCCGTATGCATGACCATACCCTCTTCATGATTTTTTTCATCTATTTCCCAAATTTCTTTAAAACCAATTCCATATTGTTGCGGATCTTTTCCTTTATCTAATTCAAATTTTTTAATTAATTGTTTACCTAAATGACCTCTACAGCCCTCCGCAAATACGGTCACCTTACCAATAAGATTAATACCAGGCTCAAAACTATCTTTTTTATTTCCATCTTTGTCTAAACCCATATCTTGAGTTGCAACTCCTTTAACAGAACCATCATCATGATATAATATTTCACTTGCCGGAAATCCTGGAAAAATTTCAACACCAAGCGCCTCAGCTTGTTCTGCAAGCCATCTGCATAAGTTTGCAAGACTAATAATATAATTTTTATGATTTTTTTGAACTGCTGGAAGTAACCAAGTTGGCCAGCTAAATGATTTGTTCTTTCCTAAAAATAAAAATTTTTCTTTTGTAACTTTAGTATTGATGGGTGAGTTCAAATCTTTCCAATCAGGAATTAATTCATCTAAAGCCCTTGTTTCAAAAACATTTCCACTTAAAATATGTGCACCTATTTCAGATGCTTTCTCTAACAAACAAATATTTAATTCTGAATTTAGTTGTTTCAATCTAATAGCTGTAGCCAGTCCTGATGGACCACCACCTACAATAACTACATCATATTCCATTGTCTCTTTGGACATACTTAATTTTTTACAGATTATATTATTTTTGTATAGTGTTTAATTTATTCAATTCCTCCAAGAACTGGGGAACTGCTTCAAAAAGATCAGCTTCAAGTCCATAATCTGCGACACTAAATATTGGTGCTTCACCATCTTTATTGATTGCTACGATAACTTTACTTTCTTTCATGCCAGCTAAATGTTGAATAGCACCTGAGATACCAACAGCGATATACAAATCAGGAACAACAACTTTTCCGGTTTGACCAACCTGATGATCATTACTTATATATCCTGCATCAACTGCCGCCCTTGAAGCTCCGATAGCTGCATTTAATTTATCAGCTAAAGAAGTAATTAATTTAAAATTATCACCACTCTGCATTCCCCTTCCACCAGAAACAACAACTCTCGCTGTACCAAGTTCGGGTCTATCTGATTTTACTTCTTCTCTTTTGATAAATTTTGTTTTTACAAATTCTTCAACAGGATCTGCTTTTTCTATTGGGGCTGATCCTCCTGAGCTTTCACATGAATCAAATGATGTGGGTCTGATGGTTACACATTTTTTAACATCTTTACTTTTAACTGTTGCAAAAGCGTTTCCTGCGTAAATTGGCCTTAAAAAGGTATCAGGCGCAATAACTTTAATAATATCACTTATTTGAGATGTATCTAAAGCTGCAGCAATTCTTGGCATTAAATTTTTTCCAAAAGTATTTGCTGAACTTATAATATGTGAATAATTTTCAGCTAATTTTAAAATTACTGGCGCAAAATTTTCAGCAACAAAATTTTCATAGTGAGCAGCTTCAACTTGAATAACTTTTTTAATTAATGGTATTCCTGAAAGAGCTTTTGCAGCTTCATCACAGTTATGTCCAATAATTACTGCATGAACATCATTATCAATTTGAGAAGCTGCTGTAGTTGCATTAAGCGTAAAAGGCTTCAATTCTTTATTGTTATGTTCTGCAATTAATAAAACCGACATTATATTACCTTAGCTTCATTTTTTAATTTTTGAACCAACTCAGCTACACTTGATACTTTTATTCCAGCTTTTCTTTTCGGTGGCTCTTCAACTTTAACTTGCTCGATTCTAGGATTTATATCTACTCCTAAATCTGACGCATTTAATAGTTCTATAGGCTTTTTCTTTGCTTTCATTATATTTGGTAATGATGCATACCTTGGCTCATTTAATCTTAAGTCACAAGTTACTATTGCTGGAATATTAATTTCAATTGTTTCTAAACCTTCATCTATCTCTCTAGTAACTTCTAATTTACCATCTTTGATTTCAATTTTAGATGCAAAAGTTGCTTGAGGCCAATTTAAAAGTGCACTTAACATTTGACCTGTTTGATTGCAATCATCATCAATTGCTTGTTTACCCATAAAAACTAAATCTGGTTTTTCTTTTTCAACAATCTTTTGTAACAATTTTGAAACGGCAAGCGGTTCAATGACGCCATCTGACTTAACAAGTATTCCTCTATCTGCTCCAACTGCTAAAGCTTTACGAACAGTTTCTTGAGCTTTCTCTTCACCAATACTTACTGCAATGACTTCTGCTGCTTTACCAGCTTCTTTTATTTTTACTGCTTCCTCAATCGCGTTATCATCAGGTGGATTAGTAGACATTTTAACATTATCAGTTACAACACCTGAATTGTCATCCTTAACTCTAATTTGAACGTTGTAATCAATTACTCTTTTTACTGCGACTAAAATTTTCATTAAGCTCTCAATAATTTATTCTCAGTGTCATAAGGACTTTCGTCTAATATTGTAGCTTCATACATCTTGCCTAAAATATCAACCTTAAGTTTCTCCCCAACATTAGCTAAATCAGGTTTTACCATTGCTAATGCAATTGACTTATCTAATCTAAATCCATATTCACCACCCGTAGCTCTTCCAACAACTTTATCATCTTTATATATTGGGTTATTTCCCAAAACATCTGAGTCAGTTGTATTATGAACTTCAAGAGTTACTAATTTGTTATCAAAACCTTTTTCTCTCCATTTATTTAATGCCTCAAGGCCAATAAAATTTCCTTTGTTTGGGTGAATAAATCTATCTAGACCAGACTCATATGGTGAGTATTCAATTGATAATTCTGTACCAACCAATTTATAGGATTTTTCAACTCTTAGACTGTTCATTGCCCTAATACCAAAAGGCTTAATGCCTAAATCTTTTCCTTCCTTCATCAATCTATCAAAAATATGATTTTGATATTCAATGGGATGATGTAATTCCCAACCAAGTTCTCCAACAAAATTTACTCTCATTGCATTTACCGGAGCATACCCTACATTTACATTCTTAGCTGTTAACCATTTAAAATTTTCATTTGAAAAATCGTCTGTTGAAACTTTTTGCATTAATTCTCTGGCTTTAGGACCTGCCACAACCAAGACTCCGGTGCTATTTGTAAGATCTTCAAATATTACCGAACCATCAGTTGGCATCCATTTTTGTATCCAATCATGGTCCAATCTTAAATTTGCTCCAGCAGATACAAGATAATAACTATTTTCTGCCTCTTTCATAATTGTAAATTCTGAATGGACACCGCCCTTTGTATTTAGCGCATGACAAAGATTTATTCGACCAATTTTTTTTGGAAGTTTATTAGCAACTAAGTAATCTAGAAACTCCTCTGCTTTTGGACCTTTAATTCGACACTTAGCAAATGCGGTCATATCAAGAAGACCAACATTTTTTTTTACGTTTTCACATTCTTTTTTAATTGCATCAAACCATTTTGATCTTCTAAAAGACCAATCATCTTTCTGCTCCATGCCATCAGTCGCAAAAAAATTAGGTCTTTCCCATCCAAATTTCTGACCAAACACAGCCCCAAGGTCTTTCATTCTTTCATAGCAAGGCGATGTTCTTAGTGGTCTTGCAGCTGGTCTTTCCTCGTCAGGATAATGCACGATAAATACATGACTATAAGCCTCCTCATTTTTCACTTTCAAATATGATTTTGTAGCATAATTTCCATAACGTCTAGGTTCTACACCAAGCATATCTATTGTAGGCTCTCCATCAATTATCCACTCAGCTAATTGCCAACCAGCTCCGCCTGCAGCTGTAATCCCAAAACTATGTCCCTCATTAATCCAAAAATTTTTTAACCCCCAAGCTGGACCAACTATTGGATTGCCGTCAGGTGTATAGCAAATTGCTCCATTATAAACTTTTTTTACTCCAACTTCACCAAAAGCAGGAACTCGATGAATAGCTCCCTCAATATGTGGTGCAAGTCTATCTAAATCCTCTTGAAATAATTCATATTCAGAGTCTTTTGAAGGTCCCTCAACATAACAAGCTGGTGCTCCATCTTCGTAAGGACCTAAAATTAAACCCCCAGCTTCTTCTCTCATATACCATCTGCTATCACTATCTCTCAGTACTCCCATTTCTGGAAGGCCTTCTTTTTTTCTTTTTTGAATTTCAGGATGTGGCTCTGTTACAATGTATTGATGTTCCACTGGGATTACTGGTATATCTAATCCAACCATTTCACCAGTTTGTCTAGCAAAGTTTCCTGAGCAAGAAATTACATGCTTACACTCAATTGATCCTTTGTCTGTCTCAACTATCCATCCATCTTTGGTCTGTTTCATTGATAAAACTGTCGTGTTCCTATAAATCTCTGCTCCTCTATTTCTTGCTCCTGTTGCTAATGCTTGTGTTAAATCCGCTGGTTGAATATAACCATCCTCTGGATGTTGAATTGCTCCGATTAGATCATCTGTATGACATAATGGCCAAATTTCTTTTACTTGTTGAGGTGTCAAAAATTTTACATCAACACCTATAGTTTTTGCTACACCAGCATATTGGTGATATTCATCCATTCTATCTTTTGTACTTGCAAGACGAATATTTGATACAACACTAAATCCAACATTTTTTCCTGTCTCTTCCTCTAATTTTTTATAAAGATTGACTGCGTATTTATGTAATTGACCAACTGAATAACTCATATTAAAAAGTGGTAACAACCCTGCAGCATGCCATGTTGATCCAGAAGTTAATTCTTTTCTCTCTAATAAAACAACATCTGACCAACCTTTTTTTGCTAAATGGTAAAGAGCACTAACTCCGACTACTCCTCCACCTACAACTACTACTTTTGTTTTAGTTTTCATTAATCGATTCCTACTAAATTTTTATTCATTACGAAACAAAATTGTACTAAGAATGATCAAATTGAACTTCCCAAAGGAACTGGGCTTGAGACCATAGTGGTTAACCAGCAATCTTTTAACGGCCCATCCTCAGTGTATTTTTCGACCTGCCAATTAAATTTATGATAGATTTTTTCACTATCCAAAATTATCACCTCAAATTGAGCCCATTTGTCACTACTTCCTATCTCGGTAATTGTATGACTCAAATGATTTAAAAGCATTTGATAAGATCTGCTTTTAATCATCATTTTGAAGTTAGGTAGTGGTCCAGTATTTTTTTTATTTTCAGGATGTGCAAAATTCCAAGTCTGTTCAATACCACTATCTATAAAATTATCATCATTTTTCATTAATCCAGTGAGTTGAATTTGAATTACTTCCTTTGGTTTAATCGAATTGTTAGGAGAAATTAAATCAGCTTTAAGTGGAATAATAGTTAAAAGATATAATAAAATGATTTTAAACGTTAAGAGCAGTTTTTTTAACATCATTGAGAAATTGTTTTCGCTTTTCATCACTGACAAATGGTACAGCAAAATATCTTCTGTAAACAACATCCGTAATGCCACATATATTAAAAACTCCTCTTCTCAGTCTTTTAGTTGGCATATTAAGAAAGAAAGTTCTTACAGCAAATTGAGGAGATCCATAAGTACAAAATACTACTGCTTTTTTACCTTTCAAGTTACCCAAAGGATAACCATAATTTCCAAATAATCTTTTAAATCTAAATGCCCATGGTGGAGCAAGAACTTTATCTATCCAACCCTCAACAATTGCTGGCATTCTAAAATTCCATATTGGAGCAATTAAAACAATTGCATCAGAACTTTCTATTTTTTTTCTATGACTTAAAACTGTATTATCAGGTTCCTCGCCTGCAAAAACTGGATTAAACTTTTCTTTATAAAGATCAATAACATCGACTGAATGACCTTTTTCTTTTACTGTATTAACAAAAGTGTCTCTTATTGCAGCATTAAATGATTTGTCATTGTAATGCCCATATATAAGAATTATTTTTTTCATTGATTTAAATACTTATCAAATTCTATTTTTGTACATTTGTTTTCAATATACAAAATGTTATTTGCCTCAACAATTCTTTTTGCCTCTTCGTTTTTTATATCTAATTGTAACCATAAAACTTTTGCATTAATTTTTACTGCCTCTTTAGCAATTTCAATTGCTTCATTTGAAGGTCTGAAAACATTGATTATTTCAACTGGACTATCTATCTCTGTAATACTGCCAAAGACTTTTTCACCTAATATTTGCTCTCCTTTCATAGATGGATTAACAGGATAAACTTTATATCCATATTCTTGTAATGATTTCATCACAATTGATGATGTTTTTGTTAAATCTTTACTTGCACCGATTAGAGCAATTTTTTTATATTTTTCTAAAATTTCTTTAGTTTTTTTCATATACTTATTTCTCATTCATGATTTTATCTTCACAGAACTTCTTGGCCTCTTGAATGGTCATGGGTTTTTCTAATTTCTGACTACCAGCAATACAGGCATCTATAGCTCTTTTAAAATTATGATCTCTAAATGTAAAAATTAAATACAAACCAAAAATAATTAAAATAATAGTTATAAAATTTTTAAATTTCATTTATTTTTCCATTTTGGTTTCCTTTTTTCTAAAAAAGCAGAAATTCCCTCTTGCGCGTCCATTGCCATCATGTTGATAGTCATCATTTTACTAGTATATTGATAAGCTTTCTTTAACGGCATTTCTAATTGTTTATAAAACGCTTGTTTACCAATTTTAATTGATAAATTTGATTTTTTAGAAATTTTTTTAGCAACTTTTAAAACTTCTCTATCTAAATTAGATCTTGTAAAATAGTCGTTAATCAAACCAATTTCTTTTGCATAACTTGCTTTGATTGGTTCACCGGTCAATAACATTTTCATCATGGGTTTTCTATTTATTTTTCTACTAACTGCCACCATTGGAGTGCTACAAAATAATCCAATATTCACTCCTGGTGTTGCAAACAAAGCTTCCTTTGAACTGTAAGCTAAATCACAACTAGCAACCAATTGACAACCAGCAGCGTAGGCCGCACCATGCACTTTAGCAATAACTGGTATTCTTCCTTCAACAATTTGAAGCATCAATTTCGAACACAAGTTAAATAGTTTTTGATATCTATTTTTTCTCTTAAGATTTTTAACTTCTCTTAAGTTGTGTCCCGCACTAAAACCTTTGCCTGCTCCCTCAAGAATAATTACTTTTACCTTCTTATCTTTATCAAGTTTTTTAAAAACTTTTATTAAATCATTTAAATTTTTAAATGATAATGAGTTATATGTTTTAGGCTCATTAATTGTAATTACAGATATTCCATCTGATAAATTTTTAACTTTAATGTTCATTAAAAATTCTATTTAAGTTTTCCTTCTTCTCTCATTTTAGCTCTTATTTTAGTAGCTGAAATTTTTTGTATTTCCTCAGGTAATACAATCTCCTCAATTTTATAACCCACACCTCTTCCATAGCAAATATTAGTGACATTAGGGACTAACATGATTTTGTATCTTCCTTCGAATTCAGGATTTAATTTATCCTCGATATTTTTTTTAACAGTTTCAAAATCAAAAGGATTATCATCTACTCCTTGAACATCTCTAATTTGAATACAAACTTGACCAGTTTTTTTTATTATTTCTTTAAATAAAGTATAATGACCATCGTGAAATGGTTGCCATCTTCCTAACATTTGTGCTGTTGGTTTTTTATTATCCCATTCGTAAGCCATTATTTTAATTCCTTATATATTTTTGGTGCCCAGTTCTTAGCATCTTGTGTAGTAACATGAAAGTCATACTTCTCAGGTTTTACAAACATTTTATTTGTGTCATCAAATCTACCTTCCTTAATTGTATCTACCCAAATAGTATAATCTGCTGGAAACAAACTTCTTGCTTCTGGTGTTGGGCATATGAAATCTGCAACAACATAATTTCCCTCATTTTTAAGTTTCATTGCAAAGTCTGCCATTCTTTTAGCTTGTCTTTTTCTTCCCTCTTCAGAAAAGTCCCAATCATTAGCTGCTTTTCTTACCTCATCAGCATTTAATCTTTTTGCCTTTAGCATTGGACCTAGTTCGTTAGCAAGAGTGGTTTTTCCTGAACCAGGTAGTCCCATTATCAAAATTATTTTCATGATATTAATTTGACAGCTTTTTCAAAAAAGATAAAGATCTTAAAATGAAATTTTCTTTGGAAATCGGGCCACAAACTGATCTTGATACAATCCCTAAGGTAAGTGATGTATATATCACAATGTTACCAGGTGGAGACTATAAGGAGACAGCTCAACAGGCAGTTGAGTTAGTAAAAAAGGGTTATAATCCAGTGCCACATTTTCCAGCAAGATCAATGCTAGATGAAAAGCAACTAAAAGATTACGTTTCTAGATGTAAAGATGGAGGTGTAAAACAAGTTTTAATAATTGGTGGTGGAAGAGAGCCAATGGGAAAATTTGATAGCTCTTTTCAACTTTTGGAGACTGGTTATTTTGAGAAGTTGACTATAGGAATTGCTGGACACCCAGAGGGGAGTCCTGATATATCCGATTCAGATTTAGAAAAAGCTATGAAAGATAAAAAGCCTTATGCTGATTATATAGTAACTCAGTGGTTATTAGATCCTCAGCCTATCATAGATTTTATCTCTAAACAAAGTGTGCCAGTGCATGTGGGAATTACTGGACCTCTTAAGATATCAAGCTTAATTAAGTTTGCAAATATTGTAGGGGCGAAAAATTCCTTAAATTTTCTCAAGTCTAATTTTAGTAAGGCGTTAGATTTGTTGAAACCTAAAGACCCTAATGATCTAATTGGGAAAGTTAAATCACATACAGATTTTTTCCACATTTATACATTCGGCGGCTTGAAGGAAACTAACAAGTGGTTGAAGGAGAATGGTTATGTCTAAAGAATTTGACTATACTAAACTAAAACATGTTACCTCTGTTGATCAATCTGATCGAAAAGTACCATACAATTTAAGACAAAGTGGACCAACTAAAGTTGAAATGTTAATCTCAACAAGAGTAAGAAAATCACCTTATTGGCATTTATCAATGCAAGCAGGTTGTTGGAGAGCCACAGTTTACAATCGTATTTATCATCCAAGAGGATATGTTAAGCCTGAGGATGGTGGAGCGATGGTCGAGTATGATGCGATTGTTAATCATGTTACGATGTGGAACGTAGCTGTTGAAAGGCAGATACAAGTGAAAGGTCCAGACGCAGAAAAATTTGTTGACTATGTAATAACAAGAGATGCAACAAAAATTTCACCAATGAGAGCAAGATATGTAATTTTATGTAACTCATATGGTGGGGTTTTGAATGATCCAATACTTTTAAGAATTTCTAAAGATGAGTTTTGGTTTTCTTTATCTGACTCAGATATAGGTATGTATCTTCAGGGTGTAAATTCTAATGGTAGATTCAATTGCACTATAGAGGAAATTGATTCGTGTCCTGTTCAAATTCAAGGACCAAAATCAAAAGCTCTGATGAAAGATTTATTAGGTGATCAAGTTGATTTAGAAAATATGCCATTTTATGGTTTAGCAGAAGTTAAAGTTGCTGGAAAAAGTTGTGTAATTTCTCAATCCGGTTTTTCAGGTGAGGCCGGTTATGAAATTTATTTGAGAGATGCAACGTTATATGCAGATGAAATGTGGAATGCCGTTCTTGAAGCAGGAAAAAAACACCAGCTTATGGTTATTGCTCCTGCTCATCATAGAAGAATCCAGGCAGGAATTCTTTCTTGGGGACAAGATATGGATCAACAACACAACCCTTATCAATGTAATTTGGGTTATCAAGTCTCCTTATCTGGTAAAGGTGAATGGAATAAAAAAACAGATTATGTTGGTAAATCTGCTTTAGAAAAAATGGGAGCAGATTTAAGATCTGGAAAAAAACCGTATAAACTTCAATTAGTTGGTATGGAACTTGGTGGTAAGCCTATTGACGATTATGCACCTGACTTTTGGTTAGTATCACCAGAAAGTGGTGGAGATCCAGTTGGATTTATTACCTCACCATGGTGGCATCCAGAAAAAAAAACCAATATTGCAATGGGATATGTGCCTTTTGATGGAACTTTAAACCCTAATGGATTTCCAAAAAATAAAACTGGAACTAAATATAAAGTACATCTTCCTGAAAAATACTCAGAAACTCCTGGCAAACCAGTCAATGCTGTTGTGGTAGATATTCCATTCAAAGAGTCCTTTAATGCTAACACTAGAGAGGTTGTAAAAGGTTAATAATTTTGGGAAGGGAATATATTTCCTTCCCACATAAATCTTGATGTCAAAAAGCTTTCTAATTGTAGTTTGCATTATCATAATTATTGCATTAATAATATTTCCATTGTTTGTTTCTTATAAAGAACAAAAAAAATAAAAAAAACAATGTTCGGTGAATTTCTAAATATAATATTAAAGTCTATCAAATTAGATAAATCTCTTTATAGTGATGCAAAAAATTTTGGTGAAGCTTCAATATATTTTTCTGGAATTATAATGATATTAGATGGAATTGCAGGAGCCGTAGCGGCTAATACTATTGTTAAAACTGCAGTAGCCATGTCTGGCCTAACAGCAATTTTAACATGGTTCGTGTGGTCGACACTTATATTTGTTTTAGGTGTAAAAATTTTTCCCGATAAACAAACAAAAGTTTCTTATAAAAAAGTATTAACAGCAGTAGGCTTTGCCCATTCACCAGGCTTGATAAGATTTTTTGCAGTCACACCAGATTTAATGATACCAATAATTTTTTTAACACAATTTTGGATTTTTGCAGGTTTAATAATTTCTACAAAACAAATATTAAATTTTAAGTCGAATTTTAAATCTTTTGGAATAGTTTTTTTATCATTCTTGATAATTGTTTTTTTATCAATTTCTTTCGTAATGAGCAGAATGAGTGCGCTTCCAATTAATCAAATTTAAATAGGAAAAATGGTTTTAGAAATTCTGCAAGATTTGCATATCTTAAAACCTGTTAAAATCAAATTTTGTGAAACACTTTCATCTTCCTTGTGACACTCGTCACAAATATCATTTAAATCTTTTAAGTCTTTTTCTTTTAAATCTTGATCATCAATCATTGTCTGTTAAACCAGCACCTGCAGCACCTTGTTTTAAACTATCTGTTTCCTCAACAAAAGTTTTTTCGGAAAGTTTGTAAAGATTTTTCCACTCTAAGTCGCTGAAGTTATCTTTGTTATCTAAAAAATTAATCTTAATATTTCTTGCTAAATTGGGGTATTTTTCCTCAATAAAATTTGAGGAGATGCTTACGTTATAGTTTAATAAAAATTGATTTTTATCAAAATCAAAAAATATTTTCTTTCCAATAACCTCTGAGGCTCTACTTAAGAAAGGTAAAAACAATATTGGATAAGCAATATTTTTAAATGAACAATTGTTAAATCTTTCTATATCTCTTATTTGATCTAAAAAATTAACGCCAAGGTTGATTGGACAAAATTTATTTTTCTGAGGTTTATTTTCTTTTACAATTAACTTTAAACTCTCGAAATCATTTAAGGTCTTATCTTTAAAATAAGAATTTAAGTTTTTTATGCCTGGAAATCCAAATACTTCTAATAATCTTATACATTTACCAACCTCCTCTGAAACACCCCATGAAAACCCAGCGGCTCGGGTTGCTCTTTTTGATGTTGTTTCTATTTCACTTAGAGATTTCATTATTTAAGAGTCTGATTTATAAACCCAATGATCATCATAATCTTTTAATTCATTAGGCAATGGTGCACCTTGAAACATGCATATTCTCAGCCATTTATCAGAACGTGGATCAAATTTTAATGCACCAAAAAAAGATAATTTTAATCTTAGCATATCTATTGGGATCGTGTCTTCACTAATTGTATTATCTTGAATTTCAGAATAAGGAAATTTTTCAATTATGAAAGCTCTTCTAACTACATGTCTTAAATCTGAGTTATCGCTTAAAAATTTATCAATAGTCATATCTTTTTTTGTTATCAATAATTTTTCATATAATTTTTTTATATCTCTAGCAATTGCAAGTGGTTGCTCTAACTCAGATCCTTGTTCCTCAAATCTGTCCGCAATTCTAGGTTCTTCTTTATTTTTTGAAATAAACCAAAATTTTTTATAATTTTGCTTTTTTTCAAAATCAATTGTTAAAATATTTGAATATTTTGACTCAATTATTGTCCTTAATTCCTCAACTTTTCTATTTGTAGGTATAGTGAAATACTTATCTTCCTCGGAACTCATTTGTTTAACTAGCGGTTCTGTGATTTTGTTATATGGTTCCATCATCAAAGAAACGATATATTCAATACATTCTTCACAAGTTTCTTTTTCAGCCCACAAATATAATTCATTAAATGGGTAATCAATCTTAAAATCAAACTTAGTTTCTATAAAGTCTAAAAATTTTTTTACATCCTTTAATAAATCTTTTATCTTTTTTAACTGATACTCACTTTCAGTATTCCAACTTGTTATATTCTTAATTGAACTTCTAAGACATTGTTTGAATACATCTCTATCTTGTAAGTCTACTTTTTTAATTTCTCTAATTTTCTTTAGTACCTTTTCTCTACTCATGATCCAATTATTTAATAGAGTCGGATGGTTAACAATGAAAGGGGCCATGCCTAAGCCTGTTGAGTTTCCGATACCAAGGCTCTTACAAATTTTAGGATCTAGTTTAACAGCTTTTTTCGGGTTTTTATTCTTTGCCACATGATTAACTTGATCAAATGTAAATTGTCTTACTAAATAAACTAGCATCATTTCCAATCTAAATGGGCCATTTATTTCATCTCTATTTTTAATTCTAAACCGATCTGCAAGTCCAAATTTACCTGAACCATAAACAGCAGTTGTCCTATAAAGATAACCAACCTTTTCTAATAAATCTAAATTCGGTTGTTTTCCGTTACTTAAATTTTCCACAACGTGATCAAAAACTCTTATTGATTTATTTGCCCTAGATAAAGTTAACTCTTTATAAGATAGTCTGCCAACTTCTTGCTTGGGTACTTCTTTTTTTAATCTATTAATATCATCTTTATTTGGAATACCATCATGCAAAGTAAACGCCGCATCCCATTTTGTAGCAATTACTCGGTCTGATCTTTCGTCGTCTTTTATTATATTTGCAAAACATATTAAAGAATAGACTCTATCCATCTTTCTAAATGAATAAACCGCAACACCAAATCCGTTTTTATCTAAAGTAAATAAATCTCTATTATATTTCCAGTCCTTAAACTCACTTAAAAAACTTCTAAGAAAAGATAATTTTGACTGATGGAAAGATCCAAGTCTTGAAAGCTTCATTATTATATTTGGATCTCTTAACTCAACTTTCATATTTAAATTGTTTTATAAAAATTATACCAATTATTACCAAGAATTCCGTTAATTTCTATTTCAGAAAAACCCACTTTATTAAGTCCTTTTTCTAAATTTGCAAAACCCCTAGCATCTTCGAACCAGTCTGGTTGTTTCGGAAAGCCAGGTTTTTTTTTTGAACCCTCTCCATAATTTTTATTTTTTGACCATGTTCCATTTCTCATCCATTCAACAACCTTGTCTGGTTGATTTAAACAAAGATCCGAGCCTATACCAATATTTTTAATATTCATTATTTCTGCCGTTCTTGCGACCATTTCACAAAAGCTCTCAAGAGTGCAATTTGTGTTATCTTTTAAATGATGAGGATAAAGTGATAATCCTAAAATTCCGTTACTATCACTTAATTCTTTTAAAAGTTTAGAGGATTTGTTTCGCTTAGCTGCATGCCAAAAAGATGGATTAGCATGAGTTATGGCTATAGGTTTTTCGCTTAACTCAATAGCATCAAAAGTACTTTTTTCTGCTGAATGAGACATGTCAATTACAACACCAACCCTATTCATTTCTTTGATAACCTCTTTTCCAAAGTTTGTAACTCCACTATCAACTTTTTCGTAACAACCAGTGGCTAATAGAGATTGATTGTTATAAGTTAATTGCATAAACCTGCATCCGAGCTGATGAACTTTTTCAACTAAATTGATATCATCTTCAATTGGTGAGCAATTTTGAAAACCAAAAAAAATGGCAGTTTTTTTTTCTTTATTTGCTTTTTCTATATCTTTAAAATTTTTTCCTAAAAATATTAAATCTGAATTATCTTTGAACAAATTATCCCATTTTTTAATTTGTTCCCCTAACTCGTCAAAGTCCTCATGGTATACTATTGTAACGTGAACTGCATCTAATCCTGCTTTTCTATTTATTTCAAATATGTCTCTTGTCCAGTTACAATATTGTAAATTATCAATCTTAAATTTCATTTTGCTAAATTTATTTAAACCATATCAATATGTTTTTTTAAATTCTATTTATTTTATTGAAATTTTTATTTAATTTTGAAATAAAGTTTAAACTTAATTAATCATGAAAAAGAAAAAAAATCTTAAAGTTGCAATTATTATGGGTAGTCAATCTGACTACAAAACTATGAAATTAGCTGAAAAAATGCTCAAAAATCTTGGAGTAAGCTTTAAGACACAAATAATTTCTGCTCATAGAACTCCAAAAAGAATGTATGATTTTGCAAGATCAGCTAAGAAAAATAATTTTGGTGTAATAATCGCAGGAGCTGGGGGATCGGCCCATTTGCCAGGGATGATATCTGCTTTGACTTCAATTCCTGTTTTAGGAGTTCCAATTGAAAGTAAAAAACTTAAAGGGTTAGATAGCTTATTATCAATTGCTCAAATGCCCAAAGGAATTCCTGTTGGAACTTTAGCAATTGGTGAAGATGGTGCAATAAATGCAGCTTTGCTTGCATCATCTATAATAGCAAATAATAATTCTAAGATTAAAAGAAATTTAGAAAATTGGCGATTATCACAAACAAGATCAGTAAAGAAAAAACCTAAATAAAGATGTCAGAAATTAAGCTCGGTATTATTGGTGGTGGGCAGTTAGGGAGTATGCTCTCAAATGCTGCAAAAAAATTAAATGTCAAAACAATTATTTATTGTGATGATAAAGATGCACCAGCTCAAAATTTTTGTGATGAATTTATTTTTAGTAGTTATGATAACAAAGAAAAAATTACTGAATTTGCAAAAAAAACAAACGTAATTACATATGAATTTGAAAATATACCTTATGAAACTTTAAATGAAATCAATAAAATTAAATCAGTTTTACCAAAACCCTCTGTTAATAGACTTATACAACATAGATTAGCAGAGAAAGATTTCGTTAATAAACTTAACATTAGAACAACAAGGTATGCTTCAATCGAAAAAAAATCTGACTTGAACACATTGGAGGATTTTCTTCCAGGAATTTTAAAAACTACAACTATGGGATACGATGGCAAAGGACAATATCCAATTAAAAAGATTGATCAACTTGAGAAATTAAGTATTGATTTTTCAAAAGGTTATATACTTGAAAAACTTGTCAAATTAAAAAAAGAAATTTCAGTAATTATTACAAGATTTGGTAATAATAATTATCAATTATATGAGCCAATTGAAAATACTCATGAAGATCAAATTTTGAAATATTCAAAAATTCCTGCTCAAATAAGCAAAGATATATTTAATAAAGCAAATGATTGGGCTATCAGTATAGCTGAGGAATTAAAATATATTGGAACTCTCTGTGTTGAATTTTTTATTGATAGAAATGAAAACTTATATGTAAATGAAATAGCCCCAAGAGTTCATAATTCTGGTCATTTAACAATTAATGCTTATAATGTTAGTCAATTTGAAAATCATATCAGAGCGGTATGTTCTTTAGAAAAAGTTCCTTTAAATAAATTATCTAACGCAAAAATGGTTAACTTAATAGGAAATCAAATAATACCATTTCGTGAGAATATTAAATTGAAAGATAATGAATTTTTCTTTGACTATTTAAAAAAAGAGATAAAAGATAAAAGAAAAATGGGTCATATAACAACTTTAATTTAAACATTCATTCTATGCTAAAATCTGTTGAAGGAAATTTTGACAACCCAAAAGTCAATGAACTTTTGAAAAAACATTTTATTGAGTTAAGAGCTGCATCCCCCGAAGGAAGTGCTCATGTTTTGGATATTAATGGTTTAAAAGTTCCATCAATAAAGTTTTGGAGCTTGTGGGAAAATGACAAATTAATGGGATGTGGTGCATTAAAATTTTTAGAAAATAATCATGGTGAATTTAAATCAATTCGAGTGCACGATAATTTTAGAAATAAGGGTAATGGTATTAAAGTGATAGAGCATTTGATTTATGAGGCAAAAAAACTTAATATTAAAAGAATTAGTATCGAAACAGGAGCAGGAAAATTTTTTGAACCTGCTAGAAAACTATTCAAAAAATGCAATTTTGAGCCATGTGAACCATTTGCACATTATAAAAATGATATAAATTCCCTGTATTTAACAAAACTAATCTGCAACGATTAAAAATAAACATCGTCAATAAGATCAATTTAGTTGACAAAACTCCTAAAATTATAAAGAAAGCACATGTTACTTAATTATAAGTAATACAAACGTAACAAAAATAAGAAGAAAATATGAGTCTACAAGGAAAAGTAAAATGGTTT
Source organism: uncultured Pelagibacteraceae bacterium (assembly GCA_902570425.1). Classification (GTDB taxonomy): domain Bacteria; phylum Pseudomonadota; class Alphaproteobacteria; order Pelagibacterales; family Pelagibacteraceae; genus Pelagibacter. Next base: position 70,968 of record CACFYB010000002.1, read on the forward strand.
AATCCAACCAAAGGTTATGGATTTATTGAGAGAGAAGATAAAGAAAAAGATGTATTTGTTCATGTTTCAGCAGTAAGAGATGCTGGTATGAATGGTTTAGATGAGGGTCAATCTTTGACTTTCGATGTTGAAGATGGTCCAAAAGGTCCTTCAGCAGTTAACTTAAAAACTGCATAATTTTCACAAAATTATTTGTTGGCTATAAACTTAATTATTTTTTCAAAAAGATAGTTGTATTTTATAGCCAATGAACTTTTCTTTAATAAAGATAAAAAGTAATTAGATTATGATTGGTATTTTAGGTGGAATGGGTACTCAAGCTGGTCTTGATTTTTGTAATAAACTTGCAATTCTTTATAGAGGTAAAATTGATCAAGACTACCCTTTGTTTCTACTTTACAATAAATCTAATATACCAGGAAGACCAGAGTCAATAGGAATTCAAACTAATAATATGATAAATCAAACTATCAATACAAAAAGTAAAAAAAAATATTTAGCAGTTCTAAAGAGTTTAATTAAAGGGTGTAAACTTCTAGAGAAAAGTAATTGTAAATTTATTGTAATACCCTGTAATACTGCCCATTATTGGTTCGACGATTTACAAAAAAAAATTAAATTACCAATAATTAGTATGCCAAAAGAAGTATTAATTTACACAAAAAAAAAATGTAAAAAAAATTCTACAATTGGTCTGCTAGCAACCGAAGGTACATTAAAAACAGGTGTATATAATAGATTTTTTGACAAAAATTATAATTTAATTTTTCCAAGTAATATAATTCAAAAGAATTTTGTAAATAAAGCTATTAAATTAGTAAAAATGGGCAATGTCAAATTAGCAAATAAAACAATTAAGCCTGCAATAGATTATTTAATCAAAAAAAAATGTAAAAAAATAATTCTTGGATGCACTGAACTTCCTATAGCTATCTTTGCTTTTAAATCATTTAAAGAGATTAAATCATCTAAAATTTTTTTAGATCCAAATTTAATTCTAGCTAATGCTGCGATGCTAAAATATAAAAATAATGAAACTAACTAAAGATAAACCTTATGTATTATTAGTTGCAGAAGTAATTTACTTAGAAATATGCAAAATTAAAAAGATTAACCCTGAGCTCTCTAATATCAACTTAATAGAGAATTTTATAGGGACAGAGGTGTATAAAGAAATAAGTAGTGGAAAATTTCATGATAAATTAATTAAAAAATTAAAAAAAAATAATTTCATTGATAAAAAAACAAAAAAAAAGATTCCAAATGAAACTCTAAGATTACTTCAAATTCAAAAAGATGTAACTATTAAACAATTAATTGAATTTCCAGAATTATATTATGTAAAAACTCATTATCCGCTAGAAATAACTCAACGTGCTTTTGATCATTTATGGAGAATGTGTGAAAGTTATGAACTATGGTGTAAAGAAACTAAACAAGTTGATCTTATCAAACTTAAAATTATTGATTAATTAATTTAATTTTCCCTCTTGTATCGTCTATTCTTTTTTTAACTAATTGATGAAAATCATCACTTTCAAGAGTTCTCTTTTGAATATTATTTTTAGCTGACAAGTTTTTTGATGTAATTTCTTCAAGATTTTCTATCGGTGTTTTTCCCGTGTAACTTGTTATTATTTCATTTGAACCATAACTTAATCCTGCTTGAGCTAAACTTCCAGTTGAGGAAAAAGTGTAAGCTGGACCAAGCATTGCTGTAGGAGCTGTACACGCTCCTAGAAAAAAAAGTACAAATAATCCAAAAACTATTTTTTTGTGAATCATTGACGAGAATTTTAAGCATTTTGAAATACAACTCAAGATAGAATTCAAATTTTGCCTACAATGCTTAATTTTCATAGACAAATTTAACTAAATTTGAGAATCAAATGTAAGTATTTTTTTTTTATAAAACCTAAAATGATCAGAATATTTCCTTTAATATTTATTTTATTATGGTCATCAGCTTTTATTACTACAAAACCTATCGTAGATAATAGTGACCCTTTTTCAGCATTAGCATTTAGATTTTTATTTGTAGCTATAGGATTTTATCTATTTTCACTATACTCAAAACAATCAATAGTAATTAGCCAAAAAAATTTAATTGAGTCAGTTCTAAGCGGAGTTCTTTTTCATGGTTTTTACTTGGGTGGAGTCTTTTTTTCAATTTCAATTGGAATGCCAGCTGGTGTAGCAGCTCTTATTGTAACCCTTCAGCCAATTTTAACAAATATACTTAGTGGTCCTTTATTAAATGAAAAAGTTACATTCAGACAATGGAGTGGAGCATTTCTTGGTCTCATGGGTACTCTTTTAGTTTTAGGTATAGATTTAGGTTCAGAAATTCCTTCTTTAGGTCTAGCTGCAACTATAATCGCTTTAATTTCAATTACATTATCAACAATTTGGCAAAAAAAATTAAGTAATAATCTTCCTTTAACAGTAAGTAATTTTTATCAGGCTGCAGGTGGTTGTTTATTTCACATTTTTGTAGTAATTTTTTTTGCCGAACCATTTATTAATTTTACTTCAACTTTTTTTATAGCAATGAGCCATCAAATATTCTTGGTGTCTTTTGGAGCTTTTACAATACTTATGTTTTTAATTAAAAAAAATTCTGCAAGTAAAACTGTATCAATATTCTTTTTAATACCAGCTGTTTCTGCATTTATGGGATGGTTTTTTCTTGAAGAAATACTAACTAAAATAGATCTTTTAGGTTTTTTAATTGCAAGTATAGGAGTTTACATTGCTACAAGAAAATAATTTAAATAGATTTATATCCAAATTCTAAACAAGCATCAGTTATAGAGTGATGTAGCGACTCTCCAAAACTTCTTAAACCTGATACTCTTACCTTTTTTGGATTATCTGAAATAAAATCTATTGTTATATTGACTCCATTAAAAATTGAGTTTGCACATTCACCTTCTTTAAAAGAATTAATATCAAGTGGACATCCCTTTTTTAAAACTTCATTAATTAAATTACCCTCTAGCTCAATTATTGTTCTTGAATGTGAAATATTTGTGATTGCAAAATCTGTATCTTGCACACTATTTTTTACCTTTCCAATCAAATCTATCTTAGAAGAGAAGACCAACCAATTATCAGGACCTAACCATAATATTCTAGTATTAGAGTTAGAAGATGATTTTAATGATGATGGAAGATTTAATCCATCCACTGAGATTTTTGATAGATTTAAATCAGAATTTTTATATTTTGCAATTTGAAATATTAACAATTTGGAAACCTCTGAAATCTTTATTAGATCACTTTCATTTTTATTGTCATGGTCTCCAAATTTTCCCATTTTATGAACAAAATTTAATGGTGAAATATTTGTCATGATCTTACCCTCTTTCCTTCATGGTCAACATAATGAGATGAAATCACCTCAACTTCAATTGCAGAGTTTTTAAGGGGAGAAACTGCAAATAATTTTTTTCCAATCATATTTTTTCCATCTTTAACTATTGCTAAAGAAAATGGATTATTATTCTCTACACTCCAACAAGATGAAGAGACATGTCCTAATTTTGGATTTGGTAATTTAGCATTCTTATTTAGCACCAGGTGTGATCCCTCTGGGATACTAGTCTTTTTATCTATTGGGACTAAACCAACAATTTTTTGTCTATCACTATTATTAAATGCCTCTTTCTGTAAAGATCTTTTACCAATAAAGTCTTTTTTATTAGAAACTAAACCTTCCAAAGAAACATCGTAAGGAATAGTTCTGCCATCTAATTCCGGGCCAGCTACATGACCCATTTCAATTCTTAAAGTAGATAATGCCTCAGTTCCATAAGGTTGAATATTAAATTCTTTTCCAATTTCAATCATTTTTTCCCACATAAAAAGACCATAGTCAGACTCGACATTTATTTCATAGGCTAACTCACCAGAAAATGAAATCCTAAATATTTTAGCATTTACTCCAAATAAATTTCCTTCTGTATATCCCATGAAAGGAAGGGCTTCGTTACTTACATCTAAATCAGGAAATAATTTTGCTAGTACTTTTCTTGACTTTGGGCCTGCAAGTGCTGCTCCAGCCCATTGTTCTGTTGTTGATAAAACATTAACTTTTAGTTCTGGCCAAACAACCTGAAGATAATATTCTAAATGAGATAAAACATTGGCTGCTTGTGCAGTTGTAGTGGTCATATGATAATGGTTTTCAGAAATTCTAGTAGTTGTTCCATCATCCATCACTATTCCATCCTCTCTTAACATTACCCCATATCTTGCTTTACCAATAGGTAGTTTTAACCATGCATTTGTATAAACTCTATTTAAAAATTCTGCTGCGTCTGGTCCTTTGATATCTATTTTTCCGAGTGTTGTTACATCACAAATTCCAACATGCTCTCTAACATTTTTGGCTTCCCTTTTTGAAGCTTCAAACAAATTTTCCTTACCTTGTTTGTAATATCTTGGTCGTTTCCAAGCCCCAGCATCAACAAAAACAGCATTATTTTTTTCATGCCATGTATGCATTGGAGTTTTTCTAGTTGGCATATATTCCATATCAACTTCCCTTCCAACAATTGTACCAATAGTAATTGGAGTAAAAGGAGGTCTAAAGGTAGTATGACCAACTTGAGGGACAATCTTTTTTTCGACATTTGCAACTAACTGAAGTCCATTAAGGTTGCTAGTTCGACCTTGATCAGTCGCCATACCCAATGTTGTATACCTTTTAACATGTTCTATTGACCTGTAACCTTCGCGTAAAGCTACTTCAATATCCGACACCGCTACATCATTTTGAAAATCCACAAAACGTTTAAAATTTTTATTTTTTGGTAAAGGTGAGCACCAGAACTTGTCATGGGGATTTTTTTTGGTTTCATTTGAATTTGGCGTTGAAGTAGAATTATTGTTATTAGTAATCTTTTTAGAAAGATCAAATCCTGTTTTAAATCCATCATTTAAAGTATCTTTTAATGTAAAAGTACCTTTAGAGGCACCAACAGATGTTTCATTTTGCTTTGATATATTAGGAACGAAGGCATCTATTTGATCATTAAACTTAAGTTTATTTCCAGACTGTGATGCCAAATGAACAGTCGGTGTCCAAAAACCAGAAACACATATACAATCACATTTGATAATTTCGGAATTTTTAAATTCTGTTTTATCATTATTTAATTCGCCAATTAGAGCTGATTTAACCTTTTTATATCCATTTGCAGCAATTACTGCATAGGAAAATTTTATTTGTATATTTTGACTTTTTGCCGTTTCTATTAACTCAGATGAATGTTCTTTTCTAGTATCCAAAATTATAGGATCAACTCCTTGTTTTTTAAATTCTAAAGCTGTTTCATACGCGCTATCATTATTTGTAAATATTAGAGGCTTTTTACCAACTAATACCCCATAAACTTTGATATATTCTTTTGCAGCTGCGCACAAAAATATTCCAGGGGTATCATTATTTCCAAAAACTATTGGTCTTTCTATTGAACCTGTAGACAATAAAACTTCTTTTGCTCTAATATACCATAATCTTTGTCTTGGAGTATATTTTGGTTTATTTTCTAAATGATCTCCAGTTCTTTCAAACATAACAGTCATGTTATGATCGTAATAGCCAAAAACTTGTGATCTATTTTTAACAATGACATTTGGCATTTCTTTTAATTCAGTGATGATTTTATCTGTCCAAGCTTTACCTGATAAATTGTCTATGGTTACATCATCTGTTAATAACGAACCACCAAACCTTGGTTTATCTTCAGCAAGAATAACCTTTGCGCCATTTTTTGCAGCAGAATAGGCGCTAGATAAACCAGCGGGTCCTGATCCCGCAACTAGTAAATCACAATATTCATATTTATGTTCATATCTTTCTTTATCCTTCTCAATTGATGCAACACCCAGACCGGCTGCTTTTCTTATAAATGGCTCATAAATTTTGTACCAAAAACTTTTTGGCCACATAAAAGTTTTATAATAAAAACCAGCTGGAAAAAATCTATTTAAAAAATTGTTTATAGCTCCAACATCAAATTCTACAGACGGCCAACAATTTTGACTTGAAGCCTCAATGCCCTCAACCAATTCAAATTCTGTTGCATTAACGTTTGGTTCAGAATGACCATTTAATTGAATTTGTAATTTTGCATTAGGTTCATCAACACCTGCACCAAAAAAACCTCTTGGTCTATGATATTTAAAACTTCTACCAACTAAATGAATGCCATTTGCAAGCAAAGCTGAAGCTAATGTATCTCCTTCATATCCGTTATATTTTTTGCCATTAAACTTAAAAGATATTTCTTTATTTCTGTTTAATAAACCTTCATTACTAAGACGATACGATTGGCTCATTTTATTTCTTCATTTATTTTTGTTGTTTGAAAAATTTCGTGTGTAACAGTATCCCTTTGAACTTTAAACCATTGTCTGCAGCCAGCTGTGTGATGCCACAACTCCACATGTTTTCCCCTAGGACTTTTTCTTAAATAAACAAACTCATTCCATTTTTCGTCCGATATATCTTGATTTAGCTCTGGTCTTCTTATTGTTCCATCTCCACCGTAAGCAAATTCTTTTTGTGATCTATATCCACAAAATGGACATTTAATACTAAGCATTTAAGAAATCCAAGTTTTTGTTCCCAGGCCTTTTTCGTCTAACAAGTATCCTTTTGAAAATCTATTTAAACTAAAACCCTCATTTAATTCGTGAACTCTATCTTGAGCTATTGTATGGGCAAAGGTCCATCCGGAAGATGGAACAGATTTAAAACCTCCATAACACCAACCACAATTTAAATATAACCCTTCAATATGAGTTTTATCTATTATCGGAGATCCATCCATAGACATATCCATTATGCCTCCCCAAGTTCTAAGCATCTTTAATCTACTTAAAAAAGGAAATAGCGCAATACCGCCAGTTAAAACATGTTGGATTGTAGGTAGATTTCCTTTTTGTGCATAACTATTATATCCATCCAAGTCACCTCCCATTACCATTTCACCTTTATCTGATTGACTAATATAAAAATGTCCAGCACCAAATGTGACCACTCCATCTAAAACAGGTTTAACTGGTTCTGAGACACAAGCTTGTAAAAGATGAGTCTCAATCGGCAATGTCATGTTCAATTTTTCTGCTAAAACATTTGTACTTCCAGCAACACAAAGACCAATTTTTTTTGTCTTAATATCTCCTCTTGAGGTTCTAACTCCTTGAATTTTTCCACCAGAAACATCGAACCCTGTAACTTCGCAATTTTGAATTATATCTACTCCCATTGAGTCTGCTTGACGAGCATAACCCCATGCAACTGCATCATGTCTCGCGGTACCTGCACTTGGTTGTGCTAAACCACCAAATATCGGATATCTAACATTCTCTGAAAAATCTGCCATTGGAATAATTTTTTTTACTTCTTCTCTATTCAATAAAATCGCATCTATTCCATTTAATCTCATTGAATTACCTCTTCGAGCGTAAGTATTCATTTGAGCATCGGAGTGAGCTAAATTAATTATTCCTCGAGGAGAAAACATGACGTTAAAATTTAATTCCTGACTCATATTTCTCCATAAATTCATCCCAAATTCATTAAATCTTGCATTATCATCATACATAAAGTTTGATCTAATAATTGTAGTATTTCTTCCAATATTACCTCCCCCAATCCATCCTTTTTCAATAATTGCAACATTTGTGATATTGTGTTCTTTTGCTAAATAATAGGCTGTTGCTAAACCATGGCCACCACCTCCAATTATAACTACATCATACTCTTTTTTAGGAGACGGATCTTTCCAAGCTAAATCCCATTTTTCATGATTAGAAAAAGCGTTTTTAATTAGGCTAAATATTGAATACTTTTGCATACATAAATTTTATAATAATGAATATAAATAGTTCATATTTTTTTTATATATAATTTTTAGATATTTCCAAACCTCTTAAAAAGAGATACTAATCGACCAACTTTTTTAATATTTATATAAAACTTTTAATGAGTGAAGTTAAATCAGATATCCAAATAGCCAGAGAAGCAAAAATGCAGCCTATAAAAGACATTTTGGCCAAAATTAATGTCCCAGATGAAAGTTTTGCATTTAGCCCAATGGGACGCCATATAGCAAAAATAAATTTAGAATATTTAGATCAATTAAAAAGCAAAAAAGATGGAAAGTTAATTTTAGTAACAGCAATAACGCCTACTCCAGCAGGTGAGGGAAAAACAACTACATCCGTTGGACTAAATGATGGTTTAAATAATATTGGAAAAAAATCTATAGTATGTTTAAGAGAACCAAGTCTTGGGCCATCTTTTGGATTGAAAGGCGGAGCGGCTGGAGGAGGTTATGCTCAAGTTGTTCCAATGGAACAAATCAATTTACACTTCACTGGAGATTTTCATGCAATTACCTCTGCACATAATTTATTGTCTGCGCTTATTGATAACCATATTTATTGGGGTAACAAACTAAATATTGATGTGAGAAGAGTTTCTTGGAGAAGAGTAATGGATATGAATGATAGGTCTTTGAGATCAATCATAGTAGATCTAGGTGGTGTAGCAAATGGATATCCACGTCAAGATAGTTTTGATATTACAGTTGCATCAGAGCTAATGGCAATCTTCTGTCTAGCTACAGATTTAAAAGATTTAGAAAATAGAATTGCAAATATTACAATTGGATATACTAGAGATAAGAAACCTATACATGCAAAAGATTTAAATGCGCAAGGTCCAATGACTGTTCTACTTAAAGAGGCAATAAGACCAAATGTAACTCAAACTTTAGAAAATAATCCCGCTATTATTCATGGAGGTCCTTTTGCAAATATTGCTCACGGTTGTAATTCTGTAATAGCTACAAAAGCAGGTCTCAAATTGGCAGATTACGTTGTCACTGAAGCTGGATTTGGTGCAGATCTTGGTGCAGAGAAATTTTTAAATATCAAATGTAGAAAATCAGGATTAAAGCCTGATTGTGTTGTTATTGTTGCAACTATTAGAGCTCTTAAAATGCATGGTGGTGTGTCAAAAGATGAATTAAAAAACGAAAATGTAAAAGCATTAAAGAAAGGTTTGGTTAATTTAGAAAGACATATAAATAATACTCGAAAATTTGGATTACCAGTTACGATTGCAGTAAACCACTTTGTTACAGACTCAGATAAAGAAATGAAAACATTATTAGATTTTTGTAAAACCCAGGGTGTTAAGGCTTCAAAGTGCACTCATTGGTCTAATGGAAGTGAAGGAACAAAAGAACTTGCCAAAAATGTTGTGGCTATTTGTGAAGATAATCAAGATACATTTAAATATCTATATGAAGACAAATTACCTTTATTTAAAAAAATTGAGAAAATTGCTCAAGAAATTTACCATGCAAGTGAAGTTGTTGCTGATACAAAAGTGAGACAACAATTAAAAGATTTTGAGGAAAAAGGTTACGGAAATCTTCCAGTGTGTATAGCTAAAACTCAGTATAGTTTTTCAACAGATCCTAATTTAAAAGGAGCTCCAACTGGGCATGTGTTACCGGTTAGAGAGGTAAGATTATCATCAGGTGCTGAATTTATTGTTGTAGTTTGTGGAGAGATAATGACAATGCCAGGTTTACCAAGGGTACCAGCTGCAGACTCAATTAAAATAAACAAAAAAGGTGAGATAGAAGGTTTATTTTAATTTTAAAGTATCCCAAAATTCTTTTGCTAAATTTAATCCCTCTAGTTCTTTAAATTGTTTCAGTCCTGTAGGCGAAGTAATATTAATATCACCTATTAGTTTATTTGATATAAGATCGATTCCTGCAAAATGAATATTTTGTTTTTTTAATTTTTTTGCAACAAAAGTTGCTATTTTTCTCTCCTCTCTGTTAAGACTTGTTTTTAATGCTTTACCACCTTGACCGAGATTCGATAAAATTGAATTTTTTTTTGGCACTCTTTTAAACACGCCTTTTATTTTACCATTGATTATAAATACTCTTTTATCACCTTTTTTTATCAATGGTAAAAACTTTTGAACCATAACATGATCCATTTTTTTTAGGTAATGTTTTATTAATTGTTGATTAAAAGTGTTATTAATAAAAAGTATATTTTTACCTCCATAACCATTAATTGGCTTAATAACAATCTTTCTATATTTATTATAAAAGTTTTTTATTTCATCATAATTTTTAGTAAAAATTGTTGGTGGCATATATTTCATGAAGTTAATTGAAAAAAGTTTTTCAGATATATTTCTTACAGAGAATGGATCGTTAATTATTTTTGTTTTATTTTTAATGATTTCTAAAAACAATGTTGAATTAATATAGTTCATATCAAATGGTGGATTTTGACGAATTAATACAACATTTGCTTTTGAAATCTCAAATCTTTTTGTGCCGATAACTTGATAAAATCTCTTTTTATCATCAAATAATTTGAGGATTTTTACCTTTGCAACTAACTTTGAATTTATAAAACTTACATCTTTAGGTTCGAACCAAAAAATTTTATATTTTCTCTTTTGAGCCTCTAAAGCTAACAATAATGTAGTATCAGTATTTTTATCAATTTTATAAATCGAATCTGCCTGTATAGCCACAATTTTATTTTTCATGCAGATTAAGATCCTCTAAGGTTTTATCAGCTTTTGTCTTTCGTTCTTCAATAATTTTATTTATATTTTTTAAATATATAGTTTCATTTTTTTTGGATTGGTTAAGATGATTTCTTTTTTCTAGACCCTTTTTTGAAATTTCTAAAAAAATTTGAGACCATTCTAAAATAGATTTATTATTGATTGATGTATTAAGACCTTTTTTTGGTGCTTCATAATACGCATTTAATATTTCGTCCCTTTTCCATTCTTTAAGCACTTCATAAGTTTCTTCTAAATTACCATAAATTAGTCCTGTTAAGAAAGCAGGACCCGCACAATGACAATCCCATTCACATGCGTCCATAGATCTAATCTCAATATATTTTTTTAATCTATTCTCTGTAAATATTGTGCTCAAATGTAATTCTAAATCTTCTACTAAAGGCAATCTTTTTTTTCTTTCTTCAATATTTCCATCCATAAAATCTTTAAAAGTTTTATCTTTTGCCGAAAAGTATAGATCGTCTTTTTTATAAAATAACATAGGCACATTAATTAAAAAGTCAGTATATTTTTCAAAGTCCATTTCCTCTAAAAAAATTTCAGGTAATCCACCTCTAGCAGTTTCTTGCCAAACTCTAGATCTAAATGATAAATAGCCGCTAAATTTTTTTTCTTTTATTGAAGAATTCGCAAATAATGCAATTGTTAAAGGACATAAATAGTTCAAAACTTTAAATTTTTTTTTAAAGTCAAATTCAGATAAATAATCAATATTTATTTGTGTTCCAGATGTCAGATACATCATATCTAGACTATACTTCCCATTTTTTGGCATTTCATTTAACATTATTTTATACCTTTGTTTTGGATTATCAGAAACTTCCTCTAATTTTGAAATTGGATCATATCCAACTGCAAGTGTATATAAATCTAAACTTTCACAAATTTCATTTAACTCTGATTGAAACTTATAAGACTCTGCGCATACCTCATGTATATTCTTAAATTGTGCACCAGATAACTCTATTTGATTTCCAGGTTCTAAAGTTATTGATTTTCCTTTATTTTTCAATCCAACTAAGTGGTTATTTTCTAAAATCTTTTCCCATTTAAATTTTTCAATGAAAAATTTAAAAATATTTAATATTTCGGAATAGTTTACTCTCTTATTTTCAGTTTTTTTAAATAAAAATTTTTCATTTTCTACACCAATTTTTAAATCTTTTTTATTTCCTTGTGTAAAATAATCTATGATTTTATCTTTCGAATTAATTTGCATTTAAACTTCTTAACCAGTTTTTTATTTCTATCATTCTATTTTCTTTATCCGATTTAAAAATTTCTTTTCTTATAAATTCAATGTGATTATCTACCTCAGTGTCATCTTTGAATACATTCCTAAAATTTATCAATTTTTCTTTTCTAAATTCAATGAGTTGTATCATTTTTTCATATGTAATTTCTGGATGATATTGGAGACCCCAAATCTTATTTCTATTTGTTTCAAAATATAAACTTTGTATTCTATTTATTTTATTAGATGCTAAACAAATTCCATTTTCTGGTAATTTTACCACCTCATCAAAATTAAATGCTGGAGAATTAAATTTTTTTTTTTTATCTTTATATAATGGATTGCTTAAGCCTATATCATTTATCTCTATTTCATTTGCTATTCCTATATGAGAATTTTTTGCCTTTTTAACTTCTCCCCCAGCTGCAGTAACAGCAACTTGCATACCCCAGCAAATAGCCAGAATATTTTTTACTTTTTTTTGACAAACTTTCATAAATTCGATTTGTTTAATTATTTCTGGAGTATTGTTGTAAATATTTAAACTGCTTCCTCCCCATATCAAACCATCATAAATTATCAGCTTATCTGTTATTTTCTGAATATTTTTGTCTGATGAGGGATTCACAACATCAAACTTAATTTCTTTAGAAAAATGATTTAAGGTGTCCTTTAAACTTTCTGTGTGCGTTTGTATACCAGCTCTTGAAAAGCTTTGATTTTCCTCTCTTAAATTTCCCTCAACAATTAAGATATTTTTCATTAAAATAAATCTCCCGAAATACTATGCTCATAGATCAACTTGAGATCCTCTTTATTAACCTGTCTTGGGTTTCCATTGGTAGATGGATCATCAAATGCCATTTGAGATAATTCATTTATATTGATTTTTGAACAATCCATAATATCAGAAAGTTTATGCGGGATTGCTAATTCTTTCCTTAAGTCTAAAATCCATGATAAGAAGCTATCAAAATTTTTATCTAAATCTAAATAGTCACATATTGAAATTATTTTTTTTTCAATAAATCCTTTATTAAAAGTTAAAACGTATGGCATAAAAATTGCATTCGATAATCCATGATGAATATTAAATTGTGCATTTACAGGATGGCTTAATGAATGAATTGCACCTAGCCCTTTTTGAAAAGCTGTTGAACCCATTGAGGAAGCTACCAATAAATTTTGCCTGGCCTCAATATTTCCTCCATTTTTAAAAGCGACAATTAGATTTTTCTTAATTAATTTCATCCCTTCAAGTGCGATACCTTCTGCCATTGGATGAAAGTTTGGTGCACAAAATGCCTCTAGGTTGTGAGCTAGAGCATCCATGCCAGTAGCTGCAGTTAATCTTGGAGAAAGATCTATTGTCAATTGAGGATCTAAAATCACAATTGAGGGTAATATCTTTGGATGAAATATAATTTTCTTAATACCTGTCTTTTTATTAATAATAGCTGATGCTCGCCCGGTTTCAGATCCTGTTCCGGCTGTTGTCGGAATAGCAATTATTGGTGGAATTTTTTTTTCATTTGCTCTTTTCCAATACTCACCAATATCTTCAAAATCCCAAATAGGCCTATTTTGTCCAGACATAAATGCGATAGCTTTTCCTACATCAAGTGCACTACCTCCTCCAATTGCAATGACTCCATTACAATTTTTTTTTTTATATTCATTCACACCTTCATCAACATTTTCTCCAATTGGATTTCCGGAAAAGTTGGAAAAAATTTTTAACTCTTTAAATATTATTTTCATTTTAGATAAGATTTGTTGTATAAATGGTAAGTTGACTAAATCCTTATCAGTGACAAATAAAGGATCGCTGATTTTTAAATTTATACAAGCTTGATTTAGATCTTTAACTCTATCTTGACCAACCCAAACTGTGGTTGGATAATTCCAATTAAATTTCATAAATATTTTTAATTGATTTTAAGTTTTTTATTTTTCAATATTGTTTTAAATAAGTTTATCATTAGAGGAATTTTCTTTTTATTGATTTTTTTTATTATAAATGGTGCAATTTCTCTAACAAGTTGTTCTCCCTCTACTGTATCTTTTGGCATAAATTTTTTCTTTGCAATTTTAAATGTATAACCTTTGCCTAAGTAACTTCCCATTTTACTATTTCGACCTCCTGCTGCACTAACATATAAATCACCAACTCCAGCGAGTCCTAGAGCAGTTTCTTCTTTACCTCTAAAATATTTAGTTAAATATATTATTTCTAAAATTGATTTCTGAAATAAATTAGACGAAGAATTTAAACTTTGACCAGCTCCAATTATCATTGAATATATATTTTTAATTGCAGAACACACCTCTACCCCAATGACATCCTTCGAAAATTCAGCAAGATAATATTTTGTTGAAATTCTTTTTCCAATCTTTTTTGCAAAATTGATATTTTTATTTGCTATGACAACACTTGTTTGATTTTTTCTAGCTAGTTCTTTTGCTAAACAAGGACCTTTTAAAACTGATACATTTTTAATTCCAGAATTTATTTTTAGATTTTCTGAAATTGTCAAAATTTTTTTTTCTTTAGATAAATATTTTAATCCTTTAGTAAGCACTAAAACAGGGGTTTTTATTTTTTTATCTTTTAATTTTTTAGCAATAAAATCAATTCCAGGTAAACTTAAGGCAATTACTAAAAGATCAAATTTTTCCTTTAATAGATTGCTTGAAAATTTCCTAAATTTTAACTTACCTGGAAGTTTTATCTTTAACGCAGAATGAAACTTTTTTTTTGAAGATAAATCTTTAATAAATCTTTTTGAGTAAGGCTCAGTAATTGTAACATCATTTTTATTCTCCAGACATGGGAACGTAAAAGCAGACCCCATTGCACCGCCACCGATTATTAAAATTTTTTTCATATGTATTTAGCTCAAAAATTATGTGTTTAATACAACACCTACGAGAGAAAGTAATCTCAAATAATCTTAGTTATATTGTAATATTTTATTTTAAATTCCTAATTTTGTTAGTAAAATAATTTTTTAAATTAAAATTTAGTAACTTAATGACAAAAGTAGCAATTATAGGAGCTGGTCCATGTGGTTTGTCAATGCTCAGAGCGTTTGAATTAGCAGAAAAAAATAGTGAAAAGACTCCTGAAATAGTTTGTTTTGAAAAACAAGAGGACTGGGGTGGGTTGTGGAACTATAACTGGAGAACTGGTTCTGATCAGTATGGAGATCCAGTGCATAACAGTATGTACAGATATCTATGGTCAAATGGACCAAAAGAGTGTTTAGAATTTGCAGATTATTCATTTGATGAACATTTTGGAAAAGCTATTCCTTCTTTTCCTCCTAGGGCAGTTTTATATGATTACATTATTGGAAGAGTAAGCAAAGGAAAAATAAAAAATAAAATCAAATTTAACACTAGAGTAGTAAACACAGTTTATAAAAATGATAAATTCGAACTAAGTTATCAAGATAAAGTAAACAATAAAGTATTAAAAGACAATTTCGACTTTGTTGTAGTGTCCACTGGACATTTTTCTGTTCCTTACATTCCGGAGTATGAAGGAATGAATTCTTTTCCTGGAAGAATTATGCATTCACATGACTTTAGAGATGCAGAGGAATTTAGAAATAAAGATGTAATAGTTCTAGGCAGTAGTTATTCTGCCGAAGATGTGGCGCTTCAATGTAACAAATATGGTGCTAAAAGTGTAACTATTGGATATAGACATAACCCTATGGGATTTAAATGGCCGAAAGGAATGAAAGAAGTTCATTACTTAGATAGACTAGAAGGAAAAAAAGCAATTTTTAAAGATGGTGCTGAGCAAGAAGCTGATGTGGTAATTTTATGTACTGGGTACCTTCATCATTTTCCTTTTTTAGAGGAAAATTTACAGTTAAAAACTAGAAACAGACTTTATCCACCAAAGTTATATAAAGGTGTAGTTTGGCAAAATAATCACAAACTTTTATATCTTGGTATGCAAGATCAGTTTCACACATTTAATATGTTTGACTGTCAGGCTTGGTACGCAAGAGATGTAATAATGAATAAGATTAAAGTTCCAAATGATAAGGAAATTGAAAGTGATATTAATAAATGGGTTGCAATGGAAGAAAAATTAGAAAATCCAGATCAAATGATTGATTTTCAAACAGAATATACAAAAGAGCTTCATGAAATGTCAGATTATCCTAAAATTGATTTTGAATTAATTAGAAAACATTTTAAAGAATGGGAACATCATAAAGTAGAGGATATATTAACTTATAGAAACAAATCTTTTTCTTCACCCGTAACTGGTTCTGTTGCCCCAATTCACCATACTCCATGGGCAACTGCTATGGATGACTCATTAAAAACTTTTTTAGATAAATAAATTAAAATTAATCTATACCTAGATGTTTTTTTCTTTTTTGAACGTAAGCTCTAATTAAATTATCAAATATTAAAGCTATGAAAGCTACACATATACCAAGTGTTAATCCAATACCTGCACCTTTTTTATCTGATAATGCTTTTAAAATATATTGACCTAAATCTTCTGTTCCAATGAATGCGCCAATAATTACCATAAATAGTGCAAATACAATTGTTTGATTAATACCAAGCATCATGTGCGGGAATGCTAAAGGAAATTCTATTTTTGTTAATCTTTGAAATTTATTTACACCCGACATGGTTGCTGCATCATGTAAACCAGCTGGAACACTTCTAAGTCCTTCAATTGTATATCTAGTTGCAGGTATAGTTGCATAGACTATAACTGCGATTAATACGGATGTATCAGTTATACCAAATAACATCATTACAGGTATCAAGTATACGAAAGATGGGAATGTTTGAAAAATATCACATACACCCAACATAAAATTTGCCGAATGTTTATTTTGAAAACATAAAGTTCCAACAGTAAATCCGATAATACAAGAAACAATTACTCCAAAGGTTGCCATATATGCTGTAACTAATGCCCTATCCCACCAAGGACTAAATGCGATAAATAAAGTTAAAGCACAAACCACTAAGGCAGAACGTAAACCTCCGATTAAATATCCTGCACCGACAACCAAAACTATTGTGGCAATTGCTGGCATCCTTAAATACAGCGCTCTCATTGGTTGAAGCACCTCTTTAATTAACCAGGTGTTAAATGCTTTGATATATACGAAGAAAGTATCAAAAATCCAATCAACACCTTTATTCCAAAAATCAGCAGTTGATATTCCTTTGTTGTGTGGAATCTCAAACAAATAATTAAATGTGCCTTTAAATAAAAATGTTCCAACATAAGCAAGTATTATTCCAATCACTACTGTTGCAGCAAAAAATAGTAAATTTTTATTTCTTTGAAAGAATGTTAGGTTACCAAAATAATCTTCTTGTTTATTAGCCCAAGCTAATGACATCTTATCTAATAAAATTGCAATTAAGCTAATACATAAGCCTGCCTCTAGAGCTAATCCAATGTTTAATTGGTTTAATGCTAATAATAAATTAAATCCTAAACCCTTTGCACCAATAAAAGCTGAAATAACTGCCATGGAAAAACACACCATGATGACTTGGTTTACTCCAATCAAAATATCTCTTCTAGCAGTCGGAATTAATACTTTAAACATTAATTGAAAATTATTACATCCACTCATTCTGCCAGCTTCAATTACTTCTGGTGGTACAGCTCTTAAACCTAGTATAGTTAACAATATCATTGGTGGAATAGCCACAACCATAGTTATTATTACTGCAGCATGATCACCAACACCAAAAAGAACTAACGCGGGAACCAAAACTGCGTATTGTGGCATTGTCTGCATTACTAATAATATTGGATACAAAGCTTTCTCAACACGTTTACTTTTAAATGCTGCTATCCCTAAGCCTAGGCCAAAAACAAATGACAGCGGAGCTGCAACTAATATAAATGAAAGAGTTTGCATTGAGGGTTTCCATTGACCAAAGATAGAAATGTAAACCATAGTTAAACCTGCAAACAAAGCTAGACCTTTACCGCTAACTTTATAAGAAAGCAACGCTGCACCTGCTGCTACAATAGTCCAAGGCAAACCTGGTAATTCTGCCCAAGGGTTTTTGTCTATCCAATCCCAACTTGTAAAAGCTACAATTGTTTCAAGACCACCTAGTAAAATTTCTCTAATCAACTCTATTAAAAAAGTCATGAATGCAGTCAAATTCCTACTTATTTGTAAAACTATCGGACGACTTTTAAATTCTTGTGTATCTTCATTCCAAACTTCAATGGGCATCCATTCATTCATCAAGAAAAATAATGAATCATTAATCCAAATAGGTAGCCAACCTAATAATGGAGGTAATCTCCAGAAAACGTCAAAAGCATAATATCTTACCTCTTTACCCAAAAACACATAGCTACTTTGATTTGGATCCTTAACGAATTCTGCTTGACCTCGGATAAATTTATACGTTTCAGGGACTTCGATTGCAAAACATAAAGCAAAAAAAACAATTAACAGAAATAACCATTGAAATGTCTTAGGATATTTTTTTAAAAGTTCCATGCTTAAATTAATTTTTTTTTCTTCCCCCAAAAACTGTATTGATTATTTTAGCCGGATTAATAGAACCAATAACATTCTTATTATTATCTATTACAGCTACTGGCCTTTCTTGAGTTAGAATTTTTTCTGCAACATTTTCTATAACTTCATCTTTTAAAACTTTTAAATTCCCTAGATTATCTTTTGACGAATCCATCACATCTTCAATTAATAAAACTTTCTCCCTAGGCACTTCTTCAGTGAATTTTCTTACATATTCAGTTGCTGGATTTAATACAATATTAGCTGGGGTATCTAACTGCTCAATTAAACCATCCTTCATAATTGCAATACGGTCAGCAAGTTTTAACGCCTCATCAAAATCATGAGTAATAAACATAATTGTTTTTTGTAATTTTTCCTGAAGCCTCAAAAACTCATCTTGCATTTCTTTTCTAATTAATGGGTCTAAGGCAGAAAAAGGTTCATCTAAAAACCATATATCAGGCTCTACCGCTAGAGATCTTGCGATACCTACTCTTTGCTGTTGTCCTCCTGATAATTCTCTTGGAAAATAATTTTCTCTTCCATCAAGTCCAACCAACTTAACCATGTCCATTGCTTTACTAATACTATTCTCAGTTTTGACACCTTTAATTTGAAGTGGAAAAGCTATATTTTCAACAACAGTTTTATGTGGAAGCAAAGCGAAACTTTGAAAAACCATTCCCATTTTATTTCTTCTAAGTTCAATGAGTTCTTTATTATTAAGTTGTAATAAATCTTGGCCTTCTATAAAAATTTTTCCACCAGTTGCATCAGTTAATCTAGAAATGCATCTTAATAATGTTGATTTACCTGAACCAGATAAACCCATAACAACCAACATTTCTCCTTTTGAAACTTCAAATGATGCATTATTTACACCAACTATACATCCGTTATCTTGAAAAGTTCTAGCATCAACATTGCCATTAGACTCTTGGAGCATTTTTTGAGCGTTAGCTCCAAAAATTTTATAAACATTTTCACACTTGATAACTGGTTCAGACATAAATATTTATTTAAGTTATATGAAATTAAGATAAAATTAAATCCTTAATATTAATGTTTTTCCTCCTTAAAAATTTTTAATGTAATAAACCCTAGTATCAATTCCTGTGCTTAAAAAACTTAATGCCTCACCACTCACACTTATAGACTCATTAACTCCAACGTTATTTCCACTTACTGTAAAACCCGCATAACATTTATTTTTTTCTTCATCCCACTTAACAAAAGTTTCATCAATTTTATTCCCATTAATTGTATAAATTTCGTGTGCTCTAAAATTTAAAAAATTTGCACCCATAATTGCTCTTTGAGGAATGAGCTTTGTTGCTTTACAAACCTGTTCATATACTTCTTCTGTTAATTTATAATGATTAGTGCCATCAAAAGTTACTAATATTCCAGAAGGTAATTTAGATATTAATTCACTTAATTTTTTTTCTTCAGCAATTCTTTCTTCCTCCAATTTCATTTTTCTTACCAACTCATCACCACCACCAAACATAATATTTAAAACAGAAAATGAAAAAAATATAACAAAGACTATTAGCACCAAACCTCCAAATTGTTTTACTGTCTCTGGCAAGTCTTTAATTTTATTTAAATAATTTTCTTTTGACATTATTCTTGTAGCTTTCCATTTTTCCATGTGCCTGATTTTTGTGTTCCATCTGATGAAATAAAAGTTCCTGTTCCATTCATAAATCCTTTTGCCCATTCACCTTCATAAGTCGAGCCATCAGGAAAAGTTAGAACACCTACTCCACTCCATTCACTATTTTTAAACTCACCTTTATAAATGTATCCGTTGGGCCAAGTTTCAACTCCTTGGCCATTTTTTTTAGTTCCTACCCATTCACCTTCATAAGTAGTTTTATCTGTATAAACCCATTTACCAAAACCATTTTCACAATTTCCTTCTTTACAACCAGTGCTTCTTGCTAATGCAACTGATGAAATGAGCAAACTTAAAATTATGCTAAGAACGTATTTTTTCATAACAACACTTTACACAAAATTAACTAAAAAAAAAATCAGACTTTTTGGTCATGTTTAATGCACGAATATATTGAAATATATTTTTCTGCATTTTCACTTTTTAAATTTCTTGTAATTTCATGAATCAGTTCTCCTGTTTTTCTAGTTATTATGCCTGACTCTGAATAATTGTTTTCTTGATCAATTGATTTAAATAAAACTACATCTTTATTCACAATTTTTACATTTAGTTTTGCTGACTTTGAAAGAAACATTGACAATCCTTTAATTTGAAGTGTCTCTGGTTGTTTTGACTGTATTTCAAATTTATCCAAACCTTTTTCATCCAAATCTTTAGCTAAAAAAGTTTGATAATTGTATTCTGAATTTTTAATTATTTTTTTATCTAAATTACAGACAAACTTTAGATAAATATTTTCATTAATGCTCACATCTTTTGCTAAAGTTTGATTAAAAAATAATAAACTAATGAATATACTTAAAAAATATCTAATCATTAAATTTTTCCTTAAAAAAAATCTCCCCCAACATTGTTGGGAGAGATTTAAAGATTTAATAGCAATTAACCTTATTTAGTAAAAGCTTTCCAAACTTTCTTGTTCTTTTTCAACCATGCTTTTGCAGCATCTTCGTGAGTCATTTTGTCAATGTCAACTAAAGCTGCCATTGCACCAATTTGACTTGTTGTGAAAGAAAGTTTTTTGAACATAGCTGCTGCTTTTGGATGAGTTTTTGGAAAATCAGCATTAACTGCTTTTTTCAAATAACCATCTGGCGAACCACATTTTCCGTCTCCACCATCTTCAGGTCTGCAACCTGCTGTATATGGAGGAAAATCAATAAATGTAAAACCAGCACCATCTGTAAAGTTAGGCGTCCAGTTAAAGATGATTGTTCCTCTTCCTTCTTTTTCAGCTGCTGCTAACTCCGCCCAAAGTGCATCTGCACTTCCAGCAAATTTAACCCACCAAAGATCTCCTAAACCTAAAGCGTCAACCCTTTGTGGAATTAAGTCACCATGCCAAGTTTGTGGTCCTTCCAACATTCTTCCTTTTCCATCTGGAGAGTCAGGTGTTGTAAAGTTTTTAGCACAGTCGGGATTTTTTAAAGCAGTCCAGTCTGGTAGTCCTGGGCATAATCCTTTTTCAGCAACCCAATTCGGATATCCCATATCTTCAAGTGTTCTCGCTTCATGGTCACCCCAATCAAGCAATCCACCTTTATCCAATGCAGTTGTGAAAGATTTACCAAAAGCAGACTCCCACACTTCGTGTGATAAAGTTACGTCGCCAATTCTAATCGACTCGTACACTGCTTGTGAGTCAGCGTTTACATATTTAACATTATTTCCCATGTCTTCCATGATACCACCAATAACGTAAGCCATTACAATTTGGCTTGACCAGTTATGTGTTGGGATCACAATGGGCTTTTTACTATCTGCTGCATTTGATATTCCAGTAAAACTCACCGCTGAAATTATCATTGCAGATACTAATGATATTATTTTTCGCATTTATTCCCCTTTCTTAATATTAAGTATGAATAGTATGTGCTTAAGTAAAATGATAGTCAACTACTAGATATTTATATAATATAATAATAGATTATAAAAATGTCGCAAACTACATTAGATATCAAAGAACCAGGATTAAATGTCCTACCACCTGGAGTTGAAAGACACATTGTAAATGCAGGTGGACTGACTGGTTTGCAAGTTTTTCCAGATGATGAAATAGAAATTATTAACAATGAGGGAAATCAAATTTGTGAAATAGTTTGTTTTGATAAAGACGGAAAATCTGAACTTGGAATTTTAAATCAAAAAGAAAATAGTAAAAAAAGTTTTATTAAAGAAATACTAAATAGAAAAGATGAGAGTTCTTTAGTCACAAATCTCCAATTAAAGAAAAGAAATTTAGACATAAATAAATCTAAATCATCTATTCTTTTTGATGACAAAACACCAAGTGGAGAAAAAATAAAAATTAAATCAAAAGATAAATGCTACGTAATTTTTTCAGCTCCGCAAAATGATATGTTGGTTAGTGAACAAAATCCTTCAAGCGATTTAACAATATTTATAAAAAGAGCAAAAATTGTTAATGATAAAGAGTTATCGATTATACCCGATCCGGTTTATGAACCTAATTACGAAAAGAATATTGATAGAGAAACTGCAATTTCTTTTCAAGTAAAAGAAGGTGATTATATTCAAGTTATAAGTCCAGCAGGAAGACAATGTTCGGATTTTGTGGCATTTGATACAAGAAAGCTTGATAAAAAAATAGAGAAAGGTCTTGATTGGCAAACAACAAGAACTTTTATGGGTAATACTTTCCCAGGACCAGGATTGTACTCAAAATTTTATGACACTGATCATGAGCCATTAGTAGAAGTTATTAGAGATACTGTTGGCAAACATGATACTTTTAACTTAGCTTGTACTTCAAAATATTACGAAGATGCAGGTTACTTTGGTCATCCAAATTGTTCTGAAAATCTTAACAAATCAATGGAAAAATATGGTGTCCAAAAACAAAAAGGGTGGCAAGCAATTAATTTATTTTTTAATACTTCTTCTACAGGCTTAAATTCTGTTATTTCAGATGAATCATTTGCAAGACCTGGTGATTATGTGATGTTTAGAGCATTAAAAGATTTGACCATTGGAACTACCGCATGTCCAAGTGATATTGATGCATGTAATTCATGGAATCCAACTGATATTTTTGTTAGAACCTATGACAAGAAAAAAGAATTTTCAAAATCTTTTGCTTTTAGAATGAAAACAGACTCTGAAAAAAAACTTACAAGAAATTCTGGTTTTTATGAAAGAACATCAAAATTAACTAGAAACTTTATTGATGCAAGAGGATTTTGGTTACCCAACGATTATACCAAACATGGTGTAGTAGAGGAATATAATGCGTGCAGGGAAAAAGCTGTCTTAATCGATTTATCTTCTTTAAGAAAATTTGAAATTATTGGACCAGATGCTGAAGAATTAATGAATTACACGTTAACAAGAAACATTAAAAAACTTTCTGTTGGTCAAGTAGTTTATTCTGCTATGTGTTATGAAAATGGAATGATGTTTGATGATGGAACATTATTAAGGTTAAGTGAAACTGGCTTTAGATGGATTTGTGGAGATGAATATGCTGGTGAATGGTTAAAAGAAGTAGCTAAGAAAAAAAACTTTAAGGTAAATGTAAAAAACTCTACAGATCAAATTAGCAATGTTTCTATTCAAGGGCCTAAAAGTAGAGAAATTTTGAAAAAATTGATTTTTACTCCTCCTACCCAACCATCTATAGATGAATTAGAATGGTTTAGGTTTACGATTTGTAGAGTTGAAGAGCTTCAAGGTATTCCACTAATTGTTTCAAGAACAGGTTATACTGGTGAACTTGGTTACGAAGTCTGGTGTCATCCAAAACATGCCACCGAGGTATGGGATAAACTTATGGAAGCTGGAAAAGATCACGGTTTAATCCCTGCAGGATTTGCTGCTTTAGATAAATTGAGAATTGAGGCAGGTTTAATTTTATTTGGTAATGAATTTGATGGTCAACAAGATCCATTTGAAGCTGGGATTGGTTTTGCGGTTCCACTAAAAACGAAAGAAGAGGATTTTATAGGAAAAGAAGTTTTAAAAGAAAGAAAAGCTAATCCACAAAAAAAACTTGTAGGTTTGGAGTTAATTGGAAAAGAACATGCGGGTCATGGTGATTGTGTTCATGTTGGAAGATCGCAGATCGGAGTAGTTACAAGTGGCTGTTTATCAACAACTCTTAATAAAAATATAGCACTCTGCAGAATAGATGCTCAATATTCTGAGCCAGGAACTGAAGTTGAAGTTGGGAAAATAGACGGCCATCAAAAAAGAATTACTGCTAAGGTTGTGCCATTCCCACACTTCGATCCAAAAAAGACTAGAGTTAGATCTTAATGACAAAAACAGCTAAAGATTTATTAGAATTCTGGGAAGATCAAATGAAACTTTCTCATACATCCTCTAATTACTTTTTTAGAAAATCTCCTTCCCATTATCACATGATGCTTCTAGTTATGCATGCTTATAAATACAAAGAAAATCTCACTGTAGAAGAATTGAAGACTAAATTATTTAAAACCTCTCGTCCAAAATCTGCATTAATGATAAATGAGGCTTGTGAAAAAGGCTTCTTCTTTCTTGAAAAAACATCTGGTGACCAAAGAAAAAAACACATTAAACCAAGCGAGTCATTTATTAAAGAATTCAATCAATATCTAGAAACGTTAAAACATCTTAGTTTTTAATTATCATAAAACTATTACTTATAATTTATATATATATAAAAAATTATATATTTACGCCGCACGAAAAATAAAGATGTAAGCATGTCATTACCGACAAAAGCAAAAGTAGTTATCATCGGTGGAGGTATCCACGGACTTAGCACAGCTTGGAAATTATCAGAAACATATAAAAACCCTGGTGACATTGTAGTTCTAGAAAAAAAGGATACAGCGGCTGGTGCAAGCGGTATAGCTTGTGGAGTTGTAAGAAATAATTATTTTCAACCAGCAATGAGAGAACTAATGGCTCACTCTGTATCAGTTTGGGAAAGTGATCCTAAAGCATTTAAATATAATCCAGTTGGATATTTACAGATATCCCCTGAAGTAATGCATGAGGATGTTGCTAGTATTTATCAGCAGCAAAAAGCAATTGGGTATGAGTCTACATTTATTGAAGGTGAAAAAGATTGTGTGAAATACATGAAGGATATTTTTGATGATTGGCAAGCACAAGGTATCACATCAATTCTTCATGAAAAAAAAGGTGGTTATGCCTTTAATAAAGATTCAATTAAAGCTCTTGAAAAAAAATCTACCTCAAATGGCGTTCAAGTGATGAAGGGTGTGAAAGTAACAGGATTTAAAAGAGGAAGTAACAGCAAAGCGGTAACAGGTGTAGAGACAGATAAAGGAACAATTGATTGTGAACAAGTTGTTATTGGTGCAGGACCTTGGGCTAGAGATTTTTGGAATATGTTAGAACTACCAAAAACTGCTAAGATCAAAAGTAAAGATGGAAAAATGCATGTTACAGATATGTGGACTTATTGGATGCTTCAAGAGGGTGTAATCGGAGTAGAACCTGATTTTTTAAAAACAAATGATGGTAAACAACCGCCTGTGGTTCATGTTGACTCAACTTCACCATTATACTCAGATAAAACAAAAAAATTAATCACAGATAAAATATGGGGAATTTATTATAAGCCTGATATAGATGGATTAGGCGTTCAGGGCGGAACGTCTCCATACATCGTTAAAAAACATTTTGATAAAGTAAATGTTGATCCTTATGGAATAGATTCACCAGAATACCAAACGACTGACGCATTTAGCGAAATGTGGTGCTCTGCATTAGCGCATTGTCAAAAAAGATTTGAAGGAAAATCTGATTTATATAGAAAAGGTCCTTCAGGAGGTCTTGGTTGCATGACCCCAGACTCTTTTCCAATTTTTGATAGATTTTTTGAAAACGTATATATGATTGCTGATGCTAATCATGGATATAAAATGATTGGTGTTGGTGAACTAGTAGCAAAAGAAATTCTTGGCACTGAAAGTGATTTATTAAAGCCGTTTAGATTCAACCGTTACGAGAAGGGAGAACTTCACCCTACTTCGAACAGTCCTTTTCCTTGGAGTTAAACTTCAAGCCTAGACACTAATAAATTTTTCAGCTACGCTTGAGTAAATATTAATTCATTGAGGGGAAAATGACAGATTTAGAAAAACATGTTAACCAACCAGGTAGAGCAAAATTAGTAAAAAGAGTAAGAGAAAAGATAAATGAATTAGGAATAACTTACATTTATTATCAATTTATCTCAGTAACAGGAAGAGTTGTTGGAAAGGGGATACCAGCTGATCATTGGGAAAGAACAGCTGAAAAAGGTTTTCAATTAGTATATGGGGCAACTGCTAATTTGTTTTTAGATCGACACAATAATTATATTGGTTATGGACCTGAAGCTATGGAACTTGTAGGTATTCCAGATCCTGAAACATTTTGCCAATTACCTTGGGACAAAAGAGTGGGAAGAGTTTTTGTTACATGTTTTAGAAATAGAGAAGAAAGAAATAACCCAGGTGGTCATTTAACATCTGATTGCAGAGGAAATTTAAGAATTTTTATGAATGAATTTCAGAAAAAACATGGTCTTGAATTGAGGGTTGGAACAGAGCCAGAAATGATGTGGCTTACAAAAAATGAAGACGGAACCCCAACTGGAAAAGGTTTTTCTAAACCATTTTGTTATCATATAGATCAATTTGAGTCATTGAGACCTGTATTTATGAAAGTAATTGAGTATGCAAAAGCAATGGGTCTTGATATGATACAAGGGGATCATGAAGATGCACCTGGTCAGCTAGAACTTAATTGGACATATGATAATGTTTTAAGAAATGCTGATAGATTATCAACCTATAGACAAATTTGTGCGCAAGTAGCTAGAGAGCATGGTTTAATTGCTTGTTTTATGACAAAACCTTTTATGGGTGTTTCAGCAAGCGGATGTCATACAAATATGTCTTTATGGAAAGGTGGAAAAATTAAGCTTAATAAACTTGGAAATAAGACCTTGCCTGGAGTTGAAGAAGTTTTTAGCTATGTTGAAGGCGGAACAAATACTTTTATGCCAGACACAAAAGATATGCAGTTACCAGGTAAAATTGGATTGCAGTCAATTGCTGGTATTATGGAACATTTACCAGCATTAACAGCTTTGGGTTCCTCAACAGTTAATTCATACAGAAGATTATGGGACCAAGGTTTTTGGGCACCTGTTTATGCTGATTGGGGTTATCAAAATAGAACTTGTGGATTAAGAGTGTCCGCTCCTGGAAGATTTGAGTATAGATCTGTTGATTCAATGCATAATCCTTATTTATTAGGTGCTGCATTATTAAAAGCTTGTGACCATGGAATAAGTGATAAAATGAAACCAGCTGCTCCAGAGTCGAGAAATATTTACGAAGCACAAAAAGCTGGAAAAGATGTAAAAAAACTTCCTCTAAGCTTAGGTGAAGCTTTACAAAGATTGTCAGAGGATAAAGTGATTAAATCTGCAATGCCTGATGAAATGTATAAAGTTTTTCATTGGTATAAAAATGACGAGTGGGAAAGATTTTTAGGAGCAACAACTCAATGGGATTTAGATACTTATCTAGATTGTTTACCATAAAAGTTACTTAAGAGAGGAAAATTTATGTGCGGGATAGCGGGATTAATTCATAGAGGTAAATCTTCAAAAGTAGGTCATGAGTTGCAAGGAATGTTACAAGCTCTTAAACACAGAGGAGAGGACTCTACAGGCTACGCATTATATGGCGATACAGATGGAAAAAATTTCATTATGCGATTTAAAGTTGGAGAAAATGTTGGTGAAGGAAGTACTTCTGTAGCTGAAGACATATCAGTTTACGATGAAAGAAAAAAGATTGTCGATAGTTATCTTTTGGAAATGGGAGCAAAAATAGTCAAAGAAGAGAGAACATTGCCCTACTCATTAAGGTATGAAATTGAATATGACAAAAAAGATTTATTAGAATTTTCACAAAAAATAGAGAGCATTCCTGGAGTTGAAATACTTTCTATGGGAAAATCTCTAGAAGTAATAAAAGATCTTGGAAATGCTAAAATGGTTTGTGATAGATATAATCTTGACAAACTTATTGGTACACATGCGATTGGTCATGCTAGAATGGCTACGGAATCTGGCGTAGATATTAAATCTGCTCATCCTTTTTGGGGCTACCCTTTTAGTGATGTTTCTGTAGTTCATAATGGTCAACTGACAAATTATTGGAATAATAGAAGAGCTTTAGAAAACAAAGGTATGAGATTTATGTCTGAGTGTGATTCAGAACTCATTGCAGTTTATTTAGCAGAAAAAATGAGAGATGGTGCATCACTTGAGGAAGGAATGAAAGAGTCGCTAACTGGTTTGGATGGTGTTTTTACGTATTTTGTTGCTACCAAAGATTCTTTAGGAATGGCAAAAGATACAATGGCTGCAAAACCTTTAGTTCTTTATGAGTCAGATGATTTGGTTGCAATGGGCTCTGAGGAAATAGCTATTAGATCAATTTTACCACAAGAGATTGATACCTACGATCCATTCGATGGGGAGGTTAAAGTATGGCAAATTTAAAGAACGTAACTAAAAAAACAAAAGCTCAAGCTATGGGTATGCATACTGAAGTTTTAACTGGAAGAACACAACAAAAGTTTTTTAATCCTGATGAAGCTGAGAATTTTTATTATTTTGGAACTTATGATGTTGATTTTAATAAAAGAACAGATCTTGATGTAAAAGACATGACAGCGGCTGATGCAAATAAAAAAATTGATAATTTAATGAGCCAAGGGTACGGAACCATAGTTATTAAAAACCCCCAAGGTAAACATAGTTTAGGTGTTGGAATTTTAAACAAACTTAATTTAATTTTTGAAGGCAGTTTAGGTTATTTTGGAATAGGTTCTTGTGATGGGCCCATTGTTCGAATCAACGGAAGAGTTGGTTGGTCATGTGCTGAAAACCTAATGGCTGGAAAAGTAGTAATAGAAAAAAATGCAGGATCGTGTTTTGGAGCAGCTATTAGAGGAGGAGATTTAATTTGCAAAGGTAGTGTTGGCGCAAGAACTGGCATTGACATGAAAGGTGGAACTATAATTATTGGTGGAGATGCTGGTGCTTTTACAGGTTTTATGATGCAAAGAGGAAGAATAATAATATTAGGTGATGTTGGAATAAATCTAGGCGACTCTATGTATGATGGGACAATTTTCGTAGGTGGAGAAATTGGTTCTTATGGTAGTGATGCAGTAGATGCTGAATTGACAAAAAATGATCAAGATTGGCTAAAAAGAAAATTAAAAGTTGCTGAAATCGGAGAAAACTTTGATGTAAGTAAAATGAAAAAAATTGTAGCTGGTAAAAAATTATGGAACTACGATAACTTAGAACCTACTGAGAAAAAAGGAGCAATTTAATGCCAAAGAAAAAAAAGAAAAAAAATGGAAGATTAAAAAACAATGGGAATGTTGGTGGAAAAGCTGATGTTCATTTAAGTAGTAATGGATCAAGAAATAAAAGTTTATTAGGTCATAATGCTATTTTTACCCCAGAGGTTATTGATGATATTCATATCAAATCTCAATTAGGCAGATACAGAATGCGTGGAATGGCGTTAATGAAAAAAATTCCAACATTCGATGATTTAGTTTTCTTACCAGGAACTCTTACGAGATTTGTAATTGAAGGATACAGAGAAAAATGTGAAACTAAAACTGTAATTGGCCCAAGATGTGAAAATCCAATTGAATTAGATATTCCTGTTTATATTACTGGAATGAGTTTTGGAGCTTTATCTTATGAAGCTAAAACAGCTCTTGCAAGAGGAGCGACAATGGCTGGTAGCGCAACATGTTCAGGTGAAGGTGGAATGATACCTGATGAAAGAAGATATTCAGAAAAATGGTTCTACCAATGTATTCAATCAAGATACGGATTTAACCCGCACCATGCGCAACTTGCAGATGGAATAGAGGTATTTATTGGTCAGGGACAAAAAGTTGGAATGGGCGGACACTTGATGGGTCAAAAAGTTACTGATCAAGTTGCAGAGATGAGATCATTGCCATCTGGTATTGACCAAAGATCTCCAGCAAGACATCCTGATTGGCTAGGCCCTGATGATTTAGCTTTAAAAGTTGAGGAATTAAGACAATTAACAAAAAATAAAGTACCAATTCAATTAAAATTAGGTGCATCAAAAGTTTATGATGATGTTCGTATGGCTGCTAAATGCGATCCTGATTCAATATATTTAGATGGTATGGAAGGATCAACTGGAGCAGGACCACACATAGCTGCAGCTAATACTGGTATTCCAGGTATTGCAGCAATCAGAGAAGCTAGAAGGGCGTTAGATGATGTTGGTAAGACTGGAAAAGTAACTCTAATCTATGCAGGTGGTGTAAGAGATGGTGCTGATATGGCAAAGGCCTTGGCTTTAGGAGCTGATGCAATTGCAATCGGGACAGGTTCTATGATAGCACTAAATTGTAATAAAGATATTCCAGAGGCAAATTTTGAAAAAGAAATGGGAGTAAAAGCGGGTGAATGTTATCATTGCCATACAGGAAGATGTCCAGTTGGTGTTGCAACTCAAGATCCAAAACTTAGAGCTAGGTTAAATCCTGATGACGCTGCATTAAGAGTATATAATTATCTTCATTCAATGACATTAGAAGCTCAGTTGTTAGCAAGAGCGTGCGGAAAAACAAATATCCATTCTCTAGAACCTGAGGATTTAGCAGCACTAACTTCTGAAGCATCAGCTTTAGCAAAAGTGCCTTTAGCAGGTACTAATTACACTGTTGGTGTCGATAACTTTCATAAAATTTAAAGATAAAAATGGTAAAGAAAAAAAATAAAAGGAAAGTAACAAGATCAATAGCTGCAAAAGATCAACAATTAGGAAAAAAAAAAGAGACTGCTAGAGAAAAAATGATTGGTCAGTCAATTGGTTATAGATATGATGTTAATCTTCTACCGGACTATAATAAAATTACACCTTTTCTAAAAAAATATATTGAGGCAATGGGATGGGATGATTTAAATTGGCTAGAAGATGTTCATATGGGATATGAAGAAGGAAGGCCTGCCGTATTCTGTAGAAACGCAAATGGTTGGGTTACAATACCGAATTCTATTAAACTTCCTAACAATCAACAAGATAGAGATATGATAGCTAGAGAACTTTTGGTAAAGTTTCAAATGTCGCCCAAGCATCCTCTTGTCGATCTTAAAAAAGCTTACCTTAAATTTTAATAACACAATCTAAAGTTGATTTTTTTTTTAAAACCTTGTGTCAATAATAGGTTTTATAAGATTGTTTCATTTGTCACATGTGTTGAAATTTTATAGGGTTTTTTAAAAACTAATATGGAGAGAGGATATGACTGATCAGTTAGGTGCTCTTACTACTATATTTACAGAATTTTACTACTGGGTAACAGTGGTTCTGATGTTTTTAATTCACGTCGGTTTCTGTATGTATGAAGTTGGAGCTTCTCGATACAAACATCATCAACATACTCTTATGAAAAACACAATGCTGATACCTTTGGTAACAGTAACTTGGTTTTTATTTGGTTGGTGGATTTATTGGGCTTTCCCAACAGGACCAGGGTTAGCACCATCAATAATGAATGAAAGTACAGCTCTAATTACAGATGAATCTGCATTTAGTGCTACTTGGTATAAAGCAACAAGTGATTTAATGGCCGTTAACTTAGGAGACCATATTTCTGGTGTCTTCTGGGCGGCATTTTTATTATTCTCTTGGACAGCTGCTTCAATCGTTTCAGGCGCAATAATTGAAAGAATTACAACTTTTGCTTTTGGAATTCTAGCAATTGCAATTGGATCCGTATTTTGGACAATTGATGCTGCTTGGGGATGGCACTTTGATGGCTGGATGCTTAAACTTTTAGGATACCATGATGCTTATGCTTCGGGTGTAATTCACGCAATTGCTGGTGGATTTGCTTTAGGTGTTCTTATGGTTTTAGGACCAAGAATTGGAAAATTTTCATCTAGCGGAGAACCACGAAACATTGGACCAAGAAACCCTTGGTTAGTTACAATTGGATTATTTTTAATTTATACTGGTTTCTGGGGATTCTACGCAGCTTGTAATATACCAATTTTTGATCTTGGACCTGAATACGGTATGGAAGGTATTAGTTATTGGACAGCTACAAACATATATGTAACCCCTACTACACTTAGTGGTATTACTTTTAATTTCTTAATGTCGCTATCTGGAGGTTTATTAGCCGGTTATTGGATTGCAAAAGGTGATCCTTTCTGGACATACTCAAGTGGACTAGCAGGTATTATATGTGCTTCGGCTGGAAATGATTTATATCATCCAATTCAAGCAATGATCATAGGTATGATTGGCGTAGTAATTTCATACAAACTTCATTATTGGGTTGAACGAAAGTTTAAAATTGATGATGCAGTTGGTGCAGTTGCGGTTCATGGTTATGCTGGATTTATTGGTTTAGTAATATGTGGTTTTGTTCTTAATGGTTATCCATCATCTGGTTACAGTGTTGGTGCTATGTGGGATGGAACAACTTATGCTACAATTAACCCATTAGGACAATTCTTAGGAGCATTAATAATGTTCGTGGTTCTTGGACTAATACCAGGTTATGTAATAGCTAAAGTGCTTCACGGAATGGGTAAATTAAGAATCCCACGTGAAGTTGAGATAGCTGGACTTGACTATGAAATGATGGAAGATGCTAAAAGAGATGAAAGAGCAGTTTCATCTGCAACCAGGTAAAGGAGAAAATATATGGCTACAGTTACAAACTGGATCGATCACCTAAATAAACCTGCAGAAGAAGTTGCAGGAGCTATTTATCCTGGTGCAGGTTCAAGTGAAACATTACTGGTTATCCTTGGTTTTATTATATGGATTGGCTGGCATATTTTGACTGCAAAATCTGAAAGTGATGAACTTGAAAGATTAGCAAGAAAAAGGCATAGTGCCAATGACCATAGAAATAATATTACTGAGTGGTAATAAAAGATAAAATTTGGGCACTGCATTTATGTAGTGCCCTTATTTAATATTTATATCGAATGTCTGAAGATGATAGCAAAGAAGAATTGAGACCAAGTAAGATGAGAGGTGTAGCTTTTCCAAAGGCAAAATATGGAGTAATACTCGCTATAATCGTGATCATTATCGTTAACTTTATATATTATAAAGAAACGATTTTTTCTTTTTTTGGATAATATGTTAATCTAATTTATGTCAAAGAATCTATTTAAGATTGCCAAAGAAAAAAAAATAAAATATTTCTTAATAAGTTTTGTTGATTTATTTGGAGTATTGAGATCAAAATTAGTGCCAGCTCACGCAATTAAAGAAATGCAAGAAACTGGAGCAGGATTCGCAGGATTTGCTGCATGGTTGGATATGACCCCTGCTGACTCTGATATGTTTGGAATTCCAGATCCTGATAGTTTAATTCAGCTACCTTGGAATAAGGAAGTTGGTTGGCTTGCCTCAGATCTTTGGATGAATGGGAAACCGGTGGATGCCTCACCAAGAGTGATGTTGAAGAAACAAATTAAAAAACTCTTAAAAAAAGGATTGACTATGAAATCTGGAGTGGAGTGTGAATATTTTTTGATATCTTCAGATGGAGACTCAATTGCTGATCCCAGAGATACTCAATCAAAACCTTGTTATGACCAGTCAGCACTAATGAGAAGGTATGATTTGATTAAAGAAATTTGCGATTGTATGATTGATATGGGATGGGGTCCTTATCAAAATGATCATGAAGATGCTAATGGTCAATTTGAAATGAATTGGGATTACTCAGATTGTTTAAAGACCGCTGATAGGCATACATTTTTTAAATACATGGTAAAAACTATTGCTGAAAAACATGGTTTAAGAGCAACTTTTATGCCTAAACCATTTGAAAATTTAACTGGAAATGGTTGTCATGCACATATTTCTGTTTGGGATGGAAAGAAAAATAAATTTTTGGATAAATCTAATAAACTGGGTCTAAGCAAAATGGCATATAATTTTTTAGGTGGCGTAATAAAACATGCTTCATCTCTATCTGCATTTTTTAACCCAACAATTAATAGTTACAGAAGAATCAACGCACCTCCAACAAAATCAGGAGCATCTTGGTCACCAAGTAGTATATCTTATACCGGTAACAACAGAACACATATGATAAGAATTCCTGATTCGGGAAGATTTGAATTAAGATTAATGGATGGATCTGCTAATCCTTATTTGCTTCAAGCAAGTGTTCTCGCAGCTGGAATAAACGGTATTAAAAACAAAATTGACCCTGGTAAACCTCTTCATTGTAATATGTACGAGGACTTTGCAAAATATCCAGATCTTCCAAAACTTCCTGATGAATTAAATCAATCGTTAAAAAAATTAAAACAAAATAAAGAGATGAATGAGGCTTTTGGTACTGATGTAATTGATAGTTATATAAAACTAAGAAACACGGAAATTAAAGAATTTAATAATGTAGAGAAATTTGATAAGTCAAAACCTATTACCAAATGGGAAAGACAAAATACTCTAGATTGCTAAAGTGAAAAGCTTAAAAAATCTTAAAAGCTGGAAATATAAAAAATTATTAAAAAATAATCATTATAGTTTTAAAAGAAACTATGTTTTAAAACAACTTCCCTCTTCATTCATCACTAATGCTTTTAAAGCTATATCAGGTTGGAAAAATTATAAAGCAACTCCTCTTTTATCACTCGATAAATTGAGGAAAAATTTAAACTTTAACAAGATATTTTATAAAGATGAGTCTAGGAGATTTCACTTAAAGTCCTTTAAAGCTTTAGGGGGGGCATACGCAGTAGAAAAAATATCCAAAGGGAAAAAGAATATGGTAATTTCGTCAGCAACAGCTGGTAATCATGGTAGATCTGTCGCCTGGGGTGCAAAAAGATTAAATCTAAAGTGTAAAATTTTTGTAAGTCAATATGTAAGCCAAACAAGAGTTAGTGAAATAGAAAAATTTGGAGCTCAGGTAATAAGGGTTAAAGGAAATTATGAGAATTCATTAGAAGAATGCAAAAGACTCTCGAAAAAGAATAATTGGCAAATTGTTCAGGACGTCTCTACCAAAAACTATAAGTATATTCCCCAACTTACAATGGCTGGATATTCTATTATGATAAAAGAAATCTCTAAACAAACAAATCATTACGTAACACATATATTTGTTCAAGCTGGTGTTGGAGGGTTAGCAGCAGGTGTAGTTGCTGGGGTAGCAAAATATTTTAAAAGAATTCCAAAAATAATTGTTGTTGAACCTGACAGAGCAGATTGTGTTCTTCAGAGCGTAAAAGCAAATAAACTGAAAAAAATAAGAATAAAAAAAGAGAGTATTATGGGTGGGATGTCATGTAATGAAATGTCACTTGTTCCATGGCAAATATTAAAAAAAACTTCTAATTATTGCGTATCCGTTGCTGACAAAAATGTTGCCAAAACGACAGCGATGCTAAAAGATAGAAAATTTAGTAAAGGTTCAATTATAGGAGGTGAATGTGCAACTCCTGGGATTATTGCACTGATAGGTTTAGCTAACAATCCTAAAGCGAGAAAATTATTAGATTTGAACGAAGATTCCAACATTCTTGTCATTGGATGCGAAGGAAATGCAGATGTTAAACTTTACAAACAACTGCTATCTAAAGGTAGAAAATAACATTTATATGACAAAAAATGCAATAGCTTGGATCAGGGAGGACTTTAGAATTGATCATAACCCTGCCCTTTCATATGCCACACAAAATCATGAAAATGTAATTGCATTATATATTTATAATAAAACTGATTTTGATAATAAAAGAGAAGCACAAAAATGGTGGCTATTTAAATCTTTGGAAATATTTAAATCAGAATTATCTAAATACAAAATTAATCTTCAAATATTAGCAGGTGATGAAGTAGATATATTTTCAAAAATAAAAAAAAAAGATGAAGTTACAATATATTGGAACAAGATCTATGAACCAGACGTAATTGCAAAAGGAAAAAAAATTAGAGATGTTTTCTTAAAAAATAAAATTGAATTTAAATATTTTAAAGGAAATATACTTAATGAATTTCAAGAAATTACTAAAAATGATGGAACCCCATTTAAAGTATTTACTCCTTTCTGGAGAAATGCTGAACAAAAATATTTGGGTTTACCACCAAGTAAAAATTATATTGTTAAAAAAAAAACGAAAATAATATCTCTTTTTAAAAATTGTGTTGAACCTAAAAGTATTTTACCAAAAAAAAATTGGTATAAAAAATTTGAGAATTATTGGAAAGTCTCAGAGAATGAATCAAAAAAAGTTCTTAACAATTTAATTAATGATAAAATTAAAGAATATGGCACAGCAAGAGATTATCCTTCTATAGAAGGTACATCCAAACTATCTCCATATATAAAACATGGACAAATACATGTGAGCTCAATTTGGAAAAAATGTAACGAAATTAAATCGAAAGGTATTGGTTACAGAAAATATATTAATGAATTAGGTTGGCGTGAGTTCTCTCATAGTTTGATTAATTATTTTCCTGAGTTTTTAAAAGGAAATTACAGAAAAGAATTTGATAAATTTCCTTGGGTGAAAAACGAAAAATTTTTGAAAGCATGGAAATCAGGAATGACTGGTTATCCGATTGTTGATGCTGGAATGAGAGAATTATATGAAACTGGTTGGATGCACAACAGAATAAGAATGGTAGTTGGTTCTTTTTTAGTGAAACATTTAAGAATTAATTGGACTGAAGGTGAAAAACATTTTAGAAATTGTTTACTTGATTTTAATAAAGCCAATAATGTAGCTCAGTGGCAATGGGTTGCAGGTTGTGGAGCAGATGCAGCCCCTTATTTTAGAATTTTTAATCCTATTCTTCAGGGTGAAAAGTTTGATAAAGAAGGAAAATATGTAAAAAAATGGATTCCAGAACTAAGTAAAGTCCCACAAAAATTTATCCACAAACCTTGGGAAATGGAAATGAAATATCAACAAGCAATTAATACAATTGTTGGAAAAGATTATCCAAGCCCAATAGTGATACATGAAGAAGCAAGAGCTTCTGCATTAAAAGCTTTTCAAAGTTTAAAAAAAAATTAATCTTCTCCCAAAAAATGGTGAATTATAGTTCTTGTCTGTGGATTTAACCTGTGCTCAAATAAATAGATACCTTGCCAGGTTCCGAGTAATAATTTCCCGTTTTCAACACTAAGAGAAATTTGGTTGTTGGTTAAACTGGATTTTATATGTGCTGGCATATCGTCTTTACCTTCAGTAGTATGAATATATAACTTGTTATCCATTGGAGCTAATTTATTATAATAATTAATTAAATCTGTTTGAACATCTGGATCTGCATTTTCTTGAATAATTAAAGAAGCGCTGGTGTGTTGAATGCTTAGATTAAGAATACCGTTTTTAAATTTATTTTTTTTAATCCAATCAATTGTTTGATCAGTGAATTCGTATAATTTTTGTCCATTAGTACTGATTTTAAAGTTATTAAATTTTTGTATCATAAATTAAAGTTTGAAGATGTTAGTTCATATAAACGACTAATTGTACGTTTAAATGGCTCTTTTAATGATTTAGATGATGTCAATTCATCTAAACTCTTTTCTACTGTGACAGCAATTGGTACTTTTTTGTCATAAACTATATCAATTAAGGTTATGAAACGGTGTTGTTGATTAGAATTAATATCATCAAACTTAGGTATTTGATCAATTACTATAAATTTAGAAACTTTAACTATTTCAAGATAATCTTCAGCACCTAGATTTTTGTCACATAACTCATTAAATGTAAACCTAACAACCCCCTCATAGAATTCTTTAATTAGAAATTCTCTTCCTTTAATATCAAGACTTTGGGTAGTTTTTTTTCTATCTTTTGAAATAATCCTAAAAAATTTATTCATTTTAAAATTACTTTCTTGGTTTAGCGGAAAGAAGTATCTATCATTTTGATTTTCTGTTGATTTTCTATAATCATCTTCAATAACAAGTTCATGTTCAATAGTCTTTTTTTTCATGATCTCAATAAAGGGTTTGAATTGATCCCGTTGTAGACCATCCTTATATAAATCAGAAATTTGAATATTAGAGGTGACAATTATTTTAATATTCTCACTAAATATTTTATCAAATAGTTTACCTAGTATCATGGCATCTACTATGTTGGTAACTTGAAACTCATCAAAATAAATTAACAAAGCTTTTAATTTTAAATCTTTAACAAATAAATTAATAATATTTTCATCTCCCTTATTCTTATTTTCGTGAACAAAATTATGAAAATTTAACATAAACTCATTAAAGTGAAGTCTTAATTTTTTTTTAGATATAAGATCATAAAAAAAATCTAATATCATCGTTTTTCCAACACCAACACCCCCATGAAGATAAAAACCTTTCTTATAATTTTCTTTTTTAAAAAAATTAAAAATTGATGAATGAAAATTTTTATCATAAAAATCTTCTAGTATTTGGATTGTTCTAATTTGATTTTGATTAATCTCTAAATTTTTTGAACTACAAAATGATCTAAATTTTTTCTCAAGAGTTTTTGACATCAATTTTTTTTTGATTTAAAATCAATGCCATATTCTGATCTTGGACCCTTCCTCAATCCAAAAGGTCCGGAAATAAATAATGTTAAAGGTTTAGTGCCTGGTTTCAAATCAACTCTATGTAAATTATTTGCTGATCTAAAACCAATGTATCCTGGTGGTCGCCAAAATTTACCTGAGCTCAGAGTTTCCCAATATCCGTCTCTTAATATGATAGTAATATACGGAAAGGTATGATTATGAACTCCATCTCCATGATCATCTGCTAACATTTCATGTATTAATATATTAAAAGGAAACCATTTAGGTCTATGTCTTAAAAGAATATAGTATCTATTCATCCAAGGTTTAGCATCTTTAAATTTAGGATGAGAAGGTCCTCTATCTAAAACTACTTTCTTTCTTCCAATTTTTTCTAAAAATCTTAAAATCATTTTTACTCATATTGAATGATAGAACCATTTTTAACAATATATAAACTTTCATTATAAATAAATGGCTCTGAAAGAACAGAGCCAGATATCTTTTGATTTTTTAAAATAATTCCTGACTCTAATTCTATTTTAGTAACTACATTATTATTACTTGTTAAATACAAATTGTTATTTCCTACTTTAAAACCTATTGGAAAAACCTTTTTTCTTTTTTTCAAACTTAAATCTTTATACACATCATTAATTCTAATTATATTTCCTTGATTTTTCTGTATTACAAATAAAAAACCTTCATGTGAAATAGTAAAAATTAAATCATCAATTACAATGGGAGTTAAACTGGAATTTAAATTATTAATCCAATTTGGAGTGCCAGTTTTAAAGTCAACAGAATATAATTCATTTTTGTTATTAGAAAAATAAACTGATTTTCCATCGCTTACTAAATTTGAGGTTTCAAAATTATAAGTCTTGTTCATAATATTGCTTCTTTGAGTAGGAAGTTGCCAAACTAATGTGCCTGATGAAATATCAACTGAAGTTATATCTCCAATTGAATTACTAAAAATTAGATTTTCATTTATTATTATTATTGAATTCTTTTTATTTGATATTGTAAAAGATTTTTCAGTTTTGAGACTCCAGCATTCAGATCCATCTTTAATATAAAAACACTTAAGTGTATTATTGAAATCAACTAAAAAAAACTTATCTTCAAAATTTTTTAAATCTGAATTTATGGGATAAGTATTATATTTTGACCAAATTAATGCTCCTGTAGTTAAATTTACTAAATAAATTTTTGATAAATTGTCAGCAATAAGAAGATTTTTACCATGTTTTAAAAAACTTAAATTTGGGTTCAATTTCTTTTCAGTCTTTTTATAATAATTTTTTTTCCATACTATCTTATTGTCTGGACCATAGCGGATAAGAGAACCTTTTTTATCAAAAAAAATTAGTCCATCTTTCATAAATAAAGGTTTAGAATGAAACTGGTAATCTTTTTTGAACTTTTTAAATCTGTAATTTTTTATTTTTATAAGTTTTCCATAATATTTAAGAGATCCAAAATTGTTAGTAAATTCTTTTTTATCGTCATCAATAATCTTATTTGAAAGATTTAATTTCAAAGTAGGATTTAGTTCTGTAGTAACTTTTTTTTCTTCATGAAATATTTTTTTTACGTTCTTTTTATCATAAATATTTTGATTTTTTTCTTTCCAAATTTTAGAATTTTCATTAAAAGAACAACTTAAAGTTAAAGATAAAAATAATATTAATAAAATTTTATTCACTAAGATCTCTATTCAATCTTTTTTGTGCTTTGATAAGAATTTCAGGATTAGGATATTCTAGTTGCAAAATTTGGGAAAAAAATTCTTTGGATTTTTGAAATTCATTTTTTGCATAAAAAAACTCTGCTAAGAGATATAAAGTGTGAGATTTCCAAATACTCTCTGAATTTAACAAAGGTTTTAGAATTAATAAAAGCTCGTTCTCGTTAGCTTCATCAGAATTAAATAATCCTTTTTTATAAATAATTAAATTTTTTATCTCTTTTTCAAGAGAAGTTTTATTTATTAAAATATCAAATAAATCATTTATCTGATCTTTGTCTTTAACAAGTTTGTTATCAAGAATGAAATAAAGAGCAAGTGGTGAATATGTTGAATTTTTTTCATTAACAATTTCAATCAAATTACTTAAAGTTTTGTTACTTTTTTTTTCCTCATATTCTATAATTGTTAAATTATAAAAGTTAGAAATTTTATTTTTTTTTGTGTCTTTGTATTCAGTGTATATGAAAAAATTTATCAATATAATTAATATAAAAGTTATAAAGCCTAAAAATATTTTTTTATTATTTATAAAAAAATCTTTGATTTTTTGATTGCGATTATTTGAATTAATTATTGATAGGTCTTCATCCATCTTAAATCATATTTCTGAGAACATATTGTAATATGCCTCCATTTTTATAATACTCCAACTCATTTTTTGTATCAATTCTACACAAAGTTTCTATTATTTTCACATCACCAGATAAATATTTTATTTCAACTTTTACTTTATCAGATGGATTTATTCCTTTTTCAATATCTATTACACTTATCAACTCAGAACCCAGCAACTTTAAATTTTTTCTGTTCATGTTGTCTGTAAATTGTAATGGTAATATTCCCATACCAATTAAATTAGATCTATGTATTCTCTCGAAGCTTTCAGCAATTACAACTTTAACCCCTAATAATTTTGTGCCTTTGGCGGCCCAATCACGAGAAGAGCCCGTTCCATATTCTTTACCCCCAACGACCACTAAATCTGTACCTCTTTTTTTATACTCTACGACTGCATCATATACAGACATCACTTTTTCCTCAGGATATAATTTTGTAAAACCTCCTTCAGTGCCAGGAGCCATCTCATTTTTTATTCTAATATTAGCAAACGTTCCTCTCATCATCACTTCATGATTTCCACGTCTTGAACCATATGAATTATAATCTTTTGGAAGAATTTGATAATTCATAAAATATTCACCTGTTGGGCTATCTTTTTGAATATTACCAGCAGGAGAAATATGATCTGTAGTAACCATATCTCCTAATATCAATAATGGTCTAGCATTTTTAATCTCTTTAAAACCTTCTGGTTCGTCACTAAGATTATCAAAAAAAGGAGGTTTTTTTACGTAAGTAGAATTTTCATCCCAATTATAAATACTATTTTTCTCTGTTTTGATTTCTTGCCATTGCTTTGGTCCCTCGGAAACATTTGAATATCTTTTGACAAACATATCTGCATTAAGAGAAATCTTCAAAATATCCTCTATTTCTTTATTTGAAGGCCAGATATCTTTTAAAAAAACATCTTTACCGTTTTTGTCTTTTCCAAATGAGTCTTTGATTAAATCAAATTCCATATGACCTGCAAGAGCATAAGCTACAACAAGAGGTGGAGAGGCTAGATAATTTGCTTTAATGTAAGGTGAAATTCTCCCCTCAAAGTTTCTATTACCTGATAAAACAGAGACCGCGTATAAATTTTCTTTTTGAATAGCATCAACTATATTTTCTGCTAAAGGTCCAGAATTCCCAATACAAGTTGTACATCCATAACCAACCAAATTGAATCCTAATTGATCTAAATATGTATTTAGACCTGCCTTTTCTAAATAATCAGTTACAACTTGAGACCCAGGAGCTAAAGATGTTTTAACCCATGGTTTTACATTCAATCCTAATTCAACAGCCTTTTTTGCAAGTAGTCCAGCTCCAATAAGAACGTTTGGATTAGAAGTGTTTGTACATGATGTAATTGCTGCAATTAGTATTGAACCATCTTTAATTTCATAATCTGTATCTTTTACCTTAGAAATTTTATAATCATTTTTATCTGTAGCTTCTTTAAAAACTTTTTTAAAATTGCTTGATGCGTCAGTTAAAAGAACTTTATCTTGTGGTCTTTTAGGGCCTGAAATTGTTGGAACTACAGTGGACATATCTAAAGAGATTTTATCAGTAAACTCAATTTCATCGCTTGCCCACAAACCTTGTTCCTTTGCATACTTTTCAACAATTGCAACTGTTTCTTTATCTCTTCCAGAAAATTCTAAATATTTCAAAGTTTCTTCATCTATTGGAAAGAATCCGCATGTAGCTCCATACTCTGGTGCCATATTAGCAATTGTTGCTCTGTCTGCTAAAGTTAAATTCTTTAATCCCTCACCATAAAATTCAACAAATTTGCTAACTACTCCTTTGTCTCTAAGCATTTTAACAACTGTTAAAACTAAGTCTGTAGCAGTTGTACCCTCAGGCATTTTTTTTGTTACTTCAAATCCAATAACTTCAGGGATTAACATTGAAATAGGTTGTCCCAACATACCCGCCTCAGCTTCAATTCCACCAACACCCCATCCTAAAACTGATAAACCATTGACCATGGTTGTATGACTGTCTGTTCCAACAAGAGTATCAGGGAATAAATATTTTTCTCCTTTGTATTCTTCTGACCAAACTACTTTTGATAAGTACTCTAAATTAACCTGGTGACAGATACCAGTTCCTGGAGGAACAATTCTAAAATTGTTAAAAGCGCTTTGACCCCATTTTAAAAAGGAATATCTTTCGCCATTTCTTTTAAATTCGATATCTACATTCTTTTCAAATGAATCTTTTTTGGCTGATTGATCAACTTGAACAGAGTGATCAATAACTAAATCGACTGCAGATAAAGGGTTAATTGTATTTGGATCTTTATTTTTTTCTTTTACAGCTTCTCTCATAGCAGCTAAATCAGCTACTGCTGGTATCCCTGTATAATCTTGGAGTAAAACCCTGGCTGGTCTGTAAGCTATTTCAGTTTTTGACTTTTTTGTATCAAGCCAGTTTTTTACTGCTTCTATTTGTTTTTTATTAACTGATATTTCATCCTCATACCTAAGTAAATTTTCCAATAAAACTTTTAATGACTTTGGTAATTTTGAAATACCTTCTAAACCATTTAATTCAGCTTTTTTTAATGAATAATATTTATAATTTTTATCGTTAACCTCTAGGTCAGATAATGATTTGTAAGAATTTTTATTTCCTGGTTTCATATCTTATATATAAAATGTAATTATGCTCAAAAGAAGAAGCACTGACATAACATAATTAAAGTATTTAATAAATTTCTCATTTGTCGCAAATTTTCTAAGATATTTACCAACAAATGTCCAAAAGGTAATGCTTGATAAAGATACTATAAAGGCAAATAAAACAACTTGAGTCGCATAATTAAGATAATTTTCTCCATATTCAACGTATGTTGAAACAATGATAATTCCAATCAAAACACCTTTTGGATTCAAAAATTGAAAAATAAAAGTATCTAAAAAAGAAATTGGATTTTCGTTTTTGCTCTCATTGGAAGATTTTGAGAAACTAATTTTATAAGCCAGGTATATTAAAAATAAACTTCCCAGATATTTCAAAATAGTTTGAATAATTGGAAATATTTTAAAAACATTAACTAAACCAATTGTCAAAGCAAATACCAAGGAAGTAAATCCAAATGTAACTCCAAAAATGTGAGGGATTGTTTTTCTTATTCCAAAATTAAAACCAGAGTAAGATGCGACTACGTTATTTGGTCCTGGTGTATAAGCAGCTACAATCCAAAATAGTGCCATAGATAAAAATTCAGGATGCATACTTATGCTATAGGTAAACCATTCTCTGCTTTTTGTGAGGGATGTACCAATGTAACTTTTCCCTCAGAGTCTATTGAGCCTAAGAGTAAAAATTGAGATTTTACACCTGCAATATTTTTTTCTGGAAAATTACAGACTCCAATCACTTGTTTGCCAACCAAATTTTCCTCATTATAAAAATGAGTAATTTGTGCCGATGATGTTTTAACACCTATCTCGTTTCCAAA
Organism: uncultured Pelagibacteraceae bacterium; assembly: GCA_902570425.1. GTDB lineage: Bacteria > Pseudomonadota > Alphaproteobacteria > Pelagibacterales > Pelagibacteraceae > Pelagibacter. The sequence continues at coordinate 115,539 of CACFYB010000002.1, forward strand.
ATCCACTTCAACTACTAAAGATGGTTTTCTAGCTTTTTCATTTTTTTTGACTGAAAGTACTGTTCCAAGTCTAATATCTATTTTTTCAAATATGTCGTAAGTAATTTGTTCTTTCATAAATGTGATATTTATATTAATTATTAGTAATGAGTACAGAAATAAATTTAGATAAATTATTCGAGAATTCTATCAAAATTTTATCCGATTTAATTGGATTTAAAACTATTTCAGGAGAAGATAACAATGATTTAATTAATTATTGTGAAAAATATCTCAGTGATTTAGGTGCTACCTCATTTAAAACTTATGATGATGAAAAAAAAAGAGTAAACCTTTTTGCAACAATCAAAGCAAAAAAATCAAATGGTGTTAAACCAATAATTTTATCTGGTCATACTGATACTGTCCCTGTTTCAAAAAGTTGGAGCACTGACCCTTTTAAAGCAACAATTAAAGAAGACAAACTTTATGGAAGAGGTTCCTGTGATATGAAAGGATTTATTGCATGTACATTAGCGTTTGCTCCAATTTTTTCTAAAGTTGATCTTAATAGAGATATTCATTTTTCTTTCACTTTTGATGAGGAAACCGCATGCTTAGGTGCACCAATATTAATAAAAGAACTTAAAAAAAGAAAAATTCAAGATGGAATTTGTATTGTCGGTGAACCTACAAAAATGAAAATCATAGATGCACACAAAGGATGTTATGAATATACTACTTATTTTGAAGGATTAGCTGGACACAGCTCAATGCCTCACAAAGGTGTGAGTGCTGTTGAATTTGCATCAAAATATGCAAATAAATTAGTAGAGCTTAGAGAAGAATTAAAAAAAAGAGCTCCCAAAGATTCAATATTTAATCCTCCTTTTTCAACATTACAAGTTGGAGGTATATTTGGTGGTATTGCTCATAATGTAATAGCTGACAAATGTCGTGTTGAGTGGGAGACAAGACCAGTTGTCAAAGAAGATGGTATTTTTCTAAATCAACAAATAGATAAATATGCAAATGAAGTTTTATTACCAGAGATGAAGAAAGTTTTTCCTAATTCAAAGATAACAAAGGAAATAATAGGTGAAGTTACAGGTTTTGATCGTGTAGATAATTCAGAAGCATGTGAATTAGTCTCAAGTTTAACCGGTGATAATTCCAGAGAAGTTGTATCTTTTGGAACTGAAGCAGGATTATTTCAAGAAATTGGTATAAGCACAGTTGTTTGTGGCCCAGGTTCTATTGAACAAGCTCACAAAGTTGATGAGTTCATCGAACTCAATGAGCTTAAAAAATGTTTAAAATTTCTTGAGGGGATTAAGAAAAATTCTACTCTAAATTAACTCCATCCACCAACAGATTTCACCTCTAGAAACTCCTCAAGACCATGTTCCCCAGCTTCTCTACCAATACCAGAATGTTTGAAACCACCGAACGGTGCATCAACTGCAATACCAGCTCCATTGACATCCACCATTCCTGATCTAAGTTTTCTAGCAACTCTTTTTACTTTTTCTTTATCTGTAGTTTGAATATAATTTGTTAATCCGTAGGGGGTATCATTTGCAATCTCAATAGCTTCTTCCTCTGTTTCAAAAGGCATTACAGATAAAACTGGTCCAAATATTTCTGTTCTAGCTATTTCCATATTGTTATTAACATCTGCAAATACTGTAGGTTTTACAAAATAACCCTTTTCTAATCCCTCTGGTTTACCTGGACCACCTGCTACTAGTTTAGCTCCTTCATCAATACCTTTCTTAATCAAAGTTTGTATTTTGTTATACTGAGTTTCAGAAATAACCGGACCTATATGTTCTCCCTCTTTTTTAGGATCACCAACCTCAAATTTTTCTGTATACTTTTTCAATCTTTCAACAGCATCATTATACATTGATTTTTCTACTAGCATTCTGGTAGGTGCATTACATGATTGACCTGAATTTCTAAAACACCTGAGCGCACCTCTTTCAATAGCTTCTGGGTCAGCATCTTTAAAGATAATGTTTGCTCCCTTACCGCCTAATTCTAAACTAACTCTTTTAAAATCTTTAGCAGCATTTTGTGAAATTAGTGCTCCTGCTCTAGTCGATCCAGTAAATGAAATCATATTTATGTCAGGGTGACTTGTTAAAGAATCACCTGTCGTTGCTCCATCACCGTTTACTAAATTAAATACGCCTGGAGGAAATTTTGTTTCATCAATCAACTCAGCTAAAATCATTGATGATAATGGAGCTAATTCAGATGGTTTTAAAACCATGGTACAACCAGATGCTATTGCAGGCATTACTTTTAAACAAACTTGATTCATTGGCCAATTCCATGGGGTGATTAATGCACAAACACCCTTGGGTTCATAAATAAGTCTTTGATTAGGTGCATGTTCTCCTAGTGGTTTTTCAAATTCAAAACTTTTTAAATATCTTATAAATGATTTTAAATGAGCAGCACCTGTTCCGGCTTGAAGTTTTGTTGCAAAATCTTTTGGCGCTCCCATTTCAGTTGTAATTGCACTTGCAATATCAGCCCATCTTTTCTTGTAATTTTCATAAAGTTTTTCTAATAATTTTATTCTTTCATCTTTCGATGAAAATGCCCAAAAACTATAAGCTTTTTTTGCGGCATTCACAGCGTCGTTAACATCATCTTTGTTGCCTAATGTTATAACAGCACAATTTTCTTCAGTTGCAGGATCAATTACTTTGATTTCTTCTTTACTTTTTGGTGTTACCCATTCGCCATTGATATAAAAATTTTTTTTATTTTCCATCAGAGATTCCTAACCTTTCTTTATTTTTTTGCAAATAAATTTGTTAACTCATAAACTATTGTAGCAGCCGCGAGTGATGTAACCTCAGCATGATCATACGCAGGTGATACCTCAACTACATCTGCAGAGATTAAATTCATACCAGACAAGCCTCTAATTACATTAACCATTTCTCTAGTTGTCATTCCAGCTATTTCAGGTGTACCAGTACCAGGTGCAAAAGCAGGATCTAGAACATCAATATCAATTGATAGGTACAATGGATTATCTCCTACTCTTTTTTTTATTCTTTCAGCAATTTTATCAGTGCCTTCAGTTTGAAACTCATCACAATGAATTATCTTAAATCCAAAGCTTTCATCATTTTTTAGATCCTCCCGACTATATAGTGGACCTCTAATACCAACATGCATTGAAGCATCATCCATAAATAAATTTTCCTCTCGGGCTCTTCTAAAAGGAGTCCCATGTGTGTAAGGTGCACCAAAATAAGTGTCCCAAGTATCCAAATGTGCATCAAAATGAACTAGAGCCACTGGACCATTGTTAATTTTATTTACTGCTTTTAGTAAAGGAAAAGCAATCGTATGATCTCCTCCTAAACTAATTATACCACCGGTTTTTTTAAGTAGATCCAAAGCTCCTTCCTCGATTTGCTTAATTGCTTCATCTATATTGAATGGATTGCAAGTAATATCTCCTGCATCAGCAACCTGTTGAACTTTAAAAGGCTCAACATCATAACTTGGATGATAATTTGTTCTTAAATGTCTTGAAGCTTGCCTAATACTTTGTGGACCAAATCTTGCACCAGGTCTATAACTTGTGCCTGCATCGAATGGTATTCCAACTATCGCAACATCACAATACTCAACATCTCTTAATTCTGGTAATCTTGCAAAAGTTGATGGACCCGCAAATCTTGGAACCTTTGTGCCGCTTACTGGTTGAATGTGTTCTTTACTTCTTTTTTTTTTCATTATAAAAACTCTATCACATTCTAACAAATTGGAATATCTTCAATAATACTAATTATGAAATTATTAAAGTTCGTTTTATTGTGTTTATTTTTAATTTCTCCCGCAAAAGCGGATACGATTTATGAATTAATAAAGATTCCAAATCTGGAGATCTATAATATTAAAACTGAAAATAAATTAAGATATCTGAATGCTAAACAGGCATTTACAATAGGTATCGATAATAATATCAACTGTTTTAAATCCTCAAAACAAGACCTAGATAAGAAGTATAAGATTATTGAAAAAAATCTTAATAAATATTCTCAAAACTTTTTAAAAAAAATAAATTTAAAATACATTGTTATGTGTGAGGACTTATCAATCTCAGGTATCAACACTGCAGGAATACCTGACAATGTAATGAAAACTTTGATTGTAGATATAAAATTTAATGACAAATATTTTGAAAGAGTATTACATCACGAAGTGTTCCACATAATAAATGATAGTTACAAAGATATATTTAATGAAAAAATTTGGTCCAGTTTTAATCCTAAAGAGTTTGATTACGCAGAATGTTCAACCTGCACAAAAAAAATTGGTTTAGATACATATTCTAAACCAGAGGGGTTTATTACTGAATACTCGCGATCAACAGCATCTGAAGATATGGCTGAAGTATTTTCTCATTTAATGTATGAAAATTTACCTGAAATAGTTGATCCTATTCTTAAAAAAAAGATAGAATTCATCAAAAAAGGGCTCCTAAAAATTGATGAAAATTTTATTTTATGATTGAAAAAATAAAGGCATCAAAATCTGAAAAAATAATATTTATATTTGTTTTAATTTTAGGTTTATTTTCAATTACTTCTTTTTTTTTACTAAAAGATAAATGTTTATTTGTTAAGAATTATAACCCAAATAAAATTAATTTTGAAAATCCAAATAATATAGCAATTCTAAACGTTGAGTGTGGAAATGTAATCATAGAATTATATCCAGACATATCTCCTAATGGAGTAGAAAGATTTAAAACGTTAGTCAAATCGAATGCCTATGATGATGTGGCATTTCATAGAGTCATTAAAGATAAACTCGTACAAGCAGGAGATTTAGAATTTGGAAAGAAAGGAAACATTGATTATGGAAAAATTGGAACTGGAAAATCTGGTTTAGGTACAATCAAATCTGAAGTTGATAAAGATTTTAACTATACTAAGGGGAGCGTAGGATTAGCTCGATCTTTAGAATATGATACCGAAGACAGTCAATTTTTTATAATTCTTCAGGATGAACCTTTATATGAGGGTGAATACACACCCATTGGCAAAGTAATATTTGGCTTAGAAGCTCTAGAAAAAATTAAATACTTAAATAAATCTGAATATGTTTTAAGGCCTGACTTTATAAATACTCTTAGATTGTTTAATTAACTAAAGGTTTTCCAGTAGCAAGAGTATGTTTAATTCTATCTTGAGTTTGTTTAGTTTCGATTAATCTCATAAAAGCATCGAGTTCCAATTTAAACAAATCATCCTCTGTAAGAGTTTTATCTTTGGTAGTTTCACCACCACTTAATACATGAGCTAATTCTTTTGCTACAGTCAAACCATGATCCAATATAACTTTATCATTATAAAGTTTTTCTAAAATTTTGTTCATATCATCAATAACAGCTTTGCCAGGTAAATTAAATGTAAGCTCATTGGGTGCTTTAAAGTCTTTGTTTTCACTTAAGATTTTTTTCGATACTTCAAGTAGGCTATTTCTATTCATAATTCTTTTATTTTCAGGTAATAAGTATTTCAAAGGTTCTGCCTCGACTGGAGATGTGGCTGTTCTACCATAACCAATTATATCAAATACTTTTAAAGGCGCATATTTTGAATCCTTCTTAGCCTCTTCAGTATTTAACCATCTAGCCAACATTTCTTTACATCCACCACCTGCAGGAATTAATCCAACGATAGTCTCTACTAATCCAATTACAATATTAGTATGTGAGGCTACAAAATTACTTTGAACTAAAACTTCAAAACCTCCACCCAAAGTTAACCCTGACGGAGCAGATATAACTGGATGTTTGGAGTACTTCAAGTGTTTACAAGTGTCTTGAAAATATTTAATAAATTTTTCTATAGATTTAAAATCATTTTTATCCGCAAACTCCATTGTATAAGTTAAGTTCACACCTGCAGAAAATTGCATACTCTCATTTATTATGATTAAAGGTTTATCGGTAGCTTTCTTAAGTGCATCCATTGAGTCATAATCAAGTGCATTAGCTTTTGTTGTAAACTCAACAATATTAAAATCATTGAATCTATAAATTGTAGCTGAACTATTACCATCAATACTTGACGCAGTTTTTTTAATCTTGCCTAAAGTTTCAATTGTTGTGTATTTTTGTCTTTCACCATAAAAATTTTCATCTTTAGAATCAGATAAATTTTCTAAAAAGTTATTACCTTTATATTCATCAACTTTATCGAAGAAATTTTTAACACCAATTTCCTCTAACATCTCAAAAGGTCCCTTCGCCCAATTAAATCCAAGTCTCATAGCCTCATCTATGTCATTAAATTCTTTTGTAATCCCAGGAACTAGTGATGAAGCATATTTTATTATCTTAGATATTACTGACCAAGCATAGTCTCCATACTTATCTTTTCTATTAATTAAAGCGTTTAAATCTACTTTGTCGGACTTAATATCTATTTTTTTACTTGTAGAGTACTCTCCAGTTTCAAGATTAATAGCTTCCATAATTTTTCCACTATCTGTCTTTTTCATTCTGTAGAAACCACCTTTGCCTTTTCTGCCTGTATATCCAGTTTCAATCAATTTTTTTACTAATGGAATTTCTTTAGCAACTTCATGGAACTCATCAGACTCCGGAAGTTCTTTAATAAAACTTTTTAACACATCTGCCATTAAATCTATTCCAATCAAATCATATAATCCAAAAACTCCTGTTTTAGGTATGCCCATAGGTCTTCCAAAGATTGCATCTGCTTCTTCGACAGAAAGTTTCATCTTAAATGCTTCGGTCATCGCGATTTGCATCGCGTACACACCTACCCTATTTCCCAGAAAACCCGGGGTATCATTACAAACAATCGCTCCTTTACCTAATTCAATTTCACAAAATTCTTTTAATTGATTAATCTTATTTAAATCATTGTCTTCGTTTTTAACAATTTCAAGAAGCCCCATGTATCTTACGGGATTAAAAAAATGTGTAATACAAAAGTCTTTTTTTTGCTCTTTGTCTAAATTTTGGGATAAAACTTTAATTGGAATTGATGAAGTGTTAGATGAAACTATCGCACCTTCTTTACGACTTTTAAAAATTTTTTCATAAATTTGATGTTTAATATCAATTCTCTCAACAACTGCTTCGACGATCCAATCTGCTTTTTCAACTACAGAAAAATCATCAGCAATATTTCCAACTTTAATATTGTTTATTTTAGATTTATCTATTAGCAACGGTGGCTTTGATTTGTGAATTCTTTCTCTTGCATTTTCACTTATTTCAGTTTTTAAATCTAATAAAGTAACTGGAATATTTGCATTACAAAGATGTGCAGCTATACCACTGCCCATTGTACCTGAACCAATTACCACTACATTTTTAATTTTCATGATATGACTTGTTATTGATTTATTCCTCTGAGTCTTTCAGATCTTCTTCTTAAAAGTTCAGCAGTTACTAATATCAAGGTTGATAATATAATCAAACAAGTTGCAACAGCTAAAATAGTTGGACTCAGCTGTTCCCTCAATCCCGTCCACATTTGAATTGGAATAGTAGTATTTTCTAATCCAGCTAAGAATAAAACTACAACAACTTCATCAAATGAAGTCACAAATGCAAATAAACCTCCAGAGATAACTCCTGGTAAAATCAATGGTAAAGTAATCTTCATAAAAGTATTCACAGGATCACTTCCTAAACTTGCAGCAGCTCTTGTAACACTATGATCAAATCCTGACAAAGTAGCTGTAACTGTGATTACCACGAAAGGAGTTCCTAAAATAATATGAGCAAGAACAATACCAGTATGTGTTGCTGCCAAACCAGCCTTTGCCATAAAGAAAAATATTGCAACACCAGAAATAATTAAAGGTACAATCATAGGTGAAATTAGAACAGCCATTATCAAACCTTTGTAAGGCATATGTCTGCTGCTTAATCCTAGAGCAGCAACTGTTCCAAGTATAACAGAACCAATAGTAGCGAAAATTGCAATTATAAAACTATTCTTAGCAGCTAATCCCCAAGGATTTTTGGTTCCGTAAATCATATCTTTATACCATCTCAAAGAAAAAGCATCTGGATCTAAACGCTTCATTCCTTCAGAAAAACTCAAAAACTCTTCTGCATTAAATGATAATGGAAAGATTACAAATAAAGGTGCGATTAGAAAAAAGAAAACTGCACCACAAATTGTAAGATAAATATAGTGCCAAATTCGGTAATGTGGTTCGGTATATTTTGGTAAAGCCATATTTATTATCCTAATTTAATATTATCAATTCCAACTATTTTATTATAAAGCCAATAAATCACTAAAACTCCACTCAACAACATTAATCCCATTGCAGATGCAAAGCTCCAATCTAATGTACTTTTCATATGAAAGGCAATTTGGTTACTTATTAAAGTCCCAGATGCTCCACCAACTAATGCAGGTGTTATGTAATAACCTATTGCTAAAATAAATACTAATAAACAACCTGCGCCTATTCCAGGTATTGTTAAAGGGAAATAAACCTTCCAAAATGCAACGAACGGTGTTCCACCTAGTGATTTTCCAGCTCTCATTAAGCTTGGTGAGATAGTTTTCATTACACTGTAAAGTGGTAGGACCATAAACGGCAATAGTATTTGGGTCATTGCCACATAACTTCCTGTTTTGTTGTACATCATTTCAGGTCTATTATCATCTGCAACCAATCCAATCCCCACAAAGAAATCATTAACTATTCCTTGTTGTTGCAACAAAATCATCCAGCTAGCCGTCCTTACAAGTAGTGAAGTCCAAAACGGAAGTAATACGCAGATCATTAATAAGTTACTGTACTTCATAGGCAAAGTAGCTAATAAATGAGCTATTGGATAAGCCATTAAGAAACAAAAGACTGTAACAAAAAATGCAATCTCTAGAGTTCTTAACCATAACACTCTGTGTATTCTTCTATCTTCTTCAACACTTACTATTTTTCCTTCTTCATTTACATACATATCCATTCCTTTTAGATATTTTTGACCTGTAAATTCAGGAGCTCTTCTCTGAATTGCTCTCCAGTATTCAACATCAGCCCATCGTTTGTGCACTGACATTATTTGTTCTTTATAATTTCCTTCTTCAAATGATTTTGATTTTCTTCTTAACTTTTTAATAATACTTTTAAATCCATTTTTAGTATAATTAAGTTGAGTTGATAATTTACCTTCACGTTTATCCTCAACTAGTTTTATAAAATCTTCATGAAATGCCGCAAAAACTTCTTCTTCAGGTAATTCTTGACCGTCCCAATTTTCCATTGCCTTAAAAGTTTTTGGAAGCATTTGTGTTACCATTTTATCATCGACACTTCTGAACAACATGTCACCTATTGGAAATACATAAGTAATTATTAAAAAAAATAATAATGGAGCTACAAGCAAGAAAGCTTTGACCTTATTCTTTCTCTCTGCTTTTTTAAGACTTACCTCTAAAGGTATCCCATCTGTTGTTAAAATCTGTTTAGTTTCTGAGCTCATAAATAAAAAGGGCGGTTATAAATAACCGCCCTTAAATTATAATATATAATTAAGTTCTTTAAAACTTAAATTATAGACCAGCTTTCATAGCTTCCCATTTTTCACCAAGCTCTGTTCCGTTATCAGCCCAGAAAATTGGATCTACTAGGAAGTAGTTTTTAGTGTTAGCTGGTGCAGTTGGCATTTGTGGTACCATGTTAGTCTTACCATCTTTATACCAAGGCTCACCTTTTTCCATAATACTAATTGAAGATTTTCTCCAAGGAGCATATGCGATGTATTTAGCACTTCCTGCTAACATCTCTGCACTAGTCATCATAGCTAAAGCTTTTTTAGCCATACCATTAGCATCGTTTGGTCCACCTTTAACTTGTACGAAATATTCGTAGTCAAGACCTTGGCCATCCCAAACTTGTTTGATTGGTGCACCTTCTCCAATTTCAGCATTGAAGAATCTACCATTCCAACCAGTAGCCATTACTACTTCACCTGATACTAACAGTTCTGGTGGTTGAGCACCTGCAGACCAAAATACACATCCACCGTTAGGGTCTGTGCAAAGTTTTTTGATCTTGTTCATTGCTCTTTCAACACCTTTTTCTGTTTCTAAAGCTTTGTAGATTTTTGCTCCACCTTTTCCTGGCTTAATACCATCTGCAGCTAAAGCAATCTCTAAATTAGTTAGAGCGCTTTTGTAGATAGCTCTTTTTCCAGGGAATTTCTTTGTGTTAAAGAAATCTTTGATAGTCTTTGGAGTACCTTTAACATTATTAGTGTTATAAGCGTAGTTCCAAGAATATAAAATATTTCCTACAGCACATTTACTAGGCATAGCAGTAAAGAAATCTTTACTTGCTGGAGTTCCATCTGGAGCTGGTGGAAAGTCTTTATCGAAATCAAATTCAACAAATAAACCTTCATCACATCCAGTAATAGTATCCATTGCAAACACGTCGATTATATCCCACGTGATCTTTCCAGCTTCTTTTTGTGCTTTGATTTCTGATAAACCACCTGAATAGTCAACCCAAGCAATGTTAATGCCCAGTTTTTTAGCAGTTGGATCACCATATCCTAACTTTTGAGACTCAGTATAAGCCCCACCCCAAGATACCGCAGTTACTGTAGTTGCGAAAGCTGAAGTAGTTAGTGAAAGTACAAAAGAAATAGCTAGTAATATTTTACTAAGTTTTTTCATTTTTCCTCCGTTTAAACGTTTGTAAAAGTAAATTAAAGCAAGTCTAAGTACTAGAGTCAACAGGCGTTTTCCACTTATTATACAAAGACTTTTGAGATGTTTATTTTGGGTCTAAGGCTCTTGCGTCCTCACTATTCCATCCAATCTTAATTTCATTTCCAAGCTTAATATCAAGATTTGCTGAACTATTTGGTACTTTTAAAATAAACTCAGGATTTCCTAATAAATTTATTCGAACTCTTGTATGATCACCATGGTAAATAACTTCCTCAATTTTTCCATTATGAATATTATCCATTTGGTTTTTAGGATTAATTAAAGCTCTTTCCGGTCTTAATGAAACTTTTGTTTTCTCACCTTTGGACTTAACAGATATAGGATTAGCTATAATTTCAGCGTTCGTCAATTTCACTTTACACTTTTCACCTGATATATCTGAGACTTCTCCATTAAATGTATTATTTTCTCCAATAAATTCGGCAACAAAAGAATTAACTGGTTTCTCATATAATTCATCTGGACTTGAGAGCTGTTGAACCTTTCCATCATTAAAAACTGCTATACGATTTGACATCGTTAAAGCTTCACTTTGATCATGAGTTACATAAACTACAGTTACTCCAATACTTTCATGTATGTGTTTAATTTCATACTGCATACTCTCTCTTAAATTTTTATCTAAAGCACCTAAAGGCTCATCCATTAAAACTAGTTGTGGATCAAACACTAACGATCTAGCAACCGCAACCCTTTGTTGTTGTCCTCCAGATAATTGTCCAGGCATCCTTGATGCAAAACCCTGAAGCGATACCATAGACAGCGCCTTATCAATCTTTTTGTCTGCTTCATCTTTTGGAATTTTTCTTACTCTTAATGGAAATGCTAAATTTTCGTAAACTGTCATGTGTGGAAATAAAGCATAGTTTTGGAATACCATTCCAATTCCTCTTTTATGTGGAGGTATACTTGAGATCGCTTTTCCACCTAAATAGATTTCTCCGTTAGTTGGTGTTTCAAACCCAGCTAACATCATTAAGCATGTCGTTTTTCCAGAACCAGATGGTCCTAGCATTGTGATAAACTCACCTTCAGCAATATCTAATTGAAGGTTCTTGACGACTAAAATTTTACCATCATAACTTTTATCTACATTTTCGAACTTAACAAAATCTTTTTGTTTTGACATAAAATAAATAACTTTAAAACATTTGTGAGTATAAATTTCAACCTTTAATAATTAGCTTTTAACGTGAAGTTCTTTGGACATATTGCAGAATAATTCTGCTCCTTTATCTGTTACTCTTACTGCCTCAGAAGCTTCAACGCCCCAATCTCCAAATTGCATTACAGCAATCATATGAAAACAAATATTTGGCTCTAGAAGTGTCATGTCACCTTTATAAATATTTAGAGTATGCTCTCCCCAATCAGGCGGATAACCAATTCCAATTGAATAACCGGTCCTAGATTTTTTTTCGATACCGTATTTATCTAAAATTTTCCAAAATGCATGAGCTACATCATCAACTGTGTTTCCAGGTTTTGTCGCATCAATTCCTGCTTCAAGAGCTTCAATTGTTTTTTTCATTGTATCAATTTTTAATTGATCAGGTTTTCCTAGCAAGACGGTTCTAGCCATAGGCGCATGATATCTTTTATAAACTCCTGAAAGCTCTATAATAGTGGCATCACCTTCAATAAACTCGTCTTGAGTAGCAGTTAAGTGAGAAGCTGATGTACCTTTACCCGTTGGTAATAATGTTGCAATACTAGAATATTCACCACCAAATTCTGGAGTACCATAGAATAATGCTTTTTGAATTTCACCAACAGCATCACATTGTCTTACACCTGGTTTAATTACTTCAAAAGCCTTTTTCATTCCTAACTCGGAAATTTTTGCTGCAGATTTCATAAAATTTATTTCGGTTTCTGATTTTATTAGCCTCACCCAATTTACCAATCTCTCTGAGTCTTTAATTCTTGCGTTTGACAAACCTTTTTTAATTTTTTCGTAACAGAATGCAGTAAAGTAATGAGCATCCATCTCTAGTCCAATAGAGAGTTTATCCCATTTTTTATCTTTTATTATTTTAATGAGATAATCATAAGGATGTTTAGGCCATGTATGAATATAATGCTCATCATAAACGATTATATTTTCTTTTTTGAGATAAGTTTTTATGTAAGCCCCTCCAGCGTCTTGGTCTCGGACAAAACATATTGGCTCGTCAGCATCAATATGAACTAGTGCACATTGGGCATAATAAAATGACCATGCATCATATCCTGTTAAATAATTAATATTATTAGTGTCATGTGAGATTAAAAGTTCAATATCTTTTTCTTGCATCATTTTTTGAACTTTTAAAAGTCTTTGTTTATATTCTTCTTTTTTGAAAAGCATAATTAATTTTTAAGAAATAGTTTTCCAAAACCTTTAACATTTTTATTTTCACCAATTTCCACTAATGTGTTCCAAATCAAAGCTTGATTACTAGATAAAACTGGTTTTTTAAGTTTACTTTCTAATCTATCAATTATGTTTAAGACTGGTAACGCAGTACAAGAAATAAATAGTGCATCTGCTCCTGCAATATTCATTTTAGATAAAATTTTAAATAAAAAATCCTGATCAACTTTACCAATATCATAGTCAGCAGCAATATCCAAATATGAATTTGAAACAACTTCAAATTTTTCTTTTAAAAAATGATTTACAACTTCATCATTCAACTTTTTACTATAAGGTGTAAAAATCGCTAATTTTTTTACATTAAATTTTTTTAAAGCTATGATTGCGGCTGAACTTGGTGTTGTTAACTTTGCTTTTGGTTTTGCTGCTTTTACTTTTTTTTTAATTGAATCATATCCAGTAGCTATAGTTCCAGAAGTACATCCATAGACTACACAATCTATATCTTCATTAGGTAAAATGTTATTTGTAACTTCTGTAACTTTTTTAGACATTTTGATTAGATTTTTTCTAGAAAGTGGATTATAACATTTAATTCTGTTTACAAAAAAATCTATTTTTTTATCTTTAATCACTCTTAAAAAATCTCTTTCGATAATAAAGTCAGTTGCTAAAGCAATTAAGCCAACTCTAGGGTTGTTTTTTAGATTAAATTTTGGCTTTATTTTATTTGATTTCATTATTTTATTTAATTAAAGCTACTACAAATTAGGTTAATTTGCTTGTTGAAAATTTTTGTAAATTAGATTTAATTTAACTTTGTACAAATAAATAGTTAACTAAATAAAAAGAGGAAAATAATGAAAAGATTATTAATTGCTGCAATTACATTTGTATTTACTTTAACATCAAATGTATCGGCAGATGGGCATGGGATTAAAATGGGAATTATTTTAGGTTTTACCGGTCCTATTGAATCTCTTACACCAGCTATGGCTGCTTCTGCAGAACTTGCATTCAAGGAAGCTTCAGATTCTGGTTCACTACTAGGTGGAAAAAAAATTCAAGTCATAAGAGCAGACTCTACTTGTGTTGACTCTGCCGCTGCAACAGCTGCTGCTGAAGGAATAATTTCACAAGGAGTTGCAGCTATCATGGGTGCTGACTGTTCAGGTGTGACTGGTGCTATTGCTTCAAATGTTGCTGTACCAAATGGTGTGGTAATGATCTCACCTTCTGCAACATCTCCTGGATTAACAACACTAGATGATAATGGGTATTTCTTTAGAACTGCTCCATCAGATGCTAGAGGAGGACAAATTCTTGCAGATATTACTAAAGACAGAAAAATCAAAAATGTTGCTATTACTTATACCAATAACGATTATGGTAAAGGTTTAGCTGATGTTTATAAAGCAGCTGTGGAAGCTCATGGTATTAAAGTAACTACTGTAACAGCTCACGAAGATGGAAAGGCAGACTATTCTTCTGAAGTAGCAACTCTTGCTTCAGCAGGTGGTGATGCAGTTGCTGTTATTGGATATCTTGACCAAGGAGGAAAAGGAATTATCCAAGCATCTTTAGATGCAGGTGCATTTGATACATTTATTTTATCAGATGGTATGATTGGACAATCTTTAGTTGATACTTTTGGAAAAGATTTAAAAAAATCTTTTGGATCAATGCCAGGTTCAACTGGGAAAGGTGCTGGAGTATTTGCAAAAGTTGCAAGTGCAGGTGGTATAGATAGTTCAGGTCCATACACAGGTGAATCTTATGATGCTGCAGCGTTAATTGTTTTAGCAATGCAGGCAGGTGGTTCTGCTGATAGAGGGTCAATTGCAAAAAATGTAATGGATGTTGCTAATGGTCCTGGAACAAAAATTTATCCAGGTGAACTTAAAAAAGGTTTAGACTTATTAGCTAAAGGTAAGAAAGTTGACTACGAAGGTGCAACTGGAGTTACTTTTACTAACGTCGGTGAAGCTGAAGGTTCTTTCTTAGAACAAGAAATCAAAGGCGGAAAATTCAAAACTAAAAAACAAAGATAATTTATCTTAAAATTTAAACCCCCAGCATTAATTTGTTGGGGGTTTTTTTTAAAAAAATAAATATTTATCTGCCATATACAAAGCCCAAGCTATTGCGGCACCTGTAATAATATATTTCATAATAATTATTTTATTTCTATTTTTTCAGGAAGTATACCTTTTGGTCTATATCTCATTATTATCAAAAGACCTACTCCCATCATTAAAAATCTAAAGTAAGGAACACTTTCAATTAAGTGTACTTTTAAAAAGTGTGTATCCTCTAGACCTGCTGTAGTTAAATTGACCAAATAAAGACCAATCGGAGCCGCCTCAATCCATAAGAACCAAACAACAAAACCTCCAAGAATAGCACCAAAATTATTTCCACTACCACCTACAATAACCATTACCCAAATTAAAAAAGTATATCTCAAGGGCCTATAACTTCCAGGAGTAAACAGTCCATCTTGTGTAACTAACATAGCACCTGCAATACCGACGATGGCTGAGCCTAAAACAAAAATTAATAAGTGTTGTTTTACTACATTTTTACCCATTGCATTAGCTGCTTCCTCATTATCTCTAATTGCTCTCATCATTCTTCCCCAAGGAGAATAAAGAGCTTTTTGAGTTAAGATTAATAAAATAATTACTACAACTAAAAATAATCCTGAGTAACAAAGTTTTACAAAAACTGATGATCCTTCGATTACTAATTGATTTAAGGCTGCTTGTCTTTCTGTTAAATCAGTAATTAAATTTAATTTACTTGAGTTAAATTTTTCAACAAGATTTATAAACCAATCTGTTTGTTGTAAGTTTACCTCATAAGGTGCAGGTCTTTTTAATCCAATTACATTCTTAACACCTCTTGTAAGCCAATCCTCATGTTTTATAATTGCAATAACAATTTCTGATATCAATAAAGTTGCTATAGCTAAATAATCAGCTCTTAGTCCTAAGGCTACTTTTCCTATAACAAAAGCTAATCCACCTGCAAAAAAAGCTCCAACAACCCAAGAAAAAATAATTGGAAGACCTAATCCACCAAGAAAACCAGTTTTTGCTGGCTCTACATTTTCAATTGCTTCAATTCCAGGTTCTGAAATAAATCTTATGATAACAATTCCCAAAACTATGATAGCAGCTACAATGTAAGTTCTGTTTTTCGATTTTTTGTAATTCTTTAATATATATCTTACAGCCAATACCATTGCTATTATTAGAAAAAGACTAAATAAAATATTAGATCCACCTGCGCTCCAAGCTTCTTGAACTGGATCTACTGAAATCAGAACTGCTGCTAAACCACCTAAAGCTGTAAAACCCATTATCCCAAAGTTAATTAGACCAGCATAACCCCATTGAATATTAGCGCCCATTGTCATAACAGCTGAAATCAAGCAAAGATTAAATATTGATAAAGCAATATTCCAAGATTGGAATATTCCAACGAGGATAATTAAGCCCATCATTATACTATAAGCTGCTATTACATTTAAATTTTTTCTCACAATACCTTCCCTTTAAATATTCCTGATGGTCGGTATAGTAATACGATAACTAATATTGAAAACGACACAGCAAATTTATAATCAGTTGAAAGTAATTGAACTAAACCACCAGGTTCCATACTCTCAGGCAAAACATACATAAAAAATTTTCTGTAAGCGTAAGTTAATAATATTTCTGAGAAAGCAATAACATATCCTCCGAGAAAGGCTCCAAATGGATTACCAATGCCACCCACAATAGCTGCTGCAAATATTGGGAGCATATTATTAAAGTAGGTAAATGGTTTAAAGCTTTTGTCTAAACCATATAAAGCACCACCAATAGTAGCGAGGATGCCTGCTATGACCCAAGTTGTCGTTACAATTTTTTTTGGATCAATACCTGATAACAATGCTAAATCTTCGTTATCAGAATACGCTCTCATACTTTTTCCTGTCTTAGTTTTATTTAAAAACCAAAACAGAGTTGAAACTAAAATCAATGTAACAATAATTGTAATAACTTGAGTAGATTTTATGGCAAGACCCTCATTTAAACCTGTCATTTCTTTAAATTCACCTGCTTTAATTAAAAATTTTTCTCCATCAAAAAACCTTCTGTCAGAGGGACCAATAATTATACGAACCACTGCTTGAGTAACAAACATTACTCCAATGCTTACCATTGCTAATTGTACAGGGGGACTTTTTTTTGATCGGTAATATTTAAAGACAAATTTATCTATTATTAACATGTAACCAACCATAAAAATAATAGCAAAAGGAATTGCTAAAAGAGCTGTGGGAAAAACTCCAAGACTAATTCCAACAGACTGAAAATACCAAGTGAATATGATTACAAACATTGTTCCAAAAGACATCATGTCTCCTGTAGCAAAGTTCGCAAATCGTAAAATTCCATAGATTAAAGTTACAAAAATTGCACCAAGTGCTAATTGGGATCCGTATGCTAAAGCTGGAACAAAAATGTAGTTTAATAAAAGTATAATTGCGTTTATAAAGTCCATATTAACCACCTAGAAAAGAGCTTCTTACTCTTGGATCTTCTAGTAATTCTTTCCCAGTGCCAGAATGCCGGTTCTCACCCGTTACCAAAACATATCCTCTATCAGAAATATTCAATGCTTGTTTTGCATTTTGTTCAACCATTAAAATTGCTACATTAGTTCTTTTTACTTTTACGATATGATCAAATAGTTCATCCATCACAATGGGTGATACGCCCGCGGTTGGTTCATCCAACATTAGTACGGAAGGCTTGATCATCAGTGCTCTACCTAAAGCAACTTGTTGTCTTTGCCCACCAGATAATTCACCAACTAACTGATCTTTTTTTTCTTTAAGAATTGGAAACAAGTTAAATATTTCCTCAATTGTTTCTTTAAACTCATTGTTAATTAAGAAAGCACCCATCTCTAAATTTTCCTCCACTGTCATGCCGGCAAAAACATTTTTTGTTTGAGGTACAAATGAAATACCCTCTTTAACTCTATCTTGTGGAGAAAGTTTTGAAATGTCTTTGCCGTTAATAATCACCGAGCCAGATTTTAAATTTAACAAACCCAACATCGCTCTCATCGCTGTAGATTTCCCAGCACCATTAGGTCCAAGGATCGATACTATTTCTCCTCTTTCAACATTTACAGAGCATGAATTAATAATATCTGGACCATTGCCATACCCACCAGTCATATTATTACCTTCAAAAAATGCCACCTTAATTATCCTTTAATTTCGAACCTCTACCTAAGTAACTTTCAATAACTTTCTCATCTTTTTTTGCATCCTCAACTGAACCTTCAAAAAGAACAGAACCCTCTGCCATTACAATTACTGGATCACATAATCTTCCTATAAAATCCATATCATGTTCAATCATACAAAAAGTGTAACCTTTTTCTTTATTGAGCTTTTGAATAGCTGTACCTAGATCTTTTAGTAAAGTTCTATTAACACCCGCTCCTACCTCATCTAGCAAAACTAATTTTGCATCAACCATCATTGTTCTACCAAGTTCTAATAATTTTTTTTGTCCACCAGATAAATTTCCTGCTAATTCATTTTTTAAATGACCAAGATTAAGAAAATTAACAACTTCCATTGCCTTTTCTTTAATCTGACTTTCTTCTTTTGCAACCAATGAAGGTTTTAACAAAGCATTCATTAATTTTTCTCCAGATTGATTTCCTGGAACCATCATTAAGTTTTCTAAAACTGATAAATTGGTAAATTCATGGGCTATTTGAAAAGTTCTAAGTAATCCTTTTGAAAATAATTCATAGGATGGAACATCAGTAATATTTTCATTATTAAACATGACACTGCCAGCAGAAGATTTTAAATTTCCAGCTATAAGGTTAAATAAAGTAGTTTTACCAGAACCATTAGGTCCAATAATACCTGTGATAGTTCCTTTTTTAACTTTAAGAGAACACTCTGATACCGCTGCTAGCCCTCCAAAATATTTTGATAAATTATTAATTTCTAAAATATTTTCAGACATTAATTATTTGTTTAGTCTTTTATGAATGCTATTTAAAGTATTTATTAAGGATTTATAAACACCTTTTTTACTCATTTCTTTTAAACCTTGCTCATTTAATCCTTTAGGAGTTTGTGACTCTTTTACTAAATATTTTAATTCTTTTTTTGAATTTACTACTGCATCTTCAGATAAAGCTAAAAATAATGTTGTAATATATTTTTGAGCATCTGATCTTTTAATACCTCTTTTAACTAACCATCCACTCATAACTTTCAATAATTCGTAATAAGATGCCATCATTCCCGATGTTGACCAAAAATTAATAGAAAGTTTTTCATTCTTAATCTCCACAGTAGAACCAATTTTATCAAAAAAATTTTTTACCTTTTTATTTGGAGGACAAATCGGGACAGGTCCTTTTTTTAGAGATATTGGTGGTAACGGGATTGCTCTCACAATATCAACCTTTGTTTTAATCATTTTTTTTAATTCTAGAATTGTGATAGTCGAAATAAAACTTACTACTGTCTGGTTAGACTTAAATTTGAGTTTTTTAATTATCTTTTCTCCTACCGTAGGTGTCACTGCTAAAAATACCCAATTACTATTATCAACTATTTTTTGATTATCTTTCTCAATAAGAATTTTTTTAAATTTTTTCTTTAATCCTTTGGCGATTTTATTATTTCGAGAAGATATAAGTATCTTACTATATTTGATAGATGATCCACATATCCCAGTTATTACTGAAGATGCAATTTTTCCTGTTCCTATAAAACCTAATTTCATAACTAATACTTTATAAAGGATAATCTATATTAATTAATAAAAAAAGAACCTCTTATTCTTAATAACTCTCTACTTAATTCTTTGTTTTCTTTAAATGGTTTTCTTCCATGAAGCCAAAAATAATTATTTGCAACTACTGATGATCCAACTGGTAGCTTGGTTATAATCTTATTTTCACTTTCCTCTAAACTATCAGACAATTTTTGTAAAAATATTCCCTGTTTCATATTTTTAGGTTCAGGAAATTGATCTATATAAGAAATTTGTGGTTTTCCCCCTTGATCAGATGAAAAAACTGGATGCTCTACTTTATAATCAATATTTTTACTTTTTGGCGAACCCCAAATAAAATCTTCTTTGGCTGTAGGATCGTTAAATAATTCATCACAATGTTCCCAGTCATCAAGGTGTAACATTGCTGTTTCACCTCCCTCTACATTTTTTTCCTCTAATTTTGACATTAATAACCAATCAGTTTTTTCTTTAACATAAGTTCCATCTGTATGAAGATCCATATTTGTATAAGCTTTTCTTAAATAAGAATCACTTTTGTCTTCATGTTTTACATGAAACCTTGCATAGTATTTTCCTGCCATAGCGTCATGATTAGGAGTCCCTATTAAATGTGCCACTGCAGTTGATAATTTTACTAAAAAGATTTTATCAATTTTGGAAATCAATTTTTTTGGTTTAATAATAAAACAACCTGTATTTCTATCCCTAATTATTTTATTAATTAATTTTGATAATTTGTTGTTACTTAAATCATCTAAACTTTTTGCAATAGTAAATCTGGTAAATGGCTTGTATTCAAGTGCAGTTAAATCAAATTTATTAAACGGAAAAATAAGTTTATTTAATATCTCATCAGTTATATCGATATCTATTATTCTTTTGGATTTTTCATTTAAATTAATTTCAAATCCATCAATTTTCTCAATCATAAATGGCTACTAAATATGGATAGTATGATAGCAGAGAAAAGTGTTGGGTAAACTAAATTTTTTTTAGTCAAATAAAAAACACCAATAGATAAAATAACTACAACAAATCTAATTAAATAATCTACTTCAGATAAAGATCCTGAAGGAAATATTACTATTCTTGCAATTAATGCAGCAAGAGTAGAATAAGCAAGACAATTAAACCATCTAAACATTTTTGAGGTTTCTTTAATCTTCTCTGCACTAACAACTCCTAAAAATCTAGATAAATATGTTGCTAAAGATGTAACAAGAATTACTATTATTATACTAGCTGTCACTTTTTTCTCCTAATAAGAATGCAATTGATCCTGCAACAAATCCTCCAAATAAAATACACCATTCTGGAGATAAAAAATAAAAAGCAGGACCCAAAATCGTTCCTAAAATTACAGATAGACTTATTTGTAACGTTCTCATTGCACCAATCATCATGCAAATAAAATATATTGGATTAATTATCGCTAAACCAATAAGAATATCTCTATTAAGAAAATCTGAAGCAACATAGCCTATTATTGTTGAAAAAATCGCAACGGACCAAGTAGCTGTACCAATTCCTATCCAAAAATCTATTCTATTTTCTTTCTCTATATTTTCGTAATTATCTTTCATTATTAGCCATGAAGAAACGGCTATAAAATGACATGATAAATAATATTTCCATCTCGGCTGAGTTTCGTGCATCAATAATGGCATCAATGCTACAGTCATTGGATATAATCTGGCATTAACTAACCATACTGCTATAAAAATATTTATTAAAGATGCTCCAATAAACATTGATTCTGCCATTACTAACGAGCCGGGTAATGCATAAGTCAAAAAAGTAGAAAAAATACTTTCTTGAATTGTGAATCCTAAATTTTTAAGCAATGCACCTATAGCAACAAAACTAGCGCCTAATGCTATTGCAGGACTTCCAACACCTTTAATAGATTTAAATCCATTTAAAAAATACTTAATATCAATCATTAACCACCTAAGAATAGGCGACCAACATCTGGATTATCTAATAAATCATCTCCTTTTCCAGCAATTGCTGTTTGACCTGAAACAAGAACATAGCCTATATCTGCAAACTGTAGACCTTTCTTTGCATTTTGTTCGACCAATATGATAGTTTTTTTTTCATTTTGCTGAAGATCTCCTAGAATTTCAAAAACCATATCTATATATCTTGGTTCTAAACCAATTGAAGGTTCATCTACTAATAATACCGAAGGTTTCATGACTAATGCTCTAGAAATTTCTAATAATCTTCTTTCCCCTCCTGATAAAACTTTTGCTGGTTGGTTTCTTCTATTTCTTAATCTCTCATATTTTTCAAAAATTTTTTCAGCCTCTTGATATGACTCTTCTGTTTTTTCTTTTATAAAACCACCCATTAATAAATTTTCCTCTACAGTCATATCTGGAAAAACTGAGTTATCTTGAAGTATATAAGCTATTCCCACAGATCTTAATTTTTCAGCAGGTGTAAGGTTTGTAATTTCTTTTCCATCTATCTCTATTTGTCCAGAGAATATATTTGTAAACCCATAAATAGAATGAAGTATTGTTGACTTACCAGCACCATTCGGACCAATCAAACAAAGTGATTGTGCTTTACTTACAAACAGATCAAAATTATGTAAAATTTCCATTTTACCATAACCAGCATTCATATTCTTAATTGTAAGATGAACGTTATTTGGTGCAAGTTTTTTTAAATCTTCTGCTCCTGGAGCTTTTCCTAATACTTCATATTGATTAGACATTATTGTGCCCCCAAGTATGCATCAATAACACGTTTATCATTTTTAATTTCATCTGGTGTTCCATTTGCAAGCATCTTGCCGTGAGCTAGACAATAAATGCTTTCTGCCAATTGCATGATCACTCTCATATTGTGTTCTATTACTAAAAGAGTTATTCCAAAATCTTGGTTAACTTTTATCAATCTATCAATAATTCCATTAATTAATGTTGGATTTATACCTGCTGTTGGTTCATCTAATAGAAGCATTTCTGGTTCGTTCATCAAAGCCATTGCGAGTTCTAGTAATTTTTGTTGACCAAATGATAAATCACCAGCTCTTAATTTTCTTTTTTGGTAAAGTCCAACAAAATTTAAAAGGTTCTCTGCTTTTTCTGTCAAATCTTTAGGTATCTTAGAAAATATCTTTAATATACTTTCATCACTTCCTTTATGACTAATAAGCATATTATCCACACAATTTAATTTTCCATAAATTCTTGTTTGCTGAAAAGTTCTTAATAAACCTAGTTTAGCAATCACAGGCACAGGTAATTCAGAAACTTCTTTACCATTAAATTTTATTGATCCATTGTCTATAGGATAAGTTCCTACAATTGAATTAAATAAGGTTGTTTTTCCTGAGCCATTAGGACCAATTAATCCAAATATTTTTCCTTTTTCTACAGACATAGAAATATCCACATTGGCTTTAACCCCTCCAAAAGATTTACTTACATTACTGACTTCTAAAATACTCATTTTAATTCCACTTGTGCTTTCCGATCTGCTTCATCAACAACTTCACCAAATTTCTCTGGATATTTCTCTCTTAACCATCCCATAATTCCCTCAGGGAAATAAATTACAATTACAACAATCAAAACACCTAAAGCAACATATTGCCATCCTAAGAAGAATGTCCAAAATCCTTCTTTAAAAATATGAAACACAGTTGCTCCAATTACAGGACCCCATAAAGTTCCTTTACCACCTAGGATTGCCATTAGAACCATAAACACTCCCATCTCTCTTCCATCGAATGCAACATCAGTTGAGTCTATGTATCCAACTAATCCTCCCATGATTCCCCCAGCCAAACCACAAAAGAAAGCTGAAACCATCCAGCCAATAATTTTGTATTTCATTGTCTCAATACCCATTGCTTCTGCCTTATCTTCATTATCTCTTATTGCATTAAGAATTAATTTAAATCTAGTAGAATAAATTGCTCGTACAGCTAAGAAAGTTAGTATGAGCGCTCCAAAACTTAAAAAGTAAAAGAATTCTCCTCTAGCTTCTAAACCACCAACATTAGGAAAAGGAGGAGTTGTAAAACCTTGGCCTGCTCCAATAATTTCTATACCTCCAGAAATTTCTCCAGCTGCAACTCCTAAACCCAAGGTACAAATTGCAAAATAATGTCCTCTCAACCCTAAAATCGCATAACCAATTAAACCAGCAACTATTGTTGGAATTACTGCTGCAACAACAAGTCCAACTGCCATTCCTTGGAAAAATTGAGCTGGAGTATGTACAAATGTTTTTTCTCCTCCACTTTCAGTCCATTCTGCTAACGGAAAAAACATTCCAACTTGAACTGATGCACATAAATACATACCTAAACCGTAAAATAGAATATTTCCAAATGTATTATAACCCATCTCACCACCTTGAATATTCCAAGTAGTTGCTAAAACAATTAATACACAGAGTATTGATAATTGGACTTTAAATGCAGGAAAAATAAATGGTGCTGTTATTCCAAAAACTAATATTGCTGCGTATAAAATAATATTTTTACTCATTATTTCCTTGATATTAATTTTGTAAAACCTTTATTGGGACAATAAGTATAGTCGTTATCATCTATTACTTTTCCTGATCTTTTTCCACCTATAATAGTAAGCTGCCACCTGAAAGTAAGGCATTTTGTTTCATCACCTAATTTTTTAATAGTCAGTGTCTTTTTCATCCCAGTTCTTTTGCTAGTAGAGCTACCACCTGATTTTTTTTTCGGCCAGTTATAAGCTGAAAAGAATTCACGAGTTTCTCCCTCTTGCCAAGTTCCTAGTGGGAATTTACAACCATTATCTATTGCAACAACAACTCCTCTTTTTCTTTTTCTACTATCCCACACTCTTCCCAAGCATTGACCATTATTAGTTATTGTAAAGAGCTGTATTTTAGATCCTCTTTTTCTCTCATAAACTTTAATCGTCTTTCCTGTTATCTCATTTTTCCAGTCAATAGGACCTGAGACTTTTAATTTTCCATTATGTTGCTTATTATTCACCTCATAAAATTTCAATTCACTTGAACCAGTCGATGGTATCCCCAGCCATAATTCAATTGGTATAAATCTTTCATTTCCTATAGATAAATTTGGAAATGTTAATAATAATATCATTAGTAATAATTTCCTCATTTTAAGTACTCTCTTTTTCTTGATAATTTAAATCTTCTATAAACAAGAATTAAAACCAATAATAAGAATACTGAACCAATTCTAAATTCTGTACCCAGTATGTAATCAGCAAACTCCTCAAATACACCAAGGCCCATTCCTGACATAGCAACACCAGGTAAATTTCCTAAACCAGCAACAATAACAATCATGAATGATCGTATCGTATATGGTAATCCCATGTAGGGGTGTATTGTAAAAGTGATTGAAATTAATGCTCCTGCAACACCACAAAGAGCAGCATTTATGCCAAAAGTTGCAGCATAAACTTTTTCTGTATCCACTCCTAAAATCTTTGCAGCTCTAGCATTTTGAGCAGTTGCTCTAATCGCACGTCCAAGCTTAGATTTTTTCATATAAATTACTAAACAAATTGCAAATACTATACTTACAAATGCTGAAAATATTTTTGAATTAGGTAAGGTGACATTATTATTAAATAACATAGTTGTTCCATAGCCAGAGTTAGCAAGAACAACATCTGCACCAAATGCAAAATTCATTAATTGCATAAATAGAATACTTATTCCAAACGTAGCTAAAATTGATATAAATAAATCTCGATCAACAACTTTGTTGATCACTAACTTATAAATTCCAACTCCAATAAAATACATTATAATGGGTGAAACAATTACTCCCCATGCTGGATGTATTCCATAGAGATACATAAAGTATGCTATATACCCTCCAAGGATAACTAGATCACCTTGAGCTATATTAATGATATTCATAACTCCCCATTGAAGAGCCATACCGTAAGCAATCAATGCAAATAATATACCAAGGAGTAAACCATCCAAGCAAGCTTGAACAGTAATCATTGGATATTGGAAAACCATGAAATCCATAATCAACCTATAAAAAAAAATACCCCCTAGATTTTAGGGGGTATTTACAGATTAGTTTTTATCTTTCAGACCACTTAGGAACTGGGTGAATTAACTTAGCCGAAGCCCATTTAGTTGGAGCTACAACTTTGTTTTCACATTTTCCTGAGCCATCACACATTACTTGGAAAAGTACCATTGGCTTGTCAACATTCTGACCACCTGGTGCGAACTTAATATTTCCATAAAATGTTTGCATATTAGTAGCTGCTAAAGCATCTCTAACTTTCTTTTTATCGAAAGAATTTGCTCTTTCAAAAGCATCTTTAAAAACTAATAACGCAGCTGAAGACTCTGCTGATTGGTATGGTGGATCGTATCCAAACTCTTTTTCAAAGTCTGCCGCATATTTCATACCATTCTTAAAGAAATCATCTTTATAAGTTAATGTCTTATGCCATTGAGAAGCACATAAAGCATATTGTGAATTCTTACCATGTTGTTTTGATAATTTCGCAGCATCACAATGTGTCATCGCTAGCATAGGTACATCTACTTTCATTTCAGCTATTTGTCTAATGGCAGTTAATGCACCTTTAGTATGACCTGAAACAACTAGAACATCTGGCTTCATTTGTTTTACTTTAACTAATGTAGCAGCCATATCATTAAGTTCTTTTGGTAATTTATCATCAATTACTTTTTTAGAACCTGTTCTTTTAATTGCATCTAAAACTCCCAATCTTACATCTTGAGAAAATGCATCTTGTTCAAATGCCATCGCAACTGTTACTGGTTTTCCGTTATTCTTTTCTACTGCTAAATCGATAGCAACATCAAGATATAAGTTAGCTGGAGCTAAAACTGCAAATAGATATTTGTAACCTTTAGTAAACAAAGATCTAGACGCACCATTTGCTTCCACCATTGGCACACCATATTTTTCTGTAACAGGTGCAATTGCTTTTGTTAATCCCGAACTGTATGGTCCAAGCATAAACTCAACACCATCTTGAGAGATTAATCTTTCTGCTAATTGGGCCGCTCTTTTTGGGTTTGATTCATCATCATAATAAATGATTTCAAACTTATAAGTCTTTCCACCAACTTTAACACCACCCATGCTATTGATTCTGTCAACGGCCATATTATAACCGTTTTGAGTATGAACACCATTGGATGAGTATTTACCAGTTAATGAAATTGCAGCACCAAGAACAATTTTATCACCTACCACTTTTGCAAAAGATACAACAGAAGTTGAAAGTAAAATTGCTACTGCAGAAATAAAACTTAAAATTAATTTATTTATTTTCATTTTATTCCCTTGGTTAATTAATTAATTAAATATCAATTAAATAAAGAAATTCATAAATTTTCAAGTGGCAAATACATCATAATAGATATCTTAATATTGTTGTGTAACAATAATTATTAATGCAATTACAACTAAAACACTCGCTGAGATTGTATTAATTGTTTTGGGATTTGCTTTTATCCAAGTAATTAATTTTTGTGCAAGCACTGCATATCCAATCAAAGATAGAAAGTCTAATACAATATAAGTTGATATCAAAATAAAAAATTGGACAATGTAATTTGAATTAAAGTCAATAAATTGTGGAAATATTAAAGGAAAGAAGAGCCAAGCTTTTGGGCTTGTTCCTGCAACTAAAAAACCATCTTTAAAAAAGGAAAAAAAACTTTTTTAACACAACTGTAACACGAATCATTTAATTGTTATCTCATTTGAATGTTACAAATTTGTTAAAAATTTTTTAAGGATTAATTATGTTATGTTGTTTGATTTATAATTTGAATTCTTCATCTGGAAGAAAATCTATATTCATAAATAGGATTTTATCTAAGTTAAAAGAGAATATTTCTATAGACTACTTTGAAACAAAAACAATAAATCAAGCTAAGAAAATTTTCAAAAATTTTAATCAAAAAAATTATGATCGACTAATAGTAGCTGGTGGTGATGGTTCAGTTTCTTTTGCAATTAATGAATTAATTAAAAATAATTTTGATTTTAAAGACGATTTTGCCATAGGTTATATTCCTGCTGGCACTGCAAATTTGCTTCAAGCTGAATTATCAATGAATAAAAAAGTTGATGATATAGTCAATATATTGGTTTCTAATAATTATAAATCCTCTAATCTTGTAAAAATTAACGATAATTATTTCTTTTTAATGGCTGGTATAGGATGGGATGCAAAAATTGTTCATTCAATTAATTCAAAAATTAAAAAGATTCTAGGTAAAATTATATTTGGTATCAAAGGTTTTCAATATTTCTTGTTTATGAATAATAAAAAGTTAAATGTCACTTTTGATGGTCAATTTTATCAAGCAGACTGGATATTATCTTCAAATACCAAATATTACGCTGGACATCATAAAATAAATAAAACAAATATTTTTGAAGAGAAATTAGTCACCTATATATTTAAAGATTTGACTAGGATTAGTTTATTATATTCAATTTTTTTAATAATTCTTAATGGTGATTTAAGTAAAAATAAAAATGTTATTACTACTTATGCACAAAACATTACAATTGATGGAAATGATTTGATACCTGTTCAAATTGATGGAGATAATTTTGGTTCATATAAAAAAATTGATTTAAATCTATCAAATAAAAAAGTGAATTTTCTTGTAAAATAATTATTTTATTCTTCCATAAATATCTTGGTATCTAACTATATCAGTTTCTTTTAAAATTGAGCCTACTTGTGCTTCAATAATTTTTACTGGTTTTTTATATGGGTTTTCTATTCTATGGATTGCACCTAATGGTATAAAAATAGTTTCATCAGGTTTCATGGTAAAATATTTTTTATCTAACGTAATTTTAGGTTTACCTTGGGTTACTACCCAGTGTTCAGCTCTGTGATGATGTTTTTGAAGACTTAATATACCTTTTGGTTTTACATATAATTCTTTAATTAGAAATTCCTTACCATTGAATAGATTAACATAACTACCCCAAGGTCTATGAAATACATTTTTCTTTTTAAAATATTGTCTTTTATTTCGTCCATACATCTTACAGATTTCTTTCCAAGAACCTAAATCAGACCAAGGAATATCCAATTTAATAGCATTGATATCTTTAGTTTTTTCTAATATCGCATAGTCAAAGGACTTAGCTGTTGCTTTAGTAAATGCTTGTTTGTTTAAATAATACACGTTACTTTTATATTTTGCTTTTATTAAAGCGTTATTGCAGTTTCGATAAATATTTGGCTGGTATTTCTTAAAATTATTAATGATCGAGTCTTTTCTCAAATAAAACATTCCAGAATTCCAATAACCTTTTTTACTAATTATTTGTTTAGCTTTTGCCGCTTTAGGTTTTTCTACAAATCTAGTTACTTTGTTATTTTTTGTTAAAAAATAACCAAATTCACTGGAAGGCATTTTGGGTTTAATTCCAAAGATAAAGATATTATTATGAGTAAGTTTCTTTTGATTTTTTTTGATAGCTTTATTAAATAATGCAATCTTCTCTATCAAATGATCGGCAGCCAAGAACATTAAAGGTTGTTCATTAGGTATATCCTTTATTAATGCCGTACTTAATATAGCTGGTGCTGTATTTCTTTTAGCAGGTTCTAAAACTATCTTAAATTTTCTTATTTTGTGTTTCTTTAAATGTTGTTTTACTTGTTTTAAATATTTTGCATTAGTACTAATAATTGGAGCATCATATATAGATGCTTTAACTCTCTCAAGAGTTTTTCCCAACAAAGTCCAATTACCAAAATTTATAAACTGTTTAGCTTGATGTTTTTTAGCATTAGGCCAAAGTCTTGTTCCTGCTCCACCACATAAAATAACTGGGCGAATTTTCATCAAATTTTTGAATAATCCTTAACTTCTTTTTTCTTACCAGGATGAGTTGGTGCTCCTAGATATGCAGGTCCAACTGTTTGTGCATATTTCCAAAGTGTTCCTGATCCAAAATCGGATTTTCTTGCCTTCCATTTTCTTTTTCTTGAAGCTAATTGAGTTCTAGTTAATCTAACATTAATTGTTCCCTTCTTAGCATCAATATCAATTACATCTCCATTACGTAAAAGAGCAATAGGTCCACCTAAAGCAGCTTCTGGGCCCACGTGGCCAACACAAAATCCTCTAGTTGCTCCTGAAAATCTTCCATCAGTTATTAAAGCAACCTTCTCTCCTTTACCTTGACCGTAAATAGCACCAGTTGTTGAAAGCATTTCTCTCATACCTGGTCCACCTACTGGGCCTTCGTATCTAATAATAATTACATCACCATCTTTATATTTATTACTTTGAACTGCTTTCATTGCGCTTTCTTCATTATCAAAACATCTTGCTCTTCCAGTAAATTGTAATTTTTTTAGTCCTGCAATTTTAACAATTCCACCTTCAGGAGCTAAATTACCTTTTAATCCTACAACACCTCCATCTGGTGATAAGGGTTTGTTATAAGCTCTTAACACTTTTTGTTTTGGATTAAATTTAATTCCCTTTAAATTTTCTTTCATTGTTTTACCTGTAACTGTCATACAGTCACCATGAATATAACCACCGTCATATAAAGTTTTTAATAACATTGGTACACCGCCTGCTAACCACATAT
Organism: uncultured Pelagibacteraceae bacterium; assembly: GCA_902570425.1. Classification (GTDB taxonomy): domain Bacteria; phylum Pseudomonadota; class Alphaproteobacteria; order Pelagibacterales; family Pelagibacteraceae; genus Pelagibacter. The sequence continues at coordinate 146,121 of CACFYB010000002.1, forward strand.
CTTTAGCAACATATTTTCCACCTGGTTTTAAGTCTGCAAGATAAGGTGTTTTTTTAAATATTTTTGCAACATCCATTAAATCAAATTTTATTCCTGCTTCATTTGCAATAGCTGGTAAGTGTAATGCAGCATTTGTTGAACCACCTGTTGCAGCAACTATTGTTGCAGCATTTTCTAATGCTTTTCTTGTAACGATATCTCTTGGTTTAATTTTTTTAGCCAATAATTCCATTACCATTCGACCACTTGCTTTTGCATATTTATCTCTTTCCTCATATGGTGCTGGTGTTCCTGCTGAATAAGGTAAAGCTAAACCGATTGCCTCTGATACACAGGCCATCGTGTTAGCTGTAAATTGGCCACCGCAAGCTCCAGCTGTAGGACATGCAACTAATTCTAATTTTCTTAATTCTTTTGCTGACATTTGACCTGATGAATGTTTTCCAACAGCTTCAAAAACATCTACCACTGTTACATCTTTACCTTTATATTTTCCTGGCAGTATTGACCCACCATAAATAAAAACACTTGGTACGTTTAATCTTACCATTGACATCATTAAACCTGGTAAAGACTTATCACAACCTGCGATACCTACTAATGCATCGTAACAATGACCTCTCACAGTTAATTCAGCACTATCTGCAATTACTTCTCTTGAGATTAAAGAGGATTTCATTCCCTCGTGACCCATTGCAATACCATCAGTGACTGTAATCGTGCAAAATTCTCTTGGAGTTCCTCCTGATACTCTTACACCCTTTTTAACTGACTGAGCTTGTCTCATTAAAGCAATATTACATGGTGCTGCTTCATTCCATGTTGATACAACTCCTACGAAAGGTTTGGAGACATCTTTTTCAGTCTCACCCATTGCATAATAAAAAGATCTATGTGGAGCTCTATCCGGACCTAAAGATGTATGTCTACTTGGTAATTTTTTCTTGTTAAACTTCCGCATTATAAACTTTCAATAGTTAATGATATTTTTTTGATATCATCTTTTAAATTACTATAGTTAGTTTTTTCTTGTTCAACAATATTTTTTGGTGCCCTATCGGTAAATCCTTTATTAGATAATCGTTGTGATATCTTGTACATTTCTTCCTGATATTTACCCTGCCTTTTAACTAAATTTTCTTTTATTAGATTTAAATCAACATTCTCATCAAAATATATCTTAAATATGTCCCCGGATATGACTAGCGTAGCTGATGGCTTAGCTTGATCTTTTTCATAAAAATTATTAATTCGACCAAGCCTTTTAAGGACTATTTCGTTATTAGTCATAAAAGTTTTATTCTTTTTAGCAATTTTGTTAATTGATATATCAACAAATGAACCAGGACTTACATTTAACTCATTTTTAAATGATCTCAATTCTGAAATTATATTGATAATCTTTTCAACATCTTTTTGAGATTGATCTTTCTTTGCTTTACCAGATGGCCAATTTTTATACATAAGAAAGTTTTTATTTGATCTATCAAACTTGTTTTTTAACCATATTTCTTCGGTCACAAATGGAATAAAAGGATGAAGCATTACAAGTATCTGTTTAAAAATGTAAGCAGATACTTCTTTCACCTCTTTTTGAGCTTTTTTATCATCAGAATAAAGAATTGTTTTTGAAAGCTCGATATACCAATCACAATAAGAATGCCAAGCAAACTGATAAGCATTTTTAGCAGCCTCATCAAAACGGTAATCCTCAATATTTTTTTGAATTTTGTTTTTAATTTCTATTAACTCAGAATATATCCATTTATTGATATTAAGTGTTATTTTTGGAACTTTATCAGTTTTCTTAAAATCACATTTATTTGTAATTAGGAAATTATTAGCATTCCATAATTTATTTAAAAAATTCCTATATCCTTTAACTCTATCTTCAGAAAGTTTTACATCTGTTCCTGGAGATGCCATAGACAATAAAGTAAATCTTAAGGCATCAGCACTGTATTTTTCTATTAAATCTAATGGATCAATAACATTTCCTTTTGATTTAGACATTTTTTGTCCTTTTTCGTCTCTTACAAGTGCATGAACATAAATATCTTTAAAAGGTTCTTTATTTAAAAATTCCATTCCAAACATCATCATTCTAGCAACCCAAAAAAAGATAATATCAAAACCTGTAACTAAAACTGAAGTAGGATAAAATTTCTTAACAAAATCTTTTTTATCAGGCCAACCTAATGTTGCAAAAGGCCATAAACCAGATGAAAACCATGTATCCAAAACATCTGGATCTCTAATTATTTCAACATCTTTTTTGTAAAATTTTTTAGCTTGTTTTTTTGCATCTAATTCATTTGTTGCAACAAATATTTTTTTATCAGGTCCATACCATGCAGGTATTTGATGACCCCACCAAAGTTGTCTTGAAACACACCATGGTTCAATATTATTCATCCATTGAAAATAAGTTTTAGACCAATTAGTTGGAAAGAAATTTGTCTTTTTTGTTTTAACTATTTTTTTTGCTTTCACAGCTAATTTTTTTGCATCAACAAACCATTGTTCAGTTAAAAAAGGTTCTATAACTGAATTAGATCTATCACCATAAGGAACTTTATTCTTAATATTTTCTTCTTTAACAAAAAAATCTTTTTCTTTAAGTTCCTCTAATAACTTTTTACGAGCATCAAATCTATCAAGTCCTACGTAATTCTGAGGAGCATTGTTGTTTATTTTTCCCTCCTCAGTAAATATATTAATTATATCCAACTTGTTTCTTTGGCCCACTTCATAGTCATTAAAATCATGTGCCGGTGTAATCTTTAATGCACCTGTCCCTTGTTCAGGATCTGCATAGTTGTCTTTAATGATTTTAATTTTTCTACCTACTATTGGAATTGCGACAGTTTTACCAACATATTCTTTATACCTTTTATCTTTTGGATTTACTGCAATCGCTGTATCTCCAAGCATAGTTTCGGGTCTTGTGGTAGCAATAGTAATAAATTCTGAAGAATTTTCGATTGGATATCTTATATAGTATATCTTAGAGTTCATCTCTCTTTGATCTACTTCTAAATCTGAAATTGCAGTTTTCAGTATAGTGTCCCAATTAACCAATTTTTCAGCTTTGTAGATTAATTTTTTTTTATATAACTCAACAAAAACTTTAATTACAGATTTAGATAAATTCTCATCCATAGTAAAAGCGTTCCGCGACCAATCACAAGAACATCCAAGTTTTTTTAATTGATTGATTATGATATCTCCATATTCATTTTTCCATTCCCATACTTTTTTTATAAATTTTTCTCTTCCAAGACTGTTTTTATTTAAATCCTCTTTTTCTAATTTTCTTTCAACAAGTGCTTGAGTAGCAATACCTGCGTGATCAGTTCCAGGTTGCCATAAAGTTTCATAATTATTCATTCGATAATATCTAACTAAGAAATCTTGAATTGAGTTATTTAAAGCATGTCCCATATGTAAACTTCCAGTCACATTTGGTGGTGGAATTACAATTGAAAACTTTTTTGAATTTTTCTGCGGTTCAAATAATTTATTTTTCTCCCAATAAGCATAAATCTTATCTTCTACTTTAGAATGTATATATTTATCGCTTATCATGGGTGTAATTAGTTTATAATTTAATAATTTAAATTAACAATAATCAAATTGGAACGTTATTTAATAGACTAATTGCAAATATTTTATATAAAACCCTTGTAGCTATCATCTAAAACATACGGCAACGTGGCGGAATGGTTACGCAGAGGATTGCAAATCCTTGTATCCCGGTTCGATTCCGGGCGTTGCCTCCAAAAAAATTCTTGTTTTAGTTAAAAAAAAAAGTAAGTTGAGTTTTTAATATTCCTCGGTAGCTCAGTTGGTAGAGCAGTTGACTGTTAATCAATTGGTCGCAGGTTCGAGTCCTGCCCGAGGAGCCAAATTAGCCAACTTTTGAAATATTATTAGATACCTGCAACGACTTGTTGAATTTCAATTTTTGGTCTGAATTGAGTTCAGAATATAATTTTACCAAAAAATTGTAATTTACATTCATATGTCCTTGTTGAGATTTTTCTAAATTTATTAAATATTCTGAAAAATCTTCAAAAAAATAATTAATTGGAACCTTTAAATAATTAGATAATTGTAATAATCTAATCGAACTTACTCCGTTAGTCCCTTTTTCATATTTTTGAATTTGTTGAAATGTCACGTTTATTGCTTTTGCTACTTTTGTTTGTGTTAAACCTAATGCTAGTCTTCTAAGCTTAAGCTTATTGCCTAGGTGTTTATTAAAATTATCTTCCATTAAGACCCCTCTTAATTTTTTATAAAAACTCATTCAACTAGTTTTTAATACCTACTGCAACTATATTTTTTTTTATTTTTGACGAAAAAATGAGATTTATCAAAAATATGTCAAGCATTACTTATGTTATAATATGAGAAAAATTTCTTGAAATTTACCTTGACTATAGTATTTGGCTCAAAAAAAGTTTAGTCCTTTCACTCTTTGGATTAGCAAAAAATTCCTTTGTATCAGCTTTTTCCACTATCATACCCTCATCCATAAATATCATTTGATCAGCTACCTCTTTTGCAAAACCCATTTCATGTGTTACTACAATCATAGTCATCCCTTGTTTTGCTAAATTTACCATTACATCTAAAACTTCTTTAATCATCTCAGGATCTAATGCAGATGTAGGTTCATCAAAAAGCATTATTTTTGGCTCCATACAAAGTGCACGAGCTATAGCTACTCTTTGTTGTTGCCCACCAGATAATTGACCTGGATATTTTTGAGCTTGATCTAATATTTGTACTCTTTCTAGGTGTTTAAGCGCCAATTCTTCAGCTTCTTTCTTTGGCATTTTTTTAACCCAAATTGGAGCTAATGTGCAATTATCAAGAATTGATAAATGTGGAAATAAATTAAATTGTTGAAAAACCATTCCAACTTCTGCTCTTATTTGTTCTATATTTTTTGTATCCTCTGTTAATTCAGTTCCATCAACTATGATATCACCTTCTTGATGTTCTTCTAATCTATTGATACATCTTATTAATGTAGACTTACCCGAACCAGAAGGACCACAAACAACAATTTTTTGTTTTGGTTTTACTTCTAAATTTATTCCTTTTAGTACTTGGAAATCTCCAAACCATTTGTTCATATTATTTATTTGAATAATATTATCTGACATAATTATTATCGATCTGTTTTATATTTTTCTTCTAAATTATAGCTATATTTACTCATAGCATAACAAATAATCCAGAAAATTATTGCAGCAAATACATAGCCTTCCATAGCAAAACCTAACCATTCGGGATTAGTTTTTGCTAAATTCAACATTCCTACTATTTCTAAAAGACCAACAACAAAAATTAATGGTGTATCTTTAACTAAAGCTAAAAATGTATTTGCTATACCGGGTATAACCAATTTTAAAGCTTGAGGCAAAATTACAAATATGTGCATTCTCCAATATCCCATTCCTAATGATTTTGCAGCTTCATATTGACCTCTAGGAAGTGCTTGTAAACCTCCTCTAATAACTTCAGCAACATAAGCAGCCTCAAATAATGAAATAGCTATTATACATCTTACCAATTTATCTATAAAAAAATCTGCAGGTAAAAACATTGGAAACATCACAGCTGACATAAATAAAACTGTAATTAAAGGTACTCCTCTCCAAAATTCAATGAAACCTATAGATATATATCTAATTAATGGAAAACCTGATCTTCTACCTAAAGCAAAAGCCATTCCTATTGGAAAACAAAAAATTAAACAAAAAAATGAAATTATAAAAGTTAATGATAGCCCACCCCAAGCTCCAGTTTCTACCCAATTTAATCCATCTAATTTACCTAATTCGATTAATTCTTCATAAAAAATAAAGTATTTTAACAAAATATATAAACCTAAAGGGACAATTAAAAAGTAATAAAACTTAAACTTACTAGGAATAAAAAAACCAATAATGATAGATAGAATTGCAGCAATTATTCCATAAGAAAAATCAAAAAATACTGGACCGCCTGAAATAAAGAAAAAGA